>JBLICT010000127.1:0-8731 GCA_047632415.1 Maribacter sp.
ATGGATTCCCCACAAGGCAAAGCCATGCTTGACTTACAAGACGCCAACAAATCCATGATGGATTGGATGCAAGGTATTGGTAAGCGATTTGACGCCGATGAAATCATGAAAGGCAAAGCACTTACAGAGGAAAAACAAAAATGGTTGGACGAAGAAGAAGAAAAGGTGAACGCAGTAAAGGAAAAAATAAACTCCAGTATAGCGAATGCGGAGGGCTTGCTAAATACCGCTAATTAATCTGTTCCCACCAGTTATCCTTAGTGAAATCTGGCTTATCAATATAAATTGGCACTCCAATTCTTGGGGCTACTACAGGAATTCCTAACACTGATGCTTTCTTAGACACCCTTTCAACTGGTTCAGTCCACGGGTGCAGCGCTAGTTTAAAAGCGCCCCAATGAATAGGCATTATTACCCTTGCATTAACATCCATACCTGCTTGGGCCGTTTCCTCTGGAATCATATGTATTTCTTTCCAGAGTTCGTTGTACTGTCCACATTCCATCATAGCAAAATTAAAAGGCCCTAAACGCTCTCCTATTTCCTTAAAATGAGGCCCATAACCACTATCGCCACTAAAAAAAATATTATTCTTTTCAGATTGTATAACCCAACCGCTCCATAAGGTCTTAGCTCCATCCATTACTCCGCGGCCCGAAAAATGTTGCGCTGGTGTACTTTTAAATTTAAGCCCTTTGTAGACTACCTCATCCCACCAGTCAAGTTCTATAATCTTAGTCTCAGTAACTCCCCATTCTGCTAAGTGAGCCCCTACACCCAAAGGAGTATAGAACATATCAACTTTATCCTTAAGAAGCTGAATAGAACCGTAATCCAAATGATCATAATGATCATGAGAGAAAATGACAGCATCTATTTTGGGTAGTTTTTCTATTTCGATGGGCAGTGATTTACTGAATCGTTTACCTCCCAACATGGGATGCGGGGCAGGCACATCCCCAAACATAGGGTCAATTAAAATATTATTGCCCTCGATTTGTAAGAGAAACGTAGAATGACCAAACCATACCAAGCGTGATGGACCTGAATAATTGACAATGGCCATCGAGTCAATTTTCGAAACTGTAATATCTATATTTAGGAGTAGTATTGGGATTATCTGCAAAATAACCGCCAATCATTTTTATGAATTTACCAAAACTCATTTCCATTTTGACATTGCCAATATTTCTGAAGACCCCATCCTTATAATTGGAAGATTGGGCAAAGACTTCTCTTTTTTTTTTGGAAGGGGCGCTACCAAACTCAGGACTTAGATTAACGAATAAGGCTACACCAATTATTAGAATAAATAGTAAACCTACTAGAAATTGTATCATTTTTTTAACTGCCTTTTTAAAATTTAGTTTCAATAGTTTACACAATTTTATTGGTATAAATTTTATCCCTATTGTTCCGGAGATTATGCTCATTGGAATGATAATGCTTATCCCTTTCTTTAAAAGGGTAAGTTATTCAAATCCACATTTCCACCAGAGATTATAACCCCGACCTTTTTATTACTATAAACCTCTGGGAATTCTGATGCATCTCTAAGCAAGGCTGCGACAGTTACTGCACTAGAAGGTTCAATAATAATCTTCATACGTTCCCATACCAGGCGCATAGAGGCAATTATTTCATCTTCGGTTACGCGTATGATTTTAGAAACGTGCTTTTTGATGATAGGAAAATTCTTGTCGCCCAAGGTTGTTTTGAGTCCGTCTGCAATTGTATTTACCGTATCGTTACCCTCGATTTTTCCGCTTATTAAAGAACGATAGGCGTCGTCGGCTTCAAATGGTTCTCCGCCTAGAACCTGGCAATTAGTTCCAAAATGTATTGCAGCTAAGGAAGAGCCCGCAATGAGTCCGCCACCTCCAACAGGACAAAAAATAAAACGAAGTTCAGGATCCTCTCTTAATAATTCCAAAGCAGCAGTACCCTGACCCATAATTACATTCTCATCATTAGAGGGGTGTAAAAAAGTAGCTCCAGTTTCTTGGCCTATTTCATCTGCCATGGCCTGCCTTGCTGCTAAAGTAGGTTCACATTCATAGATGTGTCCTCCATATTCCCTTACCCCAACTTTTTTAATCTCGGGAGCAGAAGAAGGCATTACAATATGTGCGGTTATGTCAAGACTTTTTGCTGCCAGAGCAACGGCTTGTGCAAAATTTCCAGACGAATGTGTGACCACCCCATTTTTTCGTTGGGCATTGGTCAAAAGTAACATAGCGTTTGTAGCTCCCCTTATTTTATAAGCACCTGCCCGTTGAAAATTTTCACATTTAAAAAAGACAGATGCACCTATAATTTGGTTGATAGCACTAGAAACCATAACGGGGGTATTATGAACATATGGTTCAATTCTATCATACACGTCCAAAAGGTTTTGCTTTTGCATTAGGACTATTTTATTCCTTCCACCGAAGGGTTTCCATTATGTTACGAATATCGTTTTGAAGATAGGCCGCTGCTGGGAGTATGGAATCGTAATTAGGTTTGGTATAAAAATAAACCGAACCTGTTAAAAAATGGGTGGTACTATCCGTTACAAAAAATTGAGTTTGCGAGGCAGCATTCCCCTGTACCTCAAATAAAGAACCGTATACTTTTGATTCTGGATTTACAAAAGGCTGCTCTACGATATTATCGGCCTTGACCGCATGTTCATAGCTCAATCGTTTCGCATCTTCGGTCAATTTGTCCAAATCATCATCTAGTCTCCTATAACTCAAAAAAATAGCGCCTTTCATCTCCGGATATTCCAAGGTATAAGACATCTCCTTGTTTTTCTTAGGATTGGCCAACTGGTTATAATTGATAGAAAAATTGGCAGTCTCCAAAGTGGCCAATTCCCCTTGGGAATATTCTAATCGTATTTGTGCTTTTGGTTTTGGAATTGGGGACTCTTCCTTACAACCGATAATAAAGACAAAGCATATAAAACAAAGGGTGAAATATTTATAATTCATGCGGCAACGTAACTTTAATTTGTTTTAATCTCTTCTTATCCAAGCTTTCTACCACAAACCTAAAATCTCCGAACAAAATCTCCTCACCCCTTTTTGGAAAACTTCCAGCAATTTCAAGCACAAAACCAGCTATGGTTTCCGACTCTCCTTTATTTTCCTCAAAATTAGTTTCGTCCTCGATTTTCACCACCCTATAAAAATCCTTTAGCGTAGTTTTCCCTTCAAAAACGTAATTAAGGTCGTCCAATTTGGAAAAAACAAGATCTTCATCGTCGAACTCATCACTTATATCCCCGACAATTTCTTCAATAATATCTTCTAAGGTAACAATTCCAGATGTACCACCATACTCATCTACAACTACGGCCAGATGATTCTTTTTAGCTTGAAATTCTGCCAGCAAATCATCTAGTTTTTTATTTTCGGGCACAAAATAAGGTTCGCGAATCAAAGTTATCCAGTTAAACGATTTACGATCTAGATACGGCAAAACATCCTTCACATATAAAACACCCAACACATTATCTATATTTTCAGAAAATACAGGGATTCTGGAATATCCGTTTTGCCTTATTTCTTCTAAAACTTCGGGAAATTTCATTTGATCGTTCAAGCAAAAAATATCTATTCGTGGACGCATTACTTGTTTGGTATCTGTGTTTCCAAAATTTACGATGCCCTCTAATATTTTCTGTTCTTCTTTAGTAGTATCGCCTTCCGATGTAAGCTCCAAGGCTTGTGACAAATGATCAACGCTAAGACTAGATTTTTCCTTTCCCAATTTATTATAAAGAAAAATAGTTCCGGAACGCATCGGTAAGCTTAGTGGTGAAAATAGAAAATCCAAGATTCTCAATGGATAGGCCATAAAATTGGAAAAACTCATTCTATTCCTATTAGCATAAACCTTTGGTAATATCTCGCCAAACATCAATATTAAAAAAGTAGCTACAATTACTTCTAAAATAAAACGAAGGGAAACCAATCCAAAAAGAACCTCGGTTATATTAGAAAACAAGGTGTCTCCTATCACATTAAACAGCAATACGATACCAATATTAATGGCATTATTGGCAATTAGTATGGTTGCTAATAGCTTTTTAGGCCTATCCAACAAGGTTATAAGAATATTACCTTGGGGTGTTTTTTGCTCATTTATTGCATTGATTTCTGTAACAGAAAGGCCAAAAAGAGCCACCTCTGCACCTGAAATTAGCGCCGAACAAGCTAGCAATACAATCAGTACTACAATATTGCCCGCGAAAGCGCCATCCATTACCAAAAAATTGAGCATATAACTTAAAGGGTCAGGATCCAATGGTCAGTTTTATAGTTTTAAAAGGGAAGGTCATCTTCCTGTTCGGGTTCGCTAATACTTGCGGCCGTGTTTTGTTGCACTGGAGGATTCAAAGGTGTTGCGGTAGTGCCTGAAGACTGTGCTTGATTGTTTGCCATACTATCCTTCTTGGTAGAAAGGAAGGTAAATTCCTGTACATGCACCTCTGTAGTGTATCTTGTGTTACCATCCTCGCCCTGCCATTGTCTATTCTTTAGTCTGCCTTCAACATATACCTTATCACCCTTACTTAAATATTTTTCACATATCTCCGCTGCCTTGTTACGTACCACAATGTTGTGCCAATCGGTATTGGTCACACGCTCACCGGTCTGTTTACTAGTATAGGTTTCATTGGTAGCAATGGGAAACCTCCCAATACTCCCGCCACCTTCAAAATAGTGCATTTTAATCTCATCGCCCAAATGCCCAATCAGCATTACCTTATTTAATGTACCACTCATATCAATAATTTCTAGAGGTCAAAAATACTAAAATTTAAATGCATTCATAAAGGTGGATATCAAAACCGGAACAGGATATTTTTCCAATTCGCTAACAGGTAAGGCATTGGTTATAATATCTTCTATTTCTATAATCCAAAATTTTGTAAATAAATGCTGATGGGACAACTTATGCACCACAGAATCCGAATTAAACAACGTAATTGTTGGTTGCCCTTTCAGCTCCAAAATTTCACTGTATCCTTTTTTGATGGCTTCTATACCGATTTCATTATCCGACTCTAATAAAGGAAACTCCCATAAATTCTGCCATATTCCCTTTCCGGTTCGTTGTTCAAGTACCGTATATTTTAGTCCATTTGTATCAACAAAAATAGGCACCAAATAATTAAAGAAGCGTGTCTTAACCTTTGTCTTCTTTAATTTTACTGGTAAGCTATCCGTTTTTTTTTCTTTTAATGCAATGCATCCATTCTGCAAAGGGCAGTTTGTACAATCAGGATTTTTTGGGGTACACTGTAAAGCTCCAAATTCCATTATCCCCTGATTATAATCCCTTACATTGCTTTCGTGTAATACTTCTTGTGCTAATTTTTTAAAGTATTTAATTCCTGGCGTGCTATTTATTGCAATAGCTACACCAAAATAACGCGATAATACACGGTAAACGTTACCATCTACCACCGCTTGTCGTTCATTAAAACAGATAGAGGAAATTGCACTTGCTGTATAATCCCCTACGCCTTTGAGCGTCATAAGCTTTTCGTAGGTGTTAGGAAACTCACTTTCGTAATCATCTACCACCATTTTTGCAGCCGTATGTAAATTACGTGCTCTGGAATAATACCCCAGTCCCTGCCATAATTTCAATACGGTTTCCTCCTTTGCTTTCGCTAAATCCGCGACTTTAGGAAAAGCTTCAACAAAACTTAAATAATAGGGTGTTCCCTGTGCCACTCGGGTTTGTTGTAGTATAATTTCAGCCAACCAAATTCTGTAAGGATTGCTTGATCCACGCCATGGTAAATCGCGCTTGTTTTTCTCGTACCATTCTAAAATTTTATCCGAAAAAACCATCTGCTTTAATACTAAGCGATAAAAGTAGCAGTTTATATACTTAAAGTTAACCCTTTAGAAAGAAAGATTGAATTTAATTTATATATTTGCAACCCGAAAAAAATACAGAAAATCTAATAACGAAAGATGACGAAAGCGGAAATTGTATCTAAAATCTCAGACAAGCTGGGAATTGAAAAAGGAGATGTGCAGGCAACGGTTGAATCCTTCATGGAAGAAGTAAAAACTTCTTTGGAAAGCGGAGACAATGTGTACCTTAGAGGTTTTGGAAGTTTTATTGTTAAAACTAGGGCCGAAAAAACCGGAAGAAATATTTCCAAGAACACAACTATTAAAATACCGGCGCATAATATCCCAGCGTTCAAACCTGCAAAGGTTTTTGTAGAAGGAGTAAAGAGCAACGTACAAGTTAAATAATAATCTTAAAAGAATAATTCTATGCCGAGTGGTAAGAAAAGAAAGAGACATAAGGTAGCTACACACAAGCGCAAGAAGCGCAGAAGAGCTAATCGACACAAGAAAAAGTAGTTTTAACAACTACTTTTTCATTTTATAACGTTCCTTGACATAGAGGTTCCAAAGATGAACCTCGGCAGGTTTGTAGAAATCTGTTTATGATATTGTTTAATCAATTTATCTAAACTTACCTATGTAAGTCTAGATAAGTATAAATACATTCAGGTGAATAGAGAATTAATCGTAAGATCTAGTTCCGATGCCGTCGATTTTGCCTTATTAAAGGACGGAAAACTCACTGAACTACATAAAGAAGAGGACAATAACGATTTTTCCGTTGGCGATATTTTTTTAGCCAAGATAAGGAAGCCGGTAACAGGACTCAACGCTGCATTTGTAAACGTTGGGTATGAGAAGGATGCATTTTTGCATTACCATGACCTAGGACCACAGTTATCTTCTATGCTAAAGTTCATTAAACAAGTGAGTACCGGAAAACTTAGGGATTACTCCCTTAAAGACTTTCCTTGTGATAAAGATATTGATAAGCACGGTGTAATAACGGATGTCGTTAAAGCCAATCAATCCCTTTTAGTGCAAATTGTCAAAGAACCCATATCCACCAAAGGACCAAGAATTAGTTCCGAGCTATCTATAGCAGGGCGCTATTTGGTCATGGTCCCTTTTTCTGATCGTGTTTCCGTATCTCAAAAGATTGGAAGCAACGAAGAAAAAGATAGGCTCAAAAGACTCGTAAAGAGTATTAAGCCAAAAGGATTCG
Source organism: Maribacter sp. (assembly GCA_047632415.1). Taxonomy (GTDB): domain Bacteria; phylum Bacteroidota; class Bacteroidia; order Flavobacteriales; family Flavobacteriaceae; genus Maribacter. Next base: position 7,093 of record JBLICT010000127.1, read on the forward strand.
GTGTAATTATAAGAACAGTTGCCGAAGGCAAAAAAGTAGCAGAATTAGACAAAGACCTAGAAAACTTGCTGGACAAATGGTCCGCAATGTGTAAAAAATTATATCGCGCGCAAACACCTTCTAAAGTATTAGTGGAGCTCAACCGAGCTTCCTCCATTTTAAGAGATGTCTTCAACGACAGCTTTACAGGAATACATGTAGATAATGCGGATTTATATAACCAGGTAAAAGATTACGTGGTAGAAATTGCTCCGGATAAAGAGTCGATTGTAAATCATTATGATTCACAGGTTCCAATATTTGAAAAATTTGGAATAGATAGGCAAATAAAAACCTCTTTTGGCCGCACAGCGGTAATGAGTAGGGGTGCCTATTTGATTATTGAACATACCGAAGCTTTGCATGTAATAGACGTAAACAGCGGTAACCGTTCCAATAAAGCAAAAAATCAGGAAGATACCGCACTAGAGGTGAATTTAATCTCAGCTTCCGAAATCGCAAGGCAACTTCGCCTAAGGGATATGGGAGGTATCATTGTTGTAGATTTTATAGACATGGTAAAAGCACAACATAGAAAAAAGCTTTTTGAACATCTAAGGGATGAAATGAAAGACGATCGTGCCAAGCATAAGATTTTGCCGCCGAGTAAATTTGGTCTTATCCAAATTACCAGGCAACGTGTTAGACCCGAAATGAATATTAAGACAACGGAAGAAAACCCTAACCAAAAAGGTCAGGAAGTAGAAGCTCCCATTGTTTTGATAGACAAAATCAACGTAGATCTAGAGCGACTTTTAAAAGGCCCTGCAAAGGATAACAAGAGTATAACATTGAATATACACCCATTCATTGCAGCCTATATCACAAAAGGTTTCCCATCTATGCGTACTAAGTGGTTTTTGGAGCATAAAAGATGGATTAAAATACAACCAAGGGATGCGTATACGTATCTTGAATATCGTTTTAAGAATAAGGACGGTAAAACAATCTATTAAAATTTTAAAGCGACCCCGAAAGGAGGTCGCTTTTTTTGTTTGTAGCATAATTAGTCCTCGCTAATTGTTTAACTTATCAACAGCATCGCGTCTTAGATATAACTGGTTAAAAAAAATAAAAAGAACTTGCATATAAAAAGGAACAATAGCACTGCCTACTCCGTAAAAGAAGCCACCAGAAAACTTGAAGGTTACTGTGCTTACCAAGAGCGTTGCCACAAAGAGGTAAGGACCAAACTAAGCGATATGGGTATGATTCCCATTGCCATAGATGAAATCATCGGACACTTAATACAAGAGAATTTTTTAAATGAAGAACGATTCGCCTGCAGTTTTGCCAGAGGTAAATTCAATATAAAAAAGTGGGGAAAAAATAGAATTGTAAATGAACTTAAACAGCGTGATATTACAAAATACAATGTCAAGGTTGCACTAAAGGAAATAGATGCCGAAATCTATTTAGAAACTTTAGAGCAGCTTGCTGAAAAACGAGTAGGACAACTTACAGAGACCAACGTGTTCAAGAAACGTAAAAAATTAGCCGACTACCTTTTATATAGAGGATGGGAAAGCCCCTTGGTATATGAAATAACCAAGAGGCTTGTACCTTAATTTTTTAAATGAACCATCTATAGATTAAATAC
>JBLICT010000128.1:0-8625 GCA_047632415.1 Maribacter sp.
CCATTCATGGTTCCTACCCCTATGCAAAGGATAAAAACATTGCCAATCCAGTAGCAGCTATACTAAGTACGGCTATGCTTTTACAGCATTTTAAACTGGGTGAGGAATCAGATGCTGTTGTGGCTGCTGTGCTTAAATCGTTCTCCAAAAAAATTGTTACCCCAGATATTATGGGGAGTAGCAAGTACGGAACCAATTATGTAGGTGATTTTATTGCCGATAATATAATGGAATTGGATGGTAGTTTTAAGATGAACGACGAAAACATTGGACTGGGTAAATCTACCATTATATAAGCAGTGTTATTCTTGTAATAGCTTTGCTACAAAATCGCTAAACTCCGCTTTAAACGCTATATAGGTAGCTCCAGTGGCAGGCCCATTGAAACCAGTATGAATTCTTCGTACCTCTCCGGTTTTATCGATGAAAATGGTTGTCGGGTATGACAGTACGTGATTGAGCATTGGTAGTTTTTGTTGTGCCTGTTCTTTATCTGAAGTACCATATTGCGCCAATAAAACGGGGTAATTGATTCCTACCCTATCTACTAAGCGCTCTATGCCATGAATGGCGGCTTCTTCCGTTTTTGCATATTCAAAAGCCAGGCCTACTACTTGAAGGTTATTTTGGTTATTTTTCTTTATATGTTCTACCAAAAACCGTGTCTCGTCCAAGCAATTAGGGCACCAAGTACCCATCAGTTGTACAATAACCACTTTATTCTTAAATCTTTTATCAGATAAGGATACTTTGTTCCCATTTGTATCGGGAAAGGAGAAGTCGAACTTATCATACCCTTCTTTTATAAAAGTAAGCGAATCTGGACTGGGGAGTTCAAAAGCTTCGTTCCTTACCGCTGTAAACGGTTCTTTAAAGTGGTTGCCTGAATAAAACATACCCGTAAGCGAGGAGTCTGTTGCTTTAGCAAGAAATAAGAATACGTGTGCACCGTCAAAAGCGGATAGTTTTAAAGAATCCTTGTCAAGTACACCTTCAAGAAATCTGTAATCCCCTGTGGGTGTCCTAAACGTTCCGCTTACCTTTCCTTCTTTTTGGGTAAATATACCTTTACCCATATATCGATCTTCTGTTTTAGGACTGAATTCGGTTTCCCATATTCCTGAAATATTCAATTCGGGCGATTCATTATCCCTAAAACGTTCTGGAGTATCGAAAACGGCGCTAAATGGAATATTTCTATCCATAGTTTCTATCATAAACCTTCCGGTAATACTATTTGGAGTAAACGTACCAACTATGCGACCATTTAAACCAGGGGCTTTAATGATAATGGAATCGTTAAAGGTTGTAATTTCATCAACAGTAATAACCTCTTGCGCATTAAATATATCCAGCATGTATTCACCTTCTGGTGTCGTGTAGAGCTTAAAATTGAAGGGCAACTGTTGATCATCCAAAGTGGTAAGTTCAGCTAACCATACGCCTTGGTTGAGTTGTATTTCTGGTTTGGATTGCTTACAAGCAATCAACACGAATAAAAAACTGCACCAAAAAATAGAATATTTCATATATGACCGTAAGTTTAAGCGAATTAACGATATAAAAAGAGGATTAAAAAATTTAAAGGCAAATCAACAAATTCTATATTGAATGTGTTCTGGCATTGTTTTATCTTTACACGTTATAAAACCAATAGATGAAAATTTCTTACAACTGGCTCAAGCAGTTTATACATATTGACTGGGATTCCCAAAATACTGGTGAACTTTTAACAGATTTAGGTCTAGAAGTTGAAGGAATCACACCATTTGAATCCGTTAAGGGTGGTTTAAAAGGTGTTGTGGTTGGCCATGTGCTTACCTGTGAAAAGCATCCTAATGCAGATAAGTTAAAATTAACAACGGTTGATATTGGTGGAGACGCTCCCCTGCAAATAGTTTGTGGTGCCCCTAATGTTGCTAAGGGTCAAAAAGTACCTGTGGCTACTATTGGAACAAAATTATATACTGCTGAAGGGGAAGAATGGACTATTAAAAAAGGTAAGATACGAGGAGAAGAAAGCCATGGAATGATATGTGCGGAAGATGAATTAGGACTTGGGGAAAGTCACGATGGGATTATGGTTTTAGAAGAAAGTATTGAGGCTGGAACACTTTGTGCAGCATTGTTCGAGGTAGAAAACGATGAAATTTTTGAAATTGGACTCACACCCAACAGATCAGATGCCATGAGCCATTTTGGTGTAGCAAGAGACTTAAAGGCAGGTTTATTACAGCGGGAGATTACGAAAGAGCTTATTACACCGCCTACAAGTCATTTTCATGTAGACAGTCGTTCATTACGTATCGATGTTGATGTTGTGGATAACGAACTGGCGCCCAGATACTGCGGGGTAACCCTAAGCAATTTGATTGTGCAACCTTCACCAGACTGGTTAAAAAATAGGTTAAGAGCTATCGGCATTGCACCAAAGAACAATTTAGTAGATGCCACCAACTTTGTGCTTCATGATTTGGGACAGCCGCTACACGCTTTTGATGCAGCAAAGATTAAAGGGGCAAAGATTATTGTAAAAACTATGCCAAAAGGAACCAAGTTTACCACCTTGGATGGTTTGGAGCGTGAGCTACACGAAGAAGATTTAATGATTTGTGATGCTGAGAAACCCATGTGTATTGCGGGGGTATTTGGTGGTTTGAATTCTGGAGTAACGGAGCATACGACTTCCATATTTTTAGAAAGTGCTTATTTTAACCCAGTGTCGGTTAGAAAATCTGCAAAGAGACATGGATTGAGCACGGATGCATCCTTCCGATTTGAAAGAGGAATTGATATAGAAAATGTAGAATACGCCTTAAAACGTGCGACCTTATTAATAAAGGAAATCGCCGGAGGAGATATTACTTCGGACATTGTTGACCTTTATCCCAACAAGAAAAAGGATTCTGAAGTTTTCTTAGCTTTTGAAAAGATCAATAAGCTTATTGGGCAAGAAATTCCTACAGATACCATAAAATCTATTTTGGCCTCTTTGGATATTAAAGTGAAGAATGTAACAGAATCCGGAATGGGTCTTTCCGTCCCACCCTACAGGGTAGATGTTCAAAGACAAGTAGATGTCATTGAAGAAATTCTTAGGGTATATGGCTATAATAATGTTGCTTTTAGTGAAAAACTAAATGCTTCTGTAGCAAGTATAAGTCCTTTTGAGGACCATAAGGTACAGTATGCCATCGGAAATTTACTAGCGGCTAAGGGCTGCTATGAGATTTTGACAAATAGTTTAACCTCTCCTGAGTATGTTACTTTGTTGGAAGATGTGCCATCTGCTAAGAAAGAGGTTACTCTGGTTAACCCGTTAAGTGGAGATTTATCCATCTTAAGAAAAAATTCTATTTTTTCGGCGTTGGAAGTTGCAGCCTACAACATCAATAGAAAAAGACAAAACCTAAAACTTTTTGAATTTGGTAAAACATATCATACGTCAAACGACAACCGAATAGAGGAAAAATACCTGAGCATACTTTTAAGCGGAGCTAGCCAGGAGCCCAGTTGGACAAGAATTACCGAAACTACAGGCTTTTTTCAAATGAAATCTATTGTGGAAACTGTCTTAGCTAAGCTGGGAATAATGGATAGTGTTAGCCAACCAGATACCTCCGGTTTATTTGCAGAGGGACTAGCATTGACAAAGGGACCAATGACCTTAGTCTCTTTTGGGGTGGTCAAAAATTCAATTTTGAAAAGGTTTGATATCAAACAAGAAATTTTGTTCGCAAATTTTAACTGGGATATCATTTTAAGAGTAATGAACAAGAAGGAAGTTGTATTCAGCGAAATTTCCAAATACCCAGAGGTAAAGCGCGATTTTGCGTTGTTACTAGACCAGTCGGTAACATTTAAACAGGTTTATGATATTGCGTATAAAAACGAGCGAAAACTGTTAAGGAATATTAGCCTGTTTGATGTGTACGAGGGTGATAAGCTTCCGGAAGGGAAAAAATCCTATGCAGTTAGCTTCGCCATACAGGACGATAATAAGACATTAACGGACAAACAAATTGAGAAGATAATGACCAAACTACAAAGAAGCTACGAGAACGAACTAAATGCAGAATTAAGATAAGATGTGCTGCTTATATTGCTGCTAGAGGCAAGAAAACACTATCTACTTCGTGGATAACGCCATTGCTCTGGTTGGCATCTGCCAAAACTATTTTCGCTTTGTTGCCATGCTTATCCTTTAGTATGATATCAATGCCTTTCATGGTTGCGGTGATTTTTTCTCCTAGTATGGTGGTAAAACTCGCTTTGCCGCCGCCTCTACACATCGATTTTAAAATAGTAGAGGCTGAAAGTTTGCCTGCTACGATGTGACATGAAAGAATAGCCTTTAATTCCTTTTTGTTCTTAGGGTCCATTAACCTTTCGGTAGTTAGTTTAGAAAGCTTTTCAAAAGCCATATCCGAAGGGGCAAAAACTGTAAATTGTCCCTTGTAACCCAGTACTTTGTCCAAATCAGAAGCCCGCAAGGCAGACATTAAGGTGCTATGTCTTTCGGATGTTTCCGCATTGGTTAGGATCGATTTTTCTGGATCCATTACATAATTAGAAACTGTAGGTAATTCGATTGGTATAGCAGATTCTTGGGCTTTTAAGACTAAGGCAAAGAATAGTATGCACAGAGACATAGAGGATGTCCATTTTTTCATAGATATAATTATGTTTGGGGCGAATTGTTCTAAGATTCGGTAAAAGGTCTAGTTTCATCGACAATGTACAATTTAAGAGGTATCGTTCATAATAAAAAAGTAAGGACCTAAGAATATTAACAAATTATTAACATTTCGAAACATTAAACAGAATTCTATTGAAATCATTTATTAGGTAACTTTGATACCATTGCTAAAAAAAGAAAACATGTTCCTACAAAAAACAAATATTCAAGAGAAGCTAGCTCGGGTAAAAGCTAAAAACCCCATCGGCGAAGAACAGGTACTTAACGAGGTGTTTGCCGTTCTCAATAATTTAGATGAGCAACATCTACGAATCAAAAAAAGTATAGCCAACGGTGGCGGAGCGTTAACCAATAATTTTGAGTTTGATTTATTGGAAAGTTCACGGATTTTTCACGTAACCGACATCAAAAAGATATGTATAGATTATCGTCTACGGTTTTTGGATTCGCGTTATTTTAAAGGGGAGATACCCGTTGAGGGAATTTCCAAAATAAAATCTTTAGAAAAAGAACATGAAATAGAATTGAAAGGGTTTAAGATAATTGCGCCTTCAAAACTTTTTAAACTAGAAGATAAAGACGACCCTTTATTATTCGCTCCTATTGGTAACGGTTATTTTTATTTGATACACCAATGGGGAAATGATTTACACCCCTTGAGAAAAGCCTTGATGTGGCCTTTTAAAAATATTATAAATTTAGCTATTTTGGTCTTTGCAATCAGTTTTTTGGTAACTCTTATGGTGCCCGAAGGCTTGTTCTCTAAGTCAAATTCGTCTGTTGAGTTTTGGATTCTTTATTTTTTCATGTTTAAGTCTATCGCAGCCGTGGTCATTTTTTACGGTTTTGCTTTAGGTAAAAACTTCAATCCAGCAATTTGGAACAGTAAGTATTTTAATGCTTAAGGATAGTAGAAAAGCTTCCTTTTCTTAAGTCAGTTGGGGAGTATATGTGCAGGGATATCCTCTAAATCTAAATTGTCAACAAAAGTTAAATTTGGTGCTGGTGTTATTCTAATAATGCCGCCCCCAGGAACCGTATTCTTTTTGTATCCGATGAGAATTAAGTCATTAATGTCGTCATAGTTTACAGTAGTTACTGTTTGTACATTAAACTCAACCTTGAGCTGTTCTTCGTTTAGGAAATTTTCAAAGTAATACAGCACTGTACTATTTGAATCAAAATCGTGCATTGCTGTAATACCATCTGCTTCCGAATCTGAAGCAGTATTTCGCACGTAATACATTCTCCCAGACTCGTCAAAAGCAATGTGCTTCGCATTGTAAAACTGGGGTTCGGAACCAGAATTATATCTGGTATATGTAGGGTTTAAAGAATTACTATCTAACGTGGTGTGCTCATTAAGATAGCTTATAACAATATCTCCGTCCATCTTCGTAAAAATAATGCCAACATCTAAACCCATATCCATTTCATGGACTTCTGTGTTTTTTTTAAAATCCAAAATTGTGAGCGCATAGGTACCTGTCTGGTTCTCATCCCACGTTAGAACGAACAATCGGCTATTAGATACTGCCAACTGGGTTGGTTTCTTATCTAATTCGAAATCGGTAAAACTGTTGGTGTTTATATTAATGCTTCTAACAAAAAAAGATTGGTTCTTTCCGATACTATCTAGATAGTAGGAAAGAAAGACCATATCATCTTGCTGGGTAACTGCAGTTACGGTTAGTGTACAGGAAGATAAATCAGAAAAAATAGGCAATTCTAATTCCGAACCATCTTCAAAATCATAAAATAATACGGTGCCTCCACAGTCATCAGTTCTATGGTAAAATGTAATCTTAGAATCCACTCTAAATTCAAGTGATGCTGTTGTAACGCCTGGAAATAAATTGGGACTATTACTTACGAAAAGCCCTTCTGAATCTGATACTATATTTTGAGCATAGAGACCGGAGCCGCCGCGTATTAGTACTTGGTAATTCGTCAGTGAAAACTCTTGACCTTCCTCTTGAGTTGAAGTGTTGGAAGTGCTGCAGCCGATAATAGTAGCGCCAAGAAATATGCTGGCAAAAAGCGTCCAGATTTTCATGATGTATGTATTTGGTTAGACGTGTATGCTAAACCGGAACAGTATACATCTTACCCCTCTGCTCCTTTAATGCCTTGTCAGACATGTATTCATCAAACGTAGAATAGCGGTCAATATTGCCTTTTGGGGTTAATTCTATAATCCTATTTGCAACAGTTTGAGCAAATTCATGATCATGCGTAGTGAATAGAACGGTACCTTTAAAATTCTTTAAAGAGTTATTAAATGCAGTAATACTTTCAAGATCTAAGTGGTTCGTTGGTTCGTCTAGCATGAGTACGTTTGCTCTTAACATCATCATTCTACTCAACATACATCGTACCTTTTCTCCTCCAGAAAGAACGGTGCATTTTTTCAAAGCTTCTTCACCACTGAACAACATTTTACCCAAAAAGCCCCTAATATATACTTCTTCGCGCTCTTCTTCTGTCGTGGCCCATTGGCGTAACCAATCTACCAGGTTAATGTTTTGCTCAAAATAATGTGAATTATCGGCCGGAAGGTAAGATTGCGTTGTTGTTACCCCCCACTGGAAGGTGCCTTTGTCTGCTTTTCTATTGTTATTTATGATTTCATAAAAAGCACTTGTCGCTCTTGAATCCCTTGAAATTATTGCAATCTTATCACCTTTAGAAAGGTTAATATTTACATTATCAAACAGAACCTCTCCTTCATTTGTTAATGCAGAAAGACTGTCAATATTTAAAATTTGGTCTCCTGCTTCACGTTCCCTTTCAAATATGATAGCTGGATATCTTCTGCTAGAAGGCTTAATATCATCCACTTTTAATTTGGACAGCATCTTTTTTCTTGAGGTAGCTTGTTTGCTTTTTGCTACGTTAGCACTAAATCGCATGATAAATTCCTGAAGTTCCTTTGCCTTTTCCTCAGATTTTTTATTTTGCTGCGCCCTTTGCCTTGCGGCCAATTGGCTGCTTTCGTACCAAAAGGTGTAATTACCGGAGTACAGATTTAGTTTGCCAAAATCTATATCCCCTATATGCGTACAAACGGTATCCAAAAAGTGACGGTCGTGCGAGACTACGATTACCGTATTCTCATAGTCCGCCAAAAAATGTTCCAACCAGTTGATGGTTTCATAATCCAAATCGTTGGTAGGCTCATCCATAATAAGCACATCGGGGTTTCCAAAAAGCGCTTGGGCTAATAAAACCCGTACCTTTAATTTTGAATCCAAATCGGACATGAGTATCTGATGCTGCTCAGCATTAATTCCAAGATTGGATAATAAGGATGCGGCGTTACTCTCGGCATTCCAACCATTCATCTCCTCAAACCGAACCTGAAGCTCCCCTATCCTATCTGCATTTTTATCATCATAATCCGCATACAGCGCATCAATTTCTTGCTTTATTTCGTACAGCGGCTTGTTTCCTTTTACCACGGTTTCCAATACAGTAAAAGTATCTGAAGAGTTGTGGTTCTGTTCCAAGATGGACATCCTTTTGGTGGGCTCCAAATGTACATGCCCAGAAGTAGGATCTATCTGGCCTGCAATAATTTTAAGCAAGGTTGATTTCCCAGCACCATTGGCGCCGATAATTCCGTAACAATTTCCTTGTGTAAAAGAAACGTTTACTTCATCGAATAACACCCTTTTTCCAAATTGGACCGATAGATTAGATACAGATAACATAACTACTTTATTTTTAAAATCCGTGCAAAAATAACTAATTTTATACGGCTAAGCTAACATTCTTGCAGCCTATCGGATTTGCTAATATTGATATGTTAACCCCTATAACATTTAACGCACCGTTAACAGCATTGGACATAGGTCTTCCTTAAATTTGGTGTAAATCATTCCCTTTTTATATGAAGAGATTTTTACTTCTTGTAATTATACTTT
>JBLICT010000129.1:0-8604 GCA_047632415.1 Maribacter sp.
GAATATCGAAAGTTTTATTCCTGTTCGCATGCGCACCTCCTGCCGGTTCCCTAACAATTTCGTCTATTAACTTTAGTTTCTTCATATCGGTAGCGGTCAACTTTAATGCAGACGCAGCGATTTCTTTATATTCCCAGCTTCTCCATAAGATAGAGGAACAGGATTCCGGTGATATAACTGAGTACCAAGTATTTTCTAACATCAATACTTTGTCCCCTACACCAATGCCCAATGCACCACCTGAAGCACCTTCTCCTATAATAGCGACAATAATAGGTACTTTGAGTCTTGTCATTTCCAAAATATTCCTAGCAATAGCTTCTCCCTGTCCCCGTTCTTCTGCTTCAATTCCTGGATAGGCTCCTGGAGTATCTACCAAACAAACGACAGGAATATTAAATTTTTCGGCAGATTTCATCAAACGAAGCGCTTTACGATACCCTTCAGGATTTGCCATACCAAAGTTCCTGTATTGCCTTGTTTTTGTATTATATCCTTTTTGTTGCCCTACAAACATGAAAGACTGGTCCCCTATTTTTCCTAGCCCACCAATCATGGCTTTGTCATCTTTAACCGTACGGTCACCGTGAAGCTCCAAAAAGGTATCTCCACAAATAGCTTTGATATAGTCTAACGTATACGGTCTGTTCGGGTGTCTTGAAAGCTGAACACGCTGCCAAGCCGTAAGATTCTTATAAATATCCTTTCTAGTCTCGGCTAATTTTTTCTCTATCTGCTTACAAGTTTCAGTAACGTCAACATCACTCTCTTTACCAATAATCATACACTTGTCCAATTGGTCTTCCAGCTCCTTTATAGGAAGTTCAAAATCCAAATATTCCATAGTTAAAAAACAATTTAGTTAGTTGTGGGCCCAAAGATAAAACTTTAAACACTAACCTTTAGGTGAAGGCTGCTTTTTACCGGTCCTATGTTTTAAAATACCGTTTGTAATTACTGTTGCCAAAATAACCATGGCTCCTACATAAAAAAGCGGATTCATTTTTTCCTCCGAACCGAAAAATACCAATGCCAGCAATATGCCGTATACGGGTTCCATATTGTTGGTTAACATAACGGTATAGGCGGTAAGCACACGCATAATTTTCACAGATGCAATATACATACAAGTGACAGAACAACGATATACCACCAATCAGAAACTTCTAGTCTAAAAAATTCAGAGGTAAAACCGCCTGCAACAGAAAGCAATGGGGTTAAGAATAAAGTTCCAATTCCCAACTCATAGAACGATATGACCGATGGTCTATTTTCCTTCACCAACTGTGCGTTTACAATCGAAAAAACGGTGGCCAAAAAGGAAGAAATTAAAGCGATTATCATACCATAAACATAGTTGGTCTCTACACGAAAAATAAGATATAGCCCTAGAATGACCAATAATCCTAAAAGCAATTCATACCCAACTATTTTGCGCTTGTACACTATTGGCTCTATAATAGCAGCAAAGAATGCCCCAGTGGACATCATGGCTAGGGCAACGGAAACCGTAGATACTTTTATCGCTAAAAAAAAGGTGACCCAATGTAAGGCTACTATAATGCCGGCAAAAGTGAACCACAACAAGGTTTTAGTATTTACGCGTAGTGTAAATTTTGAAAAACGAATGTATACGAGAATGAATAGAGATGCCAATCCCATACGATACCAGACTAACGGCAAGGAGTCCAGAGAAATTAGTTTTCCAAGAATCGCTGTAAAACCGTAAATAAAAACTATAAAATGGAGATGTATGAGATTGCTTAATCTATCTTTTTGCATTCTGTAACAAGTAAAAAGCCAAAGCCCCAAAGACTACATTAGGTATAATTACCGCCAACAAAGGGGGAAATCCTGATTGCTCAGCAAGGGTACCAAAAACTTTATCGAAAAATACGAACACGAAGGCTACTAAAATTCCAAAGGCTAGATTAACCCCCATTCCTCCCCGTCTTTTTACCGAGGATACAGCAACGGCAATAATGGTTAAGATAAAAGCCGTTAATGGCAAGGCCCACCTTTTGTATTTTACAAGAACATAAGTGTTAATGTTGGATGCCCCTTTTCTTTTTTGGCTTTTTATGAACTCGTCTAATTCATAAAGATTCTTTGTTTCTGCAACGTAGGATACCTGGGTAAGGTCGTTGATTTTGAAAGGAAACAGAGTATCAAGGCGCCTTTTACTTTCAATAAATGCAGTATCTCCCCTAACCGTTCGTTTACTATAGGAAGTTAATCTATACATACTATCTTTTTCTACCCATCTAATATTTGCCGCGGAAATTTTAAATTTAAGTTCATTCTTTTCATCAAAACGTTCAAACGTGAAATTGTTTCCTAATTGCCGGGCTGGATCAAAACTACTCACATAGATAAAATCCGTTTCATTCAACTGATTGAAAATATTATTAGTGATACGATCTTTCTTTCCCTTTTTAAGGTATTTGAACTTAAATTCATTAAAGCCAAGACTGGCATTAGGCACGATGAACATGGTCATAAAAAACATCAATACAGCTACAATAGATGCTCCAATCAAGTAAGGGCGCAAAAACCTACCATAGGAAACACCAGAGCTTAAAATTGCTACAATTTCAGTATTGTTAGCGAGTTTAGACGTGAAGAAAATTACCGATAAAAAAAGAAAAATGGGAAATAGCAGATTACCAATATAAATGGTGAAGTTGAGATAATACACCAAAATTTCGTTTAATGGGGCTTCATTATCAATCATTTTGCCTATCTGCTCTGCCAAGTTCACCATAATACCAATGGGAATGAAGAGGAGCAACATTAGGGAAAATGTAGCCAAATACCGCTTTAATATGTATTTATCAATTATCGAAAGCATTAGAGCCTTTTATCCATTTGTTTTACCATCCGATCTTTCCATTCTCTAAAATCACCTACCAAAATATGCTTTCTGGCCTCGCGTACCAACCAAAGATAAAATCCTAGATTATGTATCGTTGCTATTTGTTTTCCTAGATATTCATTGGCTGCGAACAAATGCCTTAAATACGCCTTACTATACTCGCGATCGACAAAAGTAGTTCCCATTTCATCCAATACGGAAAAATCGTCTTCCCACTTCTTATTCTTTATATTGATGGAGCCATGTGCGGTGAACAGCATTCCATTTCTAGCGTTTCTGGTAGGCATTACACAATCAAACATATCTACCCCAAGGGCAATATTTTCTAATATATTAATCGGAGTTCCAACACCCATTAAATATCTGGGTTTATCCTCTGGTAATATTTCGCAAACCACCTCGGTCATTGCATACAATTCATCCGCTGGCTCTCCTACAGAGAGGCCACCGATTGCGTTTCCTTCTGCACCGGAATTGGCAATATATTCTGCGGACTGACGTCTTAAATCCTTATACGTTGACCCCTGTACAATTGGGAAAAAAGTCTGAGCATAATCATACTCCAAAGGTGTTTTTTCTAGATGATTGATACATCTATCCAACCAGCGATGCGTCATGTGCATAGATCGCTTTGCGTAGTTGTAATCGCAAGGATATGGTGTACATTCATCAAAGGCCATAATAATATCCGCACCAATGACCCGCTGGATTTCCATTACATTCTCTGGGGTAAACATATGTGTAGAACCATCAATATGCGATTTAAACTTTACGCCCTCTTCCTTTATTTTTCTATTTGCAGAAAGGGAATACACTTGGTATCCTCCACTGTCCGTTAAGATATTCCTTTCCCATCCCATAAACTTATGCAGACCCCCGGCTTGTTTTAATATATGGGTCTTGGGCCTTAGGAACAAATGATAGGTATTGCCTAGAATAATATCAGGGTCAATTTCTTCTCGTAGTTCTTTTTGATGTACTCCTTTTACGGAAGCAACCGTACCAACGGGCATGAAAATCGGTGTTTTTATAACACCATGATCTGTTTCAATGGTTCCTGCCCTTGCTTTGCTAAGTGGATCGGTCTTATGTAAGGTAAATTTCAAACGCTTATGAATAAGTACACAAAGATAATGAACTCAAAGTCCACAAAACTTAATAAAAAGTAAATATCCAAAAGCGATACATGTATATGTTAATCACTTAAAAAATATACCACAGCCTGTTCCTTATTGGCATAAAACAATAAAAAAGAAGGCTTTGCGTTCTGGTGGTATAAGGAGAAACAGGGTTTTTGGTATTGTTATTGATTTCCGTTTCGTTCAACTAAACAAAATAATCATGAAAAAAATAGTTTTAATTACAGGAGTGGTATTGTCAGGGTTTTTTGGCTTAGCACAAACTGGCTCCGGATTTGGTATAAAAGGTGGTATAAATTATGCCGGCAATGGTGATTTCTTTAATTCTGCAGAAAACGCGCTAGAAAGTCCGGATAAAAATGTAGGCTACCACGTTGGTATTTTTGGTAAACTTGGGAATAAGATATATGTAAGACCTGAGCTGGTCTACACCAGCACAACCTCAGGTTATAGTAAAGGAGACTTAAAAATAAACAAAATGGATGTTCCTGTTTTAGTAGGGTTTAAAGTTATAGGCCCACTAAACATATTTGCAGGCCCGGCGTTCCAATATATTTTGAACAGTAAGTTTGATGGCGTAACTATAGACAATATTGAGAACGATTTTACCGTGGGCCTAAATATTGGTGCAGGAGTAAGTTTTGGAAAATTTGGTTTGGATGTTCGTTACGAAAGAGGATTTAGCGAGAACGAAATAAATTTTGTAGACAATAACCTACTTACCCTTACCGACGACCGAGTAGATACTAGACCTAATCAAATCATATTAAGCTTGTCCCTAAAACTTTAGTACCGTACAAAAGGTAACAAAAAAAGCGCCCTTTAAGTTCATCTTAATGGGCGCTTTCAATTTAAGCCTATCGCAGCCGTTTTAGATATGTGCAGAATACATTATGAATCAATGTCTAAATGATCCGAAATCCCATCACCATCGGTATCCTTAAAAGATAAAAATGTGCCGTCTGCGTTTCGATTTATTTCCTCTATAGTTGGAATGCCATCGTTGTCGTCGTCTGGATCACGATAGTTAGGAATAAACGATCTTATTTCATCTTCACTATCCGTGTTGTCATTGTTGAGATTTCCGTCCATATTAAGGTCTTCCAAAATTGAAGGAATACCATCCTGATCTGTATCGGTATTAGGCTCAAACGCAAAAGCATCTACTCTGAAAACCAAAGGCGCGTAAAGTGGTATTAAATTACTAGTAGGATTATTAAAGTATGCTAGCTCAGAAGGCATAAAAATGGCCCCAATACCATAGTCTTCATAAGTAAAAGTTCCATCTCCATTTTCTATTACGTCAGTTCCTGTTTTAAAATATTCCATCCCGTTACCAAAGCCACGAACAACTTGAGACAGATTAAAACTCACAGGTTGGCTCACTTGAGAATCGAATACCTGTCCGTTTAATAAAGAACCCTCATATCTTAAAAAAGAGTTATCTCCAATAGTAGGTACTGAGTCTGACACCCCTTGCCTAGCTACTAAATAATACAATTTACTATTTACAACTTCATCATCGGACACTCCCACGTCTGCAGATGCAACCGAAATAGTTTCAGAACCAAACTCCACTGAATCTAGTTGACCGCTATCAAAAATGGATATTTTATCTGAGTTATCACCAGCGATAGTATCGAATTTTATTCTAAAATCAAAATCTATCGGAGGACTTTGGAAGTCCTCATAGTTATAGAAATGACTCTTTAAAAAAGCTACTATTTCCGCATCATTTTCAACAGCAACCTCGCTTAGCAACCTTGGAGGCACTACCTCTACTTGGGGTCCTTCATCATCATCTCCACAAGACCATGTTGCAGCTGTCAACCAAACAACTAAACAAATATTTTTTAACTTCATCATCATAATTATTAAGCGCGCAAGATACAATTTTCCCCTATTTTTGCTTAGAACCTTAACAAAGATTTTTATTTGTAATGCGGATAGATAAATACTTGTGGAGCACTCGTTACTTTAAAACACGAAATATTTCCACTAATGCCTGTAAAAAAGGTCATATTAAAATAAATGATAACGTTGCAAAACCAGGTAGGGAAGTTTTTCCGATGGATACTATAATTGTGCGAAAGAATCAAATTAACTATCAATTTACGGTACTGGATATTCCGCCAAGTCGTTTAGGGGCAAAACTGGTAGATATGTACAGAAAAGACACTACCCCAAAAGAGGCCTTTGAGCATAACGAACTATTACAATACTCAAAGGAATACTATCGAAAAAAGGGTGCTGGAAGACCTACAAAAAAAGACCGTAGAGAAATTGAGGACTATTTAGATGAGCCCACAACATCTGAAAAACCAAATGAAACAGACAAACTAACCGATTCAGAAGTAGATAAAGACGCATAAGCAAAACATACGTTATATTTAAAACTTAAAGTATTAGACTAATGGAACAACTTATTCTTTCCCATGACCAGATACAGTTCAAGACAAAACGTATCGCCTACCAGATTTATGAGGCCAATGTAGATGAGAAACAAATCATCATTGCAGGAATTGACGGAGGAGGCATCAAGTTTGCAAAAAAGATAATCGTAGTACTTCGGAAGATTACTAATGCAGAAATAACATTGTGCAAGGTAATGATGGATAAGAGCAACCCTTTAAAAAGTGGTGTAAGCACTTCCATTTCAGAGAATGATTTCAAAAACAAGTCTATAGTGTTGGTAGATGATGTGCTAAACTCAGGCACAACTCTTATCTATGCTGTGCATCATTTTTTGAGAACACCGTTAAAACAGCTCAAAACAGCTGTTTTGGTAAACCGAAACCATAAAAAATATCCTGTTAAAGCTGATTATAAGGGAATTTCTTTATCAACTTCATTACAAGAACATGTAAACGTATTCTTTGAATCGAAAAACGATCGTGTATTCTTAAATTAAGTTCTTCATTAGTTCGTTAGCCACTTCTTCCGGAGTCTTTTCCTTACTAGAAATGACAATGTTGGCTTGGTTGTAGTAAAAACTACGCTCAAAAAGATGTTTTCCAATAAATTCAGGAAACTCTGCATTTGCTATATCCTTTATCAGCGGCCTTTGAGCCTTCTCTGTAGAAAGTCTCTTTACCAGTTCATCTAAGGAAACCTTCAGATAAACACTGTTCCTTGTTGCATCGGTTATTGCATCCATATTTGCACCATAACATGGTGTTCCACCTCCTGTAGATAATAAAAAGTTTGAACCGGAACTTAAAATTTCATTTAGATAAAAAAATTCTTTTTTTCTAAAATACAACTCACCCTTGTTCAAAAACAACTGTGCTATAGTTTGCCTTTCTGCTTTCTCGATATATTCATCTAGATCTAAAAATTTAATTTTCAAGCGTTTAGCAACTAACTTTCCTAATGTAGTTTTTCCACTACCCATATATCCTACCAATACTATTTTCACGTGTTTGTTTTGTGTAAAATTGAACTAATTTTAATAGATTTCAAAAAAAATAAAAATTCTCTTAAAATGCACTTGTATAGTAAATGAATCCTCTTATATTTGCACCCGCAATGAGGGAAATATCCGGATTTGTTTTTGACCTGGTAGCTCAGTTGGTAGAGCATCTCCCTTTTAAGGAGAGGGTCCCGGGTTCGAGCCCCGGCCAGGTCACTAAAGCCTCCAATCAGATAAAATGGTTTGGAGGTTTTTTTATGGACTCAAGTGAATTTAAAAATTAGCATATTAGTCTCAAGGTTCCTAAACTAGGTGTTTAAACAACCATAAAACAGCTGTGTATTAAAAGAAACATTGTAATGTTAAAGTATACTACTTATTTTAATTAAGAATGAGTGGTTCACACCATTTAACTGAAACATATAAAAGGTCTTTTTCTCTAAATACAATCACTATTCTAGATATGAGTAAACTAGATATGTATTCATAATTTATATTAAGCTAAGTCTTGGAAATTAATCCAATTAGAGCAATTATCTTTACCCTTATAATCATTATGAAAAACTGATTTGCAACAGATAAAAGACTACTTAGATCAAATAGCGACCATTTCTGACCAAGATTGGAATTTTTTTACTTCAAAATTACAGCAACGTGTTATTTCGAAGAAAACTATCTTTTTAAAACTGAATGAGATAGAAAATACAATTTCTTTTATTGAATATGGGGTTGTGCGTTTATATATTCCTAAGGAAGACCCAGAAAAAGAAATCACTTTTGGCTTTAGTTTTAAAAACCAGTTTATTAGTGCGTATGATTCTTTCTTAACTCAGAAACCTTCTGCATATCAACTACAAGCGCTTACAGAAATTAGTATTTTGAGTATAACCTATAGCGACTTACAAGCTGTCTATAATACAACGCAAATTGGAAACCTTATTGGTAGATTAACGGCAGAACGCCTCTTCTTACTCAAATCTAAGCGAGAACAGGACCTATTGCATCTTACAGCAGAGCAGCGCTATGTAAAGCTATTTAAAGAAAGACCAGAGCTCTTAAAAGTAATTCCGCTAAAATACATCAGTTCCTATATTGGTGTTACTGCGCAGGCTTTAAGCAGAATCAGAAAACGACTATGAGACTCATTTTATTGATTTAGGTTCATTGTTTCGCTTATA
>JBLICT010000130.1:0-8577 GCA_047632415.1 Maribacter sp.
AAATGCCAAACACAACGAGATTTCCAATGTTGATTTCTTTGTTGGGGACATGAAAAATGTGTTTAACGAGCAGTTTATTTCTGAGCATGGCATTCCTGATATCATTATTACCGATCCGCCAAGAGATGGTATGCATAAAGATGTTGTACAGCAAATATTGAACATCGCACCACAAAAAGTAGTTTATGTAAGTTGCAATAGCGCTACCCAGGCAAGGGACTTAGAACTGATGAAGGAACTATATAATGTAACCAAAGTGCAACCGGTAGATATGTTCCCACAAACGCATCATGTTGAAAATGTTGTACTTTTAGAGAAGAAATCCATAACGGACAATATCTAAAAAATGGTATAATTCCAGTTGCTTTCTAACACGAACACCTCGCAAGATTTTATATAAATGAAAAATTTTGGATTTAGTATTTTAATATTCCTCTACCTCCTAACAATAGCTTCCTGTGAAAAGGACGACATCTGCGTGGAAGGCAACACACCGCTTATGGTAATCGAGTTTTTTGATATCAATAATAGGAATAACCTAAAAAATGTAACCGCATTAAGAGTAGTCGGAGAAGGACAAACGGTTACGGTAAATACGGTTGCAGATAGAACTGCATTAAATACAATTACCATTCCCTTGAAAACTACAGCTGATACTACTGGTTTCTTACTAATAGCAAATTCAGCCAGTAATGATGATGATTTTGAAATTGGCAATATTGACACTGTAAGCTTCAATTATGCTAGGTTGGAAGACTTTAAATCACGCGCCTGCGGCTTCATCGTAAATTATGAAGAGCTAAATGGGGTATTCCAAACAGATACAGACAATTGGATACAAGAAATTGAAATCATCCGATCAGAAATTAGTAACTCAGATTCTACGCATGTTAAAATATTTCATTAGTCTTACTTTTGTGCTAAGCTCGGTTACGGTGTTTGCCCAAGACAAAACTATAGACACACAACCCAAGGATACGGTAGTTTATCAACAATCATATGGTATTAGAGTTGGTGTGGATCTAAGTAGAATAATCATATCTTCCCTAGACGATAACTATACCGGATTAGAACTTGTGGCTGATTACCGACTTACACAAGACCTTTACTTAGCGGTCGAATTGGGTAATGAAGATAAAACCCAGCAAGAAGACCTCTACGAATTCAATACTTCTGGAAGTTATATTAAAGTGGGGATAGATAGGAACACCTATGCAAATTGGTATGGAGAACGCAATCTTATTTTCTACGGAGGACGCTTAGGTTTTAGTACGTTTAGTAACACAATAAATAACTACCAAATATTTGACAATAATCGGTATTGGAACCCGGAAGACTTTGCCACGGCATCCGAAACGCCAGAAGAGTTTAGCGGGCGCACCGCATCTTGGATTGAAGCTATTTTTGGAACAAAAGTAGAATTATTACCCAACATATATTTAGGGGCGAGTATACGCCTAGGGTTTCTTTTTACCGATGCTAATGAAGGTCGGTTTCCTATCTTATACGTACCAGGATTCAACAAAGTGACATGGGACAGTAAATTTGGTGTAGGCTACAACTACTCTATTTCTTATTTCATACCCTTTTACAAGAAGAAAAACAAGGTTAAGAAAGTAACCGAGGAAGTGGTAGAGTAATAAACTATACTTCTTTAGAGGATTTCATGAAAATCCATTTCATCATCAATTTCTCATTACCTACCTCACGGACAACTGCAAACTTGGGAGCTAATAACGTTGCAAATACAGCAGCGCCTATAGCCAAATACAAACGGGGCATGTCTATAAAATAACCTATTCCAAATCTGGTAATTAAGAATAGTACCGCAAATCCAAAAAAATTAAAAAGCAGCGCCTTGTGTTGAACTTTCATAATTATGTTTCCTTGTTGTATTTTGCTTTTTTACTTCCTTCGTACATCACATATTGCACGAGTCTAGATTCCAAATGACTATTGAATACTTTTATTTTTCTTGAAGGTCGTAGGCCAACAAACTTTAAAGCCTGTAAATTAGAGGTAATGAACCACGCATTAGTTCCTGGGTATGACTGTTTTAAGGTGTCGCCAATATCTGAATAAAACTCTTCAACATCGAAGTCAGAATCTAAATCAGAACGGTCTAGTCGTTCTCCGTATGGCGGATTAAAACACATATGCAACAGCCCCTCATTTTGTTTTTCAGTCTTGAAAAAATTCTCCCTTTTGAGTGTAATATACTCGTCCAAGTTAGCATTTTCTATATTTTCCTGTGCTTTTCGTATGGCGGAAGGAGCCTTATCAAAACCAGTTATCTTATGATGAAATTCTCTCGTCTTCTTGAGACTAGAATCTACAATCTTCTCATATAACTCTCCATCAAAATCGGGCCACTTTTCAAAAGCAAATCCCTTCCTATTTATATTTGCCGGTATATTACAGGCAATCATAGCTGCTTCTGTAAGCATGGTTCCACTCCCACACATGGGGTCAAGAAAATCACACTGCCCATCCCAGCCACTTAATAGCAATAAGCCAGCAGCCAAAACCTCGTTGATTGGGGCGATATTGGTAGATATCCGATACCCTCTGTGGTGCAACGAACTTCCAGAACTATCTAAAGAAACATTACAGGTATTATTATGGATATGAATATTAATTCTTAAATCTGGATGCTTTACATCAACATTAGGTCTTTCTCCATCTGTATCCCTAAACTTATCTACAATGGCGTCCTTTGTCTTTTGAGAGATATACAAGGAATGGGTAAATTGCTCCGAGTGTACGGTAGAGTCAATAGCGAAAGTATCTTGAATGGACAGATATTCCGTCCAGTCCATATTATAAATCTTGCGATACAAGTCTTTTTCGTCTCGTACCTGAAAAGAATTGATAGGTTTAATAATTTTAATTGCAGTTCGCAAACACAAATTAGCTTTGTACATAAAGCCAGTATCGCCTTCAAAAGCAACGTTCCTAGTTCCCTCTACTACGTTACTAGCGCCTAGATTTCTTAGCTCCTTTGCGAGTATTTCCTCAAAACCAAAAAGCGTTTTAGCAACCATTTTAAAATTATTCCCCATATCCTCTTTTTAACATACCGCAAAAATACGCTAATTTTGACGCAGAAGTAGCTAGTTGACCACTTCGGTTAAAAAAGCTTAACCAACACATACATGAACTACATTCTCCCAATTCTTGGGGTACTTTTAAGTTTTGCTTTTGTTTACATTACTAAACCTAAGAAAAAAGAGCATTTTAAGTTACTACTCGCCTTTAGTGGTGCCTTTTTATTGGCACTTACTATTTTTGAACTCCTACCGCAAGTGTATGAGGAATCCGATACTAAAACTATTGGAGTTTATATTATGTGTGGGATTCTTTTACAAATCTTTTTAGAATTCTTTTCTAAGGGTGCTGAACATGGTCATGTACACTTATCCGATAGAACTTCCGACTTTCCATGGCTTCTGTTTGCAAGTCTTTCGCTTCATTCCTTATTAGAAGGACTTCCCATACACAGCAACCATACAATTGTATACGGTATTCTTATTCATAAAATTCCTATTGCTATCATCCTAAGTATCTTTTTATTGGGTTCTAAGTTAAAACCAGTATACGCTATTCTCTTTATTCTATTCTTTTCGGCAATGACACCTGTAGGAACTTTTTTAGCGGCCAATCTCGACGCAATTTCCGAGTATGCCATGCCGCTTAATGCCTTAGTAATAGGCGTATTTCTGCATATTTCTACTGTAATTCTTTTTGAAAGTTCCGAAGGGCATAAGTTTAACCTTAGAAAATTAGTGGTTATTATTTTGGGAATTGTAATCGCTTATTTTTTATAAATGTTCAGTAAAGCCGAATCACGCCAGTTACGAGAAGACTTCTGGATTGCTTTTGGGAAGTCATACCCTAGAAAATGGCTTTTATATAAAACTGGAGTTAAGGGAATATGTTTAAAATTTCATTTCGACTTAAGAAAAGCTATAGTAGCCATGGATGTAGATGGCGATTTAGAGCAACGTATACAACGTTGGGAAAAGATTATTTCTCTAAAATCGCTTCTTCTAGATGAGTACTTACCTCATGCTAATTTTGAGGATGAATATTTCTTGAAAAATGGCAAAGAAATATCAAGGGTTTATGTTGAACTGGAAGGAGTTTCTATCCACAATAAAACCACCTGGCAAGAAACCATGATTTTCTTTTATGAAAAAATGTCTAGACTGGAAGATTTTTTTCAGGAGTATGAAGATATCTTACAAAACTAGAATAATAGTTTTTAATTACCTGGCGGCATAGAAAAATAGCTTAAAACCTTTTTTAACGAAGCATAGCCAACCTCGATTACAAGTCCATAGACTCCCCATACCAATTTCCAATCCCGTCAACTGTGCTAGGCCAAATGCCCTACCAATAATGGAATAACCTGAATAAAAATTGTTTTGCCTTTTTTTATCATCCAATAACACATGGCCATGATCGGGGGTTAAGCCCAAAGATCCTGAACAAAAGGTAAGCCCGTTACTTGGTGATGGACAACACTCCAACAAAAATTTCAAGTTCCTCATAATTTGAAACAAATCGCGGCACACTAAACGCAGAAAAAGGAGGGTCATCTGGATGAATAGCCATTCGCACTCCTATTTTCTAGGCTTGGCAGCTTTCTTCCGAATAGGAAGCCTTGGCATCTGAACGCTGTACTATAAAAAGGTCAAATGCAGCTGCTTCATTGCCATACCACTGGTGCCAATTTGTTTTATTTCATCTAAAGGCACCCCAAAAGAGGGAACAAACCAACGAAATATTTTCTTCAGTTACTCCACTGGCTAGACACCTGAAAATGAGTTGAACCCACCATCGACATCAAAAATGCTTCCAGTAACAAAACTAGAGGCATCGCTTAATAGGTAATGTACCATTCCGTTGAGTTCAGAAGTATCTCCAAAACGTCCCATGGGTGTATTTTTAATGATACTATTGCCTCTATGGGTATATGAACCGTCTTTGTTGGTTAGTAAGCTTCTATTTTGGTTTCCGATAAAAAACCCAGGTGCAATAGCATTTACCCTAATCTTATCGCTGAATTTAGATGCCATTTCCTGCGCCATCCACTTGGTAAAAATATCAATTCCGGCTTTCGCCATGGAATATCCCAAAACCCTAGAAATACTTTGCTTTGCTGCCATGGAAGAGATATTTACAATTGATCCAAATTCCTGCCTTACCATTAGTTCACTTAGCACTATAGTCGGAGTTACCGTACCAAACAAATTGATATCCAAAACTTTCTGAGTATCGCTAAGTTCAATATCATAAATTGTTTGATCAGGTCTTAACGTTGCTCCCTGTATATTTCCTCCTGCAAGATTAACAAGGCCATCCAAATGGTCAAAAGCACCCTTTATTTGATTTTTGATAGCTTGCAATTCACTTTCATTGGTAATGTCGACCACATATATATGCGTCCTATTTTCAGCAATACCATCCAGCTCTTTTTTTTTGGCCTGTAATTTTTCA
The DNA here is from genome assembly GCA_047632415.1 of Maribacter sp. Classification (GTDB taxonomy): domain Bacteria; phylum Bacteroidota; class Bacteroidia; order Flavobacteriales; family Flavobacteriaceae; genus Maribacter. The sequence goes on from JBLICT010000130.1 coordinate 5,503, forward strand.
AGAGTTCTACCCAATAAGATAACCATGGCACCATTCTCCACCAGATAGGTGGCTATAGAACCTCCAAGGGCGCCCGTTCCTCCAGAGAGGGCATAGATTTTATTTTTAATCGATAGTGATTTATTCATTATTTAGGTCTCTTTTATTCGCTTTTGCCATCTCGTGTGCTGTGATGGTCGTATGCTATTTAGTAATCATGTTAGGAATTTCCCATTCAGGCAACTCCCCTTCTTTTAAATAATTCATATAATTTTCGGTAACCTGCGCAAACTATGCTCAATAACCTCTTTTAAATTCCTCTTTAATAGTAGAACTATAATGGGGTTTTTATAACTATATCTTCTAATTCGCCTGTAATTTAGCATTCTTTCAATTTCTTTTATTCTTTTTTCGGATACTTTTCTTTTGTCTGCTTTCTTTGGAAAAACCTTTAGCCAAATGACTGGCGGTAGTTTTGACTACCACCCAAAGTAGCAAACGATACATGTTCAAGAAGTAGACAAGATTCATCCGCTAGCGAAAGCCTTCAAAAGGCAAAGGCATAACCCAGTTTGACGAGCCATACTTCTGTAAGAATGCCTATTTTGACTATAATTATAGACCTGTTTTGCATATGAATGTGGATAATTTGGAAGGTTTAGACAAGGATGTTTTAAAACTTAATTATCAAAACCTAATACAGTTCCAGAAGCTCCGGTTCAGTAAATTCTCCACCACTTTTTGATTTCACATTTCTGAGTTCCTTAATTTTATCTGGTGATATCCATTGCGGATTATCGGAAAATCCGTTTGTGACATAAGAAATAATGCCAGCTATATCCTTGTCGGATAAGGCATCATTAGCTAGTAAACCTGGCATCGATTGATTAAGTTTATATAGCTCTCCTTTTACATGAATAGGACCAGTTACGCCATGCAATATTATCAATGCCAAACGCTCTACGGGTTCTGAAACATATTCCGAATGTTCCAATGGCGGCGCTAAACCATTAATGCCCTTACCATTAATCCCATGACACGCTGCACAAATCTGTCGAAATAACTTAGCTCCTTTCGTACGATTATCTTCAGCTACTTTTGGCGTTTTAAATATCTGATTCTTGTTATCTGTTGCCTTATTGGCAATAACGTCATCCAACCCTTTCTTTAGTAACGTGGTTCTTGCATCTTCTTTTTGTAAAAAAGCAAGGAACGACTCCTCTCTCTCGGATAATCCGCTTAAAATAGCCTCATTTAATATAGGGTTATCGGGATTGTTTTTTAACAACTGGTCAAGTAACGGGAAAAAATCATCCTCAGAAAGTTGAGCCCAGTGGCCCAATGAGCTCCCTAAATACAAATTTATCAGGGTATCATTTCTACGCATCAGACTTTCAAAAAGCGTTAATACATTTAGTCTATGCTCAACGCTTATAAATTGTTCTAATTGAACCAATACATGAGCAACCAACTGAGAGTTTTGGCTATGCGCTGCCTTTTCTAATATTTCAAAACTGAGTTCACCTATGCCCTCCAATACATAAAGTGCATGTAACTGAGCCAATGGCTTCTCCTCATCAAGAAGTAATGATACAAGTGAAGGTATGACATCAACATCCTTAGTCATAATAAGCTTCTGTTGGGCCCGATCGCGAATCCATCCATTGTTATCATTCAAAGAGTTTAAAAGTTGTGCTTTGTGTAGTTGATTTTTAAAGGAACTAACTTTATCATGACTAGCGCTAACTTTTAAAATTCTACCATAATTTAGCACAGTATCTATCTGTGAAGCTCTGGCCTTTTTTTTGTAATAGGGACTTGCATACGCACGATGTTGAATAACGCCCTTATGCATATCAACTATGTACATACTGCCATCTGGGCCATCGACTAAACTAACCGGGCGAAAAGCTTGGTCTAACGAAGCCAAGAATTCTTTACCTTCCCAAGCCTGTTTGGCAGAGATACTGTCGCCATGGAAGGTTAGCAAATTTCGTTTAATAAGGTTTGCTTCCGGAATACATACAAAAGCATTCTGGTTGTATTCCAAAGGAAATGCGCCTCCCCTATATACCAAAGGACCACAAGAAGCGGTAACGTTCACTAATAAGCTATCTGAATTCAAAACCCCGTTTATATATCCTCTATTCACTAAAGTAGCTTGTAAGGGATATACGCGCTGATCTTCAGTTATAATCTGATTTACCGCAGACATAGGATGAACATAATCATTTCTAACCATGCGATTAGGAAGTACATAATCGGCTATTAACTGCGTGGCATTGTTATTATAATAGAGTCTACCAAAATTATCTTTTGAAATGCCCCATTGACCCCTAAAAGTTGTTGGCTCCTTAAGCCAGACTCCTTTCCATCTTCGATATCTAAAATTGGATTTAGCACTGTATATCCAATTATCAATATTCATAACTAATCCGTTTGGTTGATGCTCCGGATTTCCCTCAGCAGCATAAAGTGAATCCACAACCACCCTATTCATAGGTCTATCATTGTTGATTTCAGTAAAATAAAGATAAGGTGGCTCAGCGTAAAGTAATCCTCCATAAACATGGGATATAGCCCTTGGTAATACCAGGCTATCCAAGAATATTTTAGCGTGATCCATACCACCATCCTTATCTAAATCCTGTAAAATTTTAATACTTCCATTTGGTTCTTCTTCACCAAATCCTTCCATATTGGACATATATCCTGGCATCTCTACTACCCAAATTCTACCAGAATCATCAAATGACATCGCCACGGGTGCTCTCAAAAGGGGCTCTGCAGCTAGTACTTCCAATTCAAAACCTGTTTCAATCTCATAATCATCCAACGATACTAAAGTTTCATTGTAGGACGACGAGCAAGACACTATACAGTTAAGTATTACTAAGAAAGTAATGTGAAAAAATCCAAAACGTTTTTTTTGTAAAAAAGAACTATGCATCAAGTAAGGACTATTTAAATAACATGCATAAAAATAAACAACCAATGGCAAAAAGCACCTGCTAGTACAAACAAATGCCAAATGAAATGGTTGTAAGGTATTTTTCTAACAACATAAAACACTATACCTACCGTATAAAATATTCC
>JBLICT010000131.1:0-8556 GCA_047632415.1 Maribacter sp.
CAAGCTAATGCTTTAAAGCATTAGCTTGGGAAGAGTATTGAACCTATGAAACGATATCTTTATCAAGTATCTAGCCGAGCCTCGAAATCACTCTTCTTTATCAACCCTTTTGTTATACTAAATATCTCATCTTCAAACTTAGAAACAAACATACGAGCCGAGACGTTGTACAGCATTTAAAAGAAACTACCCAAATTCAACACCTTTAATCAATAATTCCAACATGTCATTTTTTTGTAACCTAATTGTTTGATTTGTCGTCTGACAATCAAACAACATTTAGAAATAACAAAATAATGAAAAAAGCAATTTATTTAAAGTATCTATTATTAGTAATTACTGTTTTATCCCTTAATTCCCAGTCAATGGGCTATGCACAAAATTTAAACAAAATTGATAGTTTATTGCAGGAAAAATATCCAGACAATGCTCCTGGAGCAACTTTTTTGATTTCTAAAAATGGAAGAGTCATTTATAAAAAAGCGTTTGGCCTTGCTAATCTAGAGTTGAATGTTCCTATGAAAACCGACAACGTAATCAAAATAGGTTCTTTAACAAAACAGTTCACTGCAATATCCATTTTAATGCTTATGGAAAAAGGTAAACTGAATTTAGATGACGAAATAACCAAGTTTATTCCTGATTATCCTACAAATGGAAATAAAATAACAATACATCACTTATTAACACATACATCAGGGATTAAAGCCTTTAACAAAGTTAAAGGCTTAAATGCAATTGCACAAAAAGATTTGACTCCCTTGGAGTTTATTGATTTTTCTAAAAATGAGCCTATCGATTTTGCTCCTGGAGAAAAATATAAATACAATAATTCAGGATATGCAATATTGGGCTATATCATTGAAAAAGTAACTGGACAGAGTTATGCAAATTTTGTTGAAGAACAAATTTTTAATAAACTAGAGATGACAGCCTCACAGTATGCAAGTCAGAGAGAGGTAATTCAAAATAGAGCTTCAGGGTACCAAAAGAAGGATAGCTATATTAACAGAATGGACTTTAGTCTTACTTTAGCTTATTCTGCAGGTGGTTTGATGTCTACTGTTGATGATATGTTTACCTGGCAAGAAGCTATAAAAAACAACCTTTTAATTAGTAAAGAAACAACTGAAAAAGCATTCACAAATTATACATTGAATAATGGAGAGCATACTAACTATGGTTATGGTTGGCATATTAAAACCATAAACAATAATCGGATTTTTGAACACGGAGGTTCACTTTGGGGCTTCAAGTCAATGGGTGTTTATTTACCGGATTTAGATATTTATGTAATTGGATTAACCAATTGCCTTTGTAACTCGCCAACCAAGCTTACAAGGGAAATAGCGGAATTGACTTCAAAAAACTAAGCTCTCAAAAACACTATACAAACACGTTAGCTCTAATGCAGCTAATTCTTATAAGTATTTGGTTTTTATTCTAATTTTTTAGGTCCTTGAGTGTTGTTGGTAATCATCCAGCGCTCGTTTTGAATGGAACTATAAATGATTTCGAAATAAAGTCCTTCTTCCAACAATTTATTTAAACTATTACTAAGCAACTGATAGTCCTCTTGAGAATTCTTGACCTCCATAATATTATAAGAAGTGTTAACAGGAATCGCCAAGCCTTTATCTAGTGTTGAATAAGATATAACCTTTAAACTATCTAATTCAGGTGCTCTGGTTTTAAGGAATGTCAACACTTCGTCATTAAAATCGGCTAAATCGAAAGATTCCCCTTTATGCTTAACAATAATACTTTCAATAATTGCCGGACCAACACCAAAATTTTCAATTGAAAAACTAAATGTATTACTACCTGCGTTGTTAGAGGTTGAAATTGATAAATACGGCAGAATGGACAAATAATTCTGTCGGCTCATCAAATTGGTTTGATAGATGAAGATTATTAGGGTGAAGAAGCTCATAGTCATCGCCGATAGACTAAGTATTCTTTCAGAATTCCATTTAATTTTCTTAACCATATCTTTACTTTGATTGTTCAACAATTTAGCAAAAATATTGTTATTCATAAATAATAAAGCACATAAAGCTAACAACGTGTATAATCAATGGCCAGAACAGCCAACGCGCCACCAAAGCAACTGACCATAAAGCCATCGTTAGGCACAAGCCAAATAAAATTGAGGATATTAGGGAATATGCTTCTTAGGGCGTTGAAATTTTTAAAAGCAAAACATCAAAAATCAACATGGCAAAATCATTACTCTTTTTACCTGATATATCGGGATTTACTGAATTTGTTCAGACCACTGAAGTAGCGCACAGTCAGCATGTAATTTCTGAATTACTTGAAGTATTGATTGATGCTAATACGCAAGAATTACAACTTGCTGAAGTGGAAGGTGATGCCCTTTTTTTTATAAAGAAGAGGAAATTCTTTCAATTGAAAAGTTATTGGCTCAAGTTGAGACAATGTTTACTGCATTTTATAGTCATCTTAAATTGCTGGAAAAAAATAGAGTTTGTCCTTGTAATGCCTGCTCTTCAGCTCCAAAGCTACAGCTTAAGATCATAGCACATAGCGGTGAATTACAATTCATTACTGTTCAGAATAATAGAAAACCATTTGGCACTCAGGTAATTGAAGCTCATCGACTGATGAAAAACTCAGTAGAAAGTGACAATTACCTACTCCTGAGCAAAGAACTAACAGATAATATTAAATCACCAAATAATTATCACAGTCAGCTTTTTGATTTTAAAGAAGGTAAAAATGAATATGATGGGAAAGAATTAGGATACTTATTCTCTATAATCGATAAGAACGAATTAAAACTTAAACCTTTTTCTCAGGCTAAAAAAATTAAATTCGACAAAGTTCCTGCCCTATATTTCAAAAAGAAATTTCCCATTTCAGCCCCCCAGCTTTTAGAATTCATTACAAATTATGCTTATCGCCATCATTGGGTGGAAAGTGTCGATAAATTTGTATTCAATGAAAATGAAGTTACCAGAATTGGCTCAGAACATGTATGTGTGATAAATGGTAAACACCTTGACTTTGTGACTGTAACCAAAGACGGAAAACCGGGACAATTTGTATATGGAGAACTAACAACAAGCCCTCTTCCCGTAGATGAACTTTACCAATTTTATATCATAAGTCCTATGACTCAAAATTCTTGTAACCTTGAATTAGAAATTTATTGGAAAGCAAAATCCCTCATCAAAAAACTGATACTTTTCTTAGCCGTAAATCGCATACTCCGTAAAAACACCCAAAATATTTTGGATAGTTTACTCCAATTTGTAAAAATGAGCACCCTAAAGTAATGCCATTAGGGTGGAAAGTACGGACATAGTATACCACCCCCGCCGGATTAAAGTGAGCATAGCAAGATTTATTGTAAACCCTTTTATAGCATAGTCTGAAACGATTTTTTAAGTGGTTCAAAAAAATCCGTTTTCAGTTGTTCACTTTAAGCGTTTTTTACAGTCTTTGGGTTTCTAAAAGAATAATACACGTACCAATGTTTTTCTAAGACTTCCTTTTGCTCTTTCTTTGAATGGTTAGTCCATTGGTGTAATTTGACACCTCCAGTGTATATTTTGGGCTCGGAATATTGAATGGTCATGGACAAAACGTTTTCGTTTTCGTATACGTTTTGTAAAAGCAGAGAAATATTGGACATAAAAAAACGGCTTGTGCGAACACAAACCGTTGATTTAAATAGCCTTAAGCTTAGTAGCGGGAACTGGACTCGAACCAGTGACCTTCGGGTTATGAGCCCGACGAGCTACCTACTGCTCTATCCCGCGATATGGGTTTCCAAAGTAGTCATCTTAGTTTTAACACTTTCAGTTCATTAGGCTGACTGAACATTTTTGGACTGCAAAGATACGATGCTTTTTCCCTACTATCAAAACTTAATTTGATAAATATTTTCCAAGTCATCCATTTAAAAATACCTAAATTACCGAGTTAAACCGGTTTTTTAATTTGTACATGGAAGTAATTAATGAATTCTTGTCAAGCGTATTACCCTACACAGAATGGGTCATGCTTTTTCTAATTATTGGTGGTGGCTTGTTTTTGGTCTTTTACTCCAAATTATTACCCTATCGCTATTTCAAGCATGCGCTACGTATTACGGCGGGTAAGTATGATGATCCTAATGATCCAGGTGAAGTTAGCCATCTGCAAGCCCTTTCTTCTGCAGTTGCAGCAACGGTTGGAATGGGAAATATTGCTGGCGTTGCGATTGCTATTTATTTAGGAGGGCCAGGGGTTGTTTTTTGGATATGGATTACGGCTATAATCGGGATGAGTATTAAATTCTATTCTTGTAGCTTATCAATTATGTTTCGTGGTGAAGATTCTGAAGGAGCGCTGCAAGGTGGTCCTATGTATTATATCACCAAAGGGATGGGAAACAAAGCAAAACCGCTTGCTATTTTCTTTTGTGTTGCGGGTTTGTTTGGTGTATTACCTGCCTTTACCACCAATCAGTTTACGCAAACCCTGATGACCGTTATAGTGCCCGATGAAGCTTTTATGGTCTTGGGCGATTTTCAATGGAAATTAATAATTGGTATTGTACTTTCAATCATCACTTCATTTGTGATTTTTGGAGGATTAAAAAAAATAGCAAAAGTGGCTACTGCAATCGTTCCATTTATGGTTTTGGTGTATTTACTCGCTGTAGTGTATATTCTTTTCACCAATGTGTCTGAAATACTCCCCTCTTTTAAATTGATTTTCACCGAAGCTTTTAACTTCAAAACGCTGGTTACTGGCGGTTTATGGGGTTTGATTATTATCGGAGTCCGTAGGGCTGTTTTCTCAAATGAATCTGGTGTAGGTACTGCACCTATGTTCCACGGACAATCCAAAACAAAAGAACCGATTCAAGAAGGTTTGGTGGCCATGTTAGGGCCTTTTATTGATACTATTATCGTGTGTTCGCTCACAGCGGTTGTTATCATTATTAGCGGTGCTCATTTAGATACGGAATCCAACGGTATTGCAATGACTTTAAATGCCTTTGAAAGGGCTATCCCTTATGGCGGCGTTTTATTAATGGTTGTGGTAAGTGCCTTTGCCTTATCTACCTTGTTTACCTATTCGTATTACGGTACAAAATGCCTTTCTTTTATCACCAATGCGAAAATTGGGAAGTTTTATAATTTGGTTTACGTGGGTAGTATTACTTTTGCGGCGGTAGCATCGGTAGATTTAGTGATTAATTTAATCGATTTGTCATTTGCACTTATGGTTATTCCAAATATGATAGCCGTACTGTATTTGGCGCCAAGGGTCAACAAGGCAATGAAAGCCTATTTTTTAAACGTGAAGCATGAAAGAGCATAAAGCAGGTTTTGTAAATATCATCGGTAATCCTAACGTAGGAAAATCTACTTTGATGAATGCCTTTGTGGGCGAAAAACTGTCCATCATTACCTCTAAGGCCCAAACGACAAGACACCGTATTTTGGGTATTGTGAACGGAGACGATTTTCAGATGATTTTATCGGATACACCTGGGATTATTAAACCAGCCTATGACTTGCAAACTTCCATGATGGATTTTGTGAAGTCGGCCTTTGAGGATGCAGATGTACTGTTATATATGGTTGAAATAGGGGAGAAGGCGTTAAAAGACGAACGCTTTTTTGAGAAAATAAAGAATTCGAAAATTCCAGTCTTATTACTGTTGAACAAGGTAGATACCACCACCCAGGAACTTTTAGAAGAACAAGTACAGTATTGGCAAGAGGAATTACCCAGGGTAGAAATTCATCCAATATCCGCGCTACAAAACTTTAATATTAAAGGGGTATTCGAACGTATTTTAGAATTGTTGCCTGTTTCGCCACCGTACTATCCAAAGGACCAATTAACGGATAAGCCAGAGCGTTTCTTTGTTAACGAGACTATCAGAGAGAAAATATTATTATACTATAAGAAGGAAATTCCTTATGCCGTTGAGGTAGAGACCGAAGAGTTTTTTGAGGACGAGGAAATTATACGTATCCGTTCTGTGATTATGGTCGAACGTGATTCTCAAAAAGGCATCATCATAGGTCATAAGGGGAGTGCGCTGAAAAAAGTGGGTGTGGAATCTAGAAAAGATTTAGAAAAATTCTTCGACAAACAGGTACATATAGAACTTTATGTTAAGGTGAACAAGAACTGGAGAAACGATAGTAGGCAGTTAAAACGATTTGGGTACAATAAGTAAAGTCCAGCTTTATATTTACTATCAACTTACTCATATTCTTTTGTTTATATTACCTTTGCAGCCAAATTTAGAGGTATGGGAGCTATTGTAGCTATTGTGGGAAGGCCTAATGTAGGTAAATCAACATTTTTTAATAGACTAATTCAACGTCGTGAAGCTATTGTAGATGCAACTAGCGGAGTTACGCGTGATAGACATTACGGAAAAAGCGACTGGAACGGCAAGGAGTTTTCTATCATTGATACCGGAGGGTATGTTTTGGGAAGCGATGATGTGTTTGAAAAGGAGATAGATAAGCAGGTAGAGCTGGCCATAGCAGAGGCAGATGCTATTATTTTTATGGTAGATGTAAATACCGGCGTAACTGGTATGGATGAGGATGTTGCCAAATTATTAAGAAGGGTCAATAAGCCAATTTATCTTGCCATTAATAAGGTAGATAATGCCATGCGGCAAGAAGATGCAGTAGAATTCTATTCGTTGGGATTAGGAGAATATTATACACTTTCTAGCATAAACGGTAGCGGAACAGGAGAACTTTTGGACGCTTTAGTGAAAGACCTCCCAGATGTTGAGGAAGAAGAAACAGAACTACCAAGATTTGCCGTAGTAGGTAGACCAAATGCAGGTAAATCATCTTTTATAAATGCGCTTATTGGTGAGGATAGATATATTGTAACCGATATTGCAGGTACCACTAGGGACAGTATAGATACAAAGTACAATAGGTTTGGTTTTGAGTTTAACCTTGTAGATACCGCAGGAATACGCAGGAAAGCTAAGGTAAAGGAAGACCTGGAGTTTTATTCTGTTATGCGGTCCGTACGTGCCATAGAGCATTGTGATGTTTGTTTGTTGTTATTGGACGCTACCCGAGGTTTTGATGGTCAGGTAGAAAATATTTTCTGGTTAGCGCAACGCAATCACAAGGGTATTGTAATTCTTGTAAACAAGTGGGATTTGGTTGAGGATAAGGAGACCAATACGATAAAACAATATACGGAAAGAATAAAGCAAGCGATATCTCCATTTGTAGATGTTCCTATTTTATTTGTTTCAGTATTAACGAAGCAACGTATTTTCAAGGCTATTGAAACGGCTGTAGATGTCCATAAGAATAGAAGTAAAAAAATTATAACCCGTAAGTTTAATGATGTAATGCTTCCGTTAATCGAGGCCTATCCACCGCCGGCGTACAAGGGTAAATACGTGAAGATTAAGTTTTGTACGCAATTGCCTACACCGTATCCTCAGTTTGCCTTTTTCTGCAACCTGCCACAGTATGTAAAAGAGCCTTATAAGCGCTATCTTGAAAATAAGATTAGGGAGGAATTTGATTTTACTGGAGTGCCTATTACTGTTTTTATGCGGAAGAAGTAGGTGGTTTAAGGCATGATGGTTGGACATCGAACGATACGGTATCTTTTGCTTTAGGTTTCGTTAGTTCGTAGTTGTTATGATAAAGAAAATGAAATAACGACAAATAAACTATTGGCTTTTCTGTTTGAAGGTGATTTTGTGTTTGTATTTGAGGTTGATACTTGAACCTTTATTTGAGTTACCACCCGCCGGATGCGCCTCCTCCACCAAATCCACCTCCACCGAAGCCTCCACCAAATCCGCCGCCGCCAAAGCTGCCTCCACCACTTCCAAAACCTCCTCCGGTTCTTCCACTGCGTCCCATATTGCTTAGGATAATGACATCCCAAAGATTCAATCCTTTGTTCTTTCGACCTCCGTTGCCATTACCGCCGCCCTTATTGCGCTTGGAAAGTATTATCAAGATGATAAAGAAGACAATAAAGGGTAACAAGGCCCTTAGCGGAAATCCGTCCTCTGCGGTAGAACTTCGATTTTCTGTAAACTCACCGTTTAAAACCTTAAAAATAGTGTCGGCTCCGTTATTCAATCCACCATAATAGTCACCCGTTTTAAATTCGGGTACGATAACGGTTTCTATGATGCGTCGCGACATGGCATCTGTAAGATTCCCTTCTACTCCGTACCCTGTATTAATCGCTATTTTTCTATCATCCCTTGCCAGTATTAGCAAGACTCCATTGTCTTTTCCTGCTTGGCCAATCCCCCATTTTTGGCCCCATTGCGCGCCAAGATACGTGATATTTTCGCCTTCTGTACTGGCAATAATGGCAACTACAATTTGTGTAGAAGTACTGTCTGAGTAACGTATCAACTTTTGTTCCAGAGCATTTTTCTGAACATCAGATAGTAGATTTATATAGTCATAAACACTGGTTTCTTTTTCTGGTTTTTCGGGTATTTCAAACTGTCCCAAAATAGGGAGAAAGTACATTAACAATAAAAAGCTAAGACTAGCCTTTAGA
>JBLICT010000132.1:0-8542 GCA_047632415.1 Maribacter sp.
CAATGGCTATGAAGTCAAAAAAGGAATACTACCCTCCAATTTGTGGGATGCCTCTCAAAACATGAAAAATTCTACAATCGCTAAGGAACTTTTTGGAAACGAATTTGTAGACCATTTTACCAAGACACGAGTTTGGGAATGGAAGCAATTTTCCGCGGAAGTAACCGATTGGGAGACCAAAAGATATTTTGAAATTATTTAGCGAATGGACATAACTAAAATTCAAGGCTTCAATTTCCCATGCCCAATTAGATTTGGTGCAGGTGCAAGTGAAGAATTAACCGATTATTTAAAAAGCAATAATCTTTCAAGACCACTTTTGGTCACGGACGCAACGGTAGCCGAGCTCACTTTTTTCAAGGAAATCAAAAATAGTCTTGAACAAAAAGGAATAAGTACTGAGGTGTTTAGCGAAATGCATAAGAATCCGGTGAAGTCGGATGTATTGAAAGGCGGCGCTATTTTTCATGAGACCGACCGCGATTGTATTATTGGAATTGGTGGTGGAGTTGCCCTTGATGTGGCACGCGCAATCACACTACGAATTAATCATAAACGAGATTTGTTCGACTACGATGATTTAATCGGTGGCGATAAATATGTGACTGAAGAAGTGCCGCATTTTATAGCGATTCCTACTACGGCGGGTACTGGAAGTGAGGTTGGTCGTAGTGCTATTATTTCGGAGGATGAATCAAAGAAAAAACGAATTCTTTTTAGCCCAAAATTAATGGCTAAAATTGTTTTTGCCGATCCATTGCTGACCATGGAATTACCTCCGTTTATAACAGCTGCGACGGGTATGGACGCTTTGACGCACAATATGGAAGCCTATTTGGCAAAAAATTACCACCCCATGTGCGATGGAATTGCACTTGAAGGAATAGCCTTGATTGCTGATTCATTGGAAACCGCAACGCATAAACCGGATGTAGAATCACGGTCAAAAATGTTGCTCGCCTCATTAATGGGCGCAGTGGCTTTTCAAAAAGGTTTGGGTGTGGTGCATAGTTTAGCGCATCCATTATCAAGTTTGCTAGATACACATCACGGGTTGGCAAATGCCGTAAATCTTCCGTATGGAATGCAATTCAATTATGAAGGTTTTGAAAATCGATTCAATAACATGGGCAATGCCTTTGGCATGGGAAGTGCAGCAGGAAATAGGGTAGTGGACCATATTTTTGAAATGAACGATAAACTCGGAATGCCAACCAGGCTCTCTGAAATTGATGTTAAGGGGGAGCATATCGAGGAACTTTCCAAATTAGCAGCGGCTGATTTCTGTCATCCAAACAACCCAAAACCAGTTTCGAGGGAAGATTTTAAAAACTTATATCAAATGGCCCTATGATCAAAATTGGTGTCTCCTCCTGTTTTATGTACCCCGACAAAGAACGGGTCGTCTTTGGACACAAATCTTTGAGTTATCTCGAAAATGATATGGCGAGGTATATCACTCGAAAAGGAGTGCTTCCTGTTTTGATTCCCGATGTTTCGGAGGAATATCTTGAGGACATTCTGTCAGAAATGGATGGATTCATTTTTCAAGGTGGTGTCGATTTGGCTCCCGAAACATATGGCGAAAAGCCTATAGGTATATGGAAGGGCGATGCGTATCGGGATCAGTATGAACTAAAAATCATGGATTACGCTATCAAAAACTCCAAACCAGTCTATGGCATCTGCAGGGGAATGCAATTGATGAACGCATATTTTGGTGGTACACTGTATCAGGATACAGTCACACAAAATTCGAATGCTGAAGATCATCGTTCGGCAGCCTTATACGATACCATAAAGCATCCCATAGAATTTGTGCAAGGCACTTTTTTAGCAAACCTGTATTCCGATGAAAAAAATCCTCATGTGAATACGGTGCATCATCAAGCGGTAAAAGATTTGGGTGATAATCTAGAAGTCTATGCAAACGCACCGGATGGGATTATCGAGGCCTTTGGATATTCAAAAGAACCCGATGGCAAAGTAATGGGCGTACAGTGGCATCCTGAATTTTCCCCTACATTAGGGAAAGGAGTAATCGATGCGGATTTACTTTATAAAGCTTTTTTAGAACATACGAAATAAACAAAATGCAGATAATCAATCCGGCAACAGAAGAAATCATTTCAGAATTACAAGAAACATCGAAAGATGAATTGCAGAGTATCTTGGCTTCCTTACGTGAAGGTCAAAAAGCATGGTCCCAAAAATCCATAGGAGAGCGACTTGAATGTATCATTCGCTTTGGTGAATTGATCCAAGTGAATGTAAACCATCTGGCAGAAATTCTTACTATGGAAACGGGCAAGCCGTTACAGCAATCCTTAAATGAAATCAAAGGCGCGCAGAATCGAGTCGAACATTTACGTCAAAATGCAGAAAAGTGGCTATTGCCCGAGACGGTAATTAATTTTGGAAGTACTCATGAGAAAATCGCTTATGAGCCTTTGGGGCTAATTGCGAATATTTCTGCTTGGAACTTTCCTTATAACGTTGGGTACAATGTTTTTTTATATGGATTAGTTGCAGGCAATTCTATACTCTACAAACCCTCGGAGTTCGCATCTTTGACTGGAAAGCAATTTGAAAAGTATTTGTGGCAAGCTGGAATTCCAAAAAATGTATTTCAATGTGTTATCGGTGATGGAAACTTGGGACAACAAATTCTGGAGGCTGATTTGGATGGCTACTTTTTTACAGGGTCACATAAGACAGGTTTATATATTGCAAAGACAGTTGCACATAAGTTGGTGCCGGTTCAATTAGAATTGGGAGGGAAAGACCCACTTTACATTATGGATGATGTTTTAGATGTTAAACAAGCGGCAATAAATGCTGCAGAAGGCGCTTTTTATAATAATGGTCAGAGCTGTTGTGCGGTAGAACGCATTTATGTTTCAGAAAAAATACATAATGAATTTGTTGATGCTTTCGTTGCCAAGGTAAAATCTTATAAAATCGGTGACCCTAAAAGCTTAGAAACTTTTGTTGGCCCATTGACACGAAAACAGCAAATAAAAGTCCTAGAAAATCAAGTAGCGGATGCGTTGAATAAAGGTGCCACGTTGCTATCCGGAGGGAAAGTGATAGAGGGCAAAGGGTATTATTTCGAACCAACGGTATTAACGAACTGCAATCATGAAATGGACTTGATGAAAGAAGAATCCTTTGGACCTATCATCGGAATCCAAAAAGTTAGCTCAGATAAGAAAGCTTTAGAATTGATGGCAGATACGAACTATGGTTTGACAGCTGCTGTATTTTCCAACGATGAGCAACGTGCATTACATCTTTTAAATCAACTTAATGTAGGGACAGCTTATTGGAATTGTTGTGATCGCGTGAGTCCGAATATGCCCTGGTCCGGTAGAAATAATTCAGGCATGGGGTCTACACTTTCAACCCAAGGCATACGAGCTTTTGTACAACCGAAGTCGTATCATTTAAGGTCCTTACCTCCAGGAAATTAAAAATGTAAAGCACTGAAATAGTATTAATACCGTCGAATTTTTTTACAATCCAATAGTATTACGTTCCTGAAGTAGCTTTGGTATTAGGAGCAAGTCGAATACGACTGACCATTTTTTTCCAACAATGTAGCATTTCCATTCCTTACTTTTGGCGGTTGCCATCCTATTATTTGGTTTTGAGATTTATTTTCAAAACAGGGATGAAAAATAGGCGAAATCAATATACTCTACAGTATATTAAGAGAAAGAGAGAATAAAAATATTTTTAGACAACTTATTGATTTACAGCTAATTGAATCCAAATGGAATTATATTGAACACTTATTTACTTTCCGATACAAAAATTTGAAAAGATATTCCCCAAAAGATCATCTGTCGAAACAGAACCCGTAATCTCGCCCAAATGATAAAGCGCTTCGCGAATATCTATGGCCATAAGGTCACTAGACAATTCTATATCCATCCCTTCTTTTACACGTTGGATGGACTCCAGGGCTTTTAACAAGGCATCATAATGGCGGTTGTTGGTTATTATGGTATCATTTTTACCCAAGGCTCCCGCACTGGAAAGTGTTAATAAGGTATTTTTAAGCTCTTCGATACCTTGTCCTGTTTTTGCGGATATCAATAGTAATCTGGAATACCTATCCTGGAGCGACGCTATACGTTGCTCATTAACTTCGTCTATCTTATTCGCAATTAATAAAATATTTTTATCGTGATACTTTTCCTGTAAAGTCTTGATTTCTGTTTCTTTGTTCTTTGCGGCCTCGAACAGATAAATGACCAGTTGTGCCTGTTCAATTTTTTCAAAGGCCCTAGCAATTCCTATTTGCTCTACTTTATCGCTGGTTTCTCGCAGACCTGCCGTGTCTATAAACCTGAAATTAATACCACCAATCGCTATTTGGTCTTCTACGGTATCTCTTGTTGTGCCAGGAATATCGCTTACAATGGCTCGTTCTTCATTAAGAATAGCGTTTAAAAGTGTCGATTTACCTACATTGGGTTCACCCACAATAGCAATCGGAATACCATTTTTGATAACATTACCAAGAGCAAAGGAATCTATAAGATCCTTAAGAACTTTGGTGATTTTTTGTAATAGTTGGTTGAATTGTGTCCTGTCTGCAAATTCCACATCTTCCCCAGAAAAGTCGAGCTCTAATTCTATCAAAGAAGCAAAATTTAGTAACTCTTGCCTAAGGTCATTAATTGTGGAGCTGAACCCACCGCGCATCTGCTGCATGGCTATTTGATGGGCGGCCTCACTATCACTTGCAATAAGATCCGCTACGGCTTCAGCCTGACTCAAATCCATCTTACCGTTTAAAAAAGCACGCATTGTAAATTCACCTGCCGCTGCCATGCGACATCCTTTTCTTAAAAACAATTGAATAATTTGCTGCTGAATATAAGAAGAACCATGACAAGAGATTTCAATAACATCCTCACCAGTGTAGGATCGTGGATTTTTAAAGATGGAGACCAAGACTTCGTCCAATAGGGTCTCGCCATCAACAATATGGCCTAAATGTATGGTGTGACTTTTTTGTTCTTTTAGTTTCTTATGAGTAACAGGTTTAAAATGTTCGGAAACCAAGGTAATAGCCTTAGCTCCTGAAATTCTTATAACGGCAATAGCACCAGCACCTGAAGCTGTGGCCAAAGCAATAATAGTGTCGTTTTGAATCATGTGACAAAAGTAAATAATATTACTTTAAAAATGTTCATGTTCCGTAGACGGTATCTTGTCATTCGTGTAGCCAAACTGAGTACATTAGTTCGTTTAAATCAAAAAATAAAATAGTTATGAAATATTTAAAATTAACATTCATCACATTAACTGTATTTGCCATAACGACCAGTTCTTATGGGCAAAATACTACAGCTGATCAAAATCTCTTTTCTGCACTGAATACTGAAAAGGCAGAGAAAAAAGAAGTGAAGAAGAAAGTTGATGCAGCAAAGTAACAGGCTGAAAAAGAGAAAAAGGAAACTAAAAAGGAAGCCGCCGAAGAGAAACTAAAAAAGAATATTGCCGCCATGTCCAAAGACATTGCCAAGGATAAAAATCAGATAGAAAAGTTAGGAGTTAAAATAGAAAAGGGAAAGGCTAAGGGTAAGTTGGCTCCCGTGGACATTGATAAGATTAATAATAAAATACGCAAATTGAATATAAAGATTGTAAAGAACCAAGGGAAGTTAGAAAAGCTACTAAAGAAATAATATGAGCTTTTGGACGATTGGTAGTGTAACATTTTTCCCTTTTTTGAGACACATAGGTAGTTATTCATCTTAAAATCAATCGAAAAATGGAAATTATTAATCAAAACAATGTTCTTAGAGAAGACCGAAGTGTATTGGTCATCGCACATTTAACCCAGTATTTGGATTATATTACAGGTGTTGGAGGCCTATTGGTGCCTTTGGCACTTTGGCTTACCATGAAGGATACCGTAATAGGTATGGACGAACATGGCAAGTCTATCATCAACTTTCAGTTAAGTCTTATTTTATATGTGATTATTGGTATTCCGACTATCCTTTTATTCGGATTAGGAATTATACTACTGGTATTGACTGGTATCCTCTCCCTAATTATGCCGCTGATAAACGCAGTTAGGGCAAGTAATGGAGAATCACCTAGCTATTTTGGAACGATACGATTTATATCCTAAAAAAGATATAAAAATAAAAGGGAGCAAAATTTGCTCCCTTTTTCTATATATTAATGTTACTACAGCTATCTATCCATTCAACATTACTGGCATAACAAGCATGGTTACGCTCTCTCCTTCATCTAGGCCATCGATAGGGGTAAGAATGCCCGCTCTATTAGGCAGGCTCATTTCTAGAGAAACCTCATCAGCTCCTAAATTGTTAAGCATTTCTGTTAAAAATCGCGAGTTGAATCCTATTTGCATGTCATCTCCTTGGTAGGCACAGGTTAAACGTTCTTCCGCTTTGTTGGAATAGTCTATATCCTCCGCAGAAATATTTAGTTCAGCACCTGCTATTTTTAAGCGTATCTGATGGGTTGTTTTATTTGAAAATATGGATACTCGACGCACGGAGCTCAAAAACTGATTTCGAGCTATCGAAAGTTTATTTGGATTTTCCTTTGGAATTACCGCTTCGTAATTAGGGTATTTTCCATCAATTAGCCTACATATTAATTCGGTATCGTCAAAGGTGAATTTTGCGTTACTCTCGTTATATTCTATAAGCACGTCAGATTCGCTTCCGGCCAATATTCCTTTTAATAAAGTAAGCGGCTTTTTTGGCATAATGAACTCTGCCACTTCGGATGCACTAACATCTTCTCTTCTGTATTTTACCAATTTATGTGCGTCCGTTGCCACAAATGTTAGATGCTCTGGGGAAAACTGAAAGAATACACCACTCATTACTGGCCTAAGATCATCATTCCCTGCTGCAAAAATAGTCTTGGTAATTGCAGTAGCCAAAATATCTCCCAACAAGGTAGTGGAACTAGGGCTTGCCAGCTCAACCGCCTTTGGAAATTCTGCGCCGTCTGCATAGGCAAGCGCATATTTTCCATGATTGCTGCTGATTTCAACCGTATTATTGTCCGCAACCATAAACGTCAGCGGCTGCTCAGGAAAGGTTTTTAAGGTTTCCAACAACAAGCGAGCAGGAACCGCAATAACGCCTTCATTATCCGAATCTACATTAAGTACAGAACTCATTGTTGTTTCCAGATCAGACGCGGATACCGTTAGCTTGTCCTTTTTAAGGTCGAAAAGGAAATTATCCAAAATGGGTAGGGTGTTGCTATTATTGATGACTCCACCTAAAATCTGAAGTTGTTTTAACAAATACGTGCTAGATACTATAAATTTCATCTTTGTTTACTTTGAATTATATCTTTAAAATGTCTTCCTTAAAATGATTTTAAGGTTCCAGTTTTGGCGGAATCCTCTGAAACAAAGATATTTGAATTGGAGTTTTATAGGAAACAAACTTATTAACAGCAATATAAACCCGTTTTATGCACCCAAGCACCGCAATACCAACTTAATCTGATTTATTATTTTTATAGACCAAGTAGTTATCAACTATTTAGTAGGCGATAAACCGATTAAACTAAGGCAGGTCTATACAGATTCTGAATTGGATATTACCAAACTGCTTAGCGTGAAATGGAAGCAGTGATTCGGTGATTATGTGAAATCAATACTAATAGTGTCTCGGTACTCCAGACCCAAGAGTGTAGCGGCACCTCCTACCGTATTTAAGTTGCTTTTGTAAATAGCAAGCTCAATATATCCCGAGGAATTAAATAGGGCTAGCAAGTCGCCATCACCTTTACGTTTGTTTTTTTCCAATTTAAAATCGATGATATCGCTGTAGCTATTATGAATTTGGGTTAGCTTTTGGTTTCGGGCTTGTAATACAAATGGCATTCCTTTTCTATGACCATCAAATAGACTTTTTCGAATATTGGTTACTACGTTGCCATAGTTATCGATATAAATGACGCTTCCTATTATTTTTTTTCCATCGTCTGAAACCCTTGGTGAAAACTCTCGTAGAAGCTTTAGATTGGTAAAAGGTTTACCGACAACCTCTAGGGTACCTCCACGTGCTATATGGCAGGCTACCTGCACAAATACGCTCATCACGGGAAAAGAGCCTTGAATGCGATCCGGAATATTTATCTGTACTATCTTCTCCGGACTTAATTCTGATGTAATCAAACCTATGACTCCAGTATTAGCACTCACGAAATAATGTCCGTCTACTAAAACCGCAATATGTTGATTTTCTTGAGTTGCTTCAGAATCTACACCAACAATATGTATGGTGCCCCTGGGGAAATTATGATAGGAATTTTGAAGGATATACGCACACTCCTGAATGTTGAAAGGTGCAATACCGTGTGAAATATCAACAATGTTTGCATCTGGAAGCTCGGTATAGATAGAACCCTTTAGCACCCCAACAAAGTGGTCTTTAATTCCGAAATCGGTTGTTAAGGTAATAATCGCCATGCGACAATGTTGATATGTTTTTACTTAGGCAAACTTAATTTTTACTTAAAT
>JBLICT010000133.1:0-8531 GCA_047632415.1 Maribacter sp.
ATAATATCCTTAAAATTTCTTTGTTCCATTAAAAAAACACAGGCATCAGCCATATCCTCAGACCATAAGAATTCGCGCATAGGTTTTCCACTTCCCCATATTTCAACGGTAACGGTACCTTTAGAATGCTTTACCACTCCATGTTTTCTGAGAATATCTAATTTTTCTTGTTCACTATTCTCTCCAGAAATACCTTCAATAGGTAATCTATCTAAATCTGAATCTATGGAATTCCAATCATTTTCTTCCAAGGCTTTGCCTAAATGAATTTTGCGGATAAGGGCAGGAAGTACGTGTGATTTTTCCAAATCAAAATTATCGTTAGGCCCATACAAATTGGTAGGCATTACAGAGATAAAATTAGTACCATACTGTAGATTATAACTTTCACACATTTTAATACCCGCAATTTTAGCTATAGCATAAGGCTCATTGGTGTATTCCAAAGTATCTGTTAATAAATATTCCTCCTTCATAGGCTGAGGACAGTTTTTAGGGTAGATACAAGTACTCCCTAAGAACAGTAGTTTTTTAATACCATGCACATAACTTTGATGTATGACGTTATTTTGAATCATCAGATTCTCATATATAAAATCTGCTCTGTATGTATTGTTTGCCACAATACCGCCCACTTTAGCAGCAGCTAGTATTACATAGTCAGGATTTTCTGTTGTAAAAAACTCTTCAACGGCAAAGGTACTTGTAAGATCTAATTCTTTATGGGTTCTAAAGATGAGATTATGGTAGCCTTTGTTTTTAAGGTTAGCTATAATAGCGCTTCCTACTAGCCCTCTATGCCCGGCAACATATATTTTAGAATTCTTATTCATGCTATGGTGTAATAAAATCCCTAAGACAATAATTTTTTGTAATCAGAATTATTGTGTTAGGGATTAATTATAATAATATGTAGTTTTATTCGAAATAGTTGAGAATACGATACCCACCGTCTTTCAGGAGTTGGTCTTTTTGCATTAGCATAACATCGCTTTGCATCATATCCTTTATAAGATCTTTTAATTCATATTCTATTTCCCAACCTAGTTTTCTTTTGGCTTTAGATGGGTCTCCTATCAATAAATCAACTTCTGTAGGCCTAAAATATTTAGAATCTACATTTAGCACTTCCTTGCCTATTTCTAATTGGAAGTCTGGATTATTACAAGCTTTGACAAAAGCTTTTTCATCAACGCCTTCTCCTTTAAATTCAAGTTCAATGCCCACCTCAGCAAAACTCATACGAACAAAGTCTCTAACCGGTGTTGTTTTTCCAGTAGCAATAACCCAATCCTCTGCCTTATCTGCTTGTAAAATCATCCACATCATACGCACATAATCTTTGGCATGACCCCAGTCGCGTTGCGCATCTAAGTTTCCTAGATAAAATTTATCTTGTAACCCTAAGGCTATTCTTGATGTAGCTCTGGTAATCTTTCTTGTTACAAACGTTTCCCCTCTAATAGGAGATTCATGATTAAAAAGAATTCCGTTACAGGCATACATGCCATAGGCTTCTCTGTAATTAACCGTAATCCAATAGGCATACATCTTTGCTACCGCATACGGACTTCTTGGGTAGAAGGGCGTAGTTTCACTTTGTGGAACTTCCTGTACTTTTCCGTATAATTCAGAAGTAGAAGCTTGATAGATTCTAGTTTTTTTGCTAAGACCAAGTATACGTACTGCATCCAAGATCCTAAGTGTTCCAATGCCATCTGCATTTGCCGTATATTCAGGTACCTCAAAAGATACTGCAACATGACTCATGGCAGCTAAATTATAAATTTCGTCCGGCTGAACCTCCTGTATGATACGGATCAGATTTGTACTATCGGTCATGTCCCCGTAGTGTAAAATGAAATTCCTGTGTTCCACATGTGGGTCTTGATATAAGTGATCTATTCTATCCGTGTTAAAAAGAGAAGAACGTCTTTTTAGACCATGAACAATATACCCTTTCTTTAATAAAAATTCACTTAAATAGGCGCCGTCTTGGCCTGTAACCCCTGTGATTAATGCTACTTTACTCATTTTAAATATTTATTATTTAACTAGCTTTTAATCATAACGGTATAAGTTGTAAAAAGGTATATGGTATGCATATAAAAAAAATAAAAACCCTTAACATAAGGGTTTTTATTTTTTTTATGTTTTAGGTTATTTAATCTGGTTTTGTAAACCCTATGTTTATCCATTCATTATTATTGAATTCTGTATTAGGGTTTAAGTCGTAATCAAACCCTGCAGATGTAACAGAAAAAGCATTTACTTCTTTAATTAAGCAATTTGAAAGTTTGGTTCCAGAATTTGGTCTATTAACGTGAAACAACCTTTCTACTCCATTAAATGTGCAATTTTCAAAAGAATTATCCCATGCATTACCTTCTAATTTTGAAAATTCATCAAAATGTATAGCGATTAAGCTATTAGTTACTGTAATATTTTTGTAAGTGTTATTGTTTCCTGCATCGTGAACATCGTTCGATTGCCCAGAATTGTCTCGCCAATCTCTAAATTTAATAGCTCCCCTTACCCCATCAATAGTAATATTTTCAAAAATGTTATGATGTGCGCCATTTGCAACTTCAATAGAGCCAGCACTATCATCATTCTCGTAAAACATTCCAGTTACTGTACAATTTTTTATAGTATTCTCATAAACGTTTGAAAATGATAATTCTATTGTGGTGTTAATTACTGTGGAGTTAGTGATGATATTATTGTGTGCTCCTGCTTTACCAACTATTCCATGTCCGTAGTGAGATAAGCCACTTTTTCTTTTAACAGTAGCATTGGTAACATAAGAGTTTGATGTTCCACCTGTCAAAAGAAGATAATAATCTGTTGGGTTGGTATTATTATTTGAAACTATTTGAACGTTTTCTACCAAGCAACTTTGACAATTATGTAAAACTAAGCTTTCGGCACCACAATCAACAATTTGGCTATTCTGTACTTTTACATCTTTACCCTGCGCTCTTATTCCTATTCCTTTATAATCATCGAATCCGTTGACATTATCTCTAAAGTCTCCCATGTTATAAATCAAAATATTGGTTAATTTAGAGCCTACACCTTTCGTAAGAATACCCATTTCAAATCTTGTAATTTGAATGTTGTTTAACTCTATGTAATTACCTTTAAGAAAGATAGCGTGTCCTTCGTAAAGGCCGTCGTTACTATTTCCTACGAATGATGGTAAACGATTTACGTCAAACTCATTATCGTTGCTTAAATCTAATCCTAAAACAGAATCAGCATCCCCTGGTTGATTTTTGTATCCTATAAACTCAATCGGGTTTTCTTGAGTACCATTGTTAGTTTGAACCAGTTCTATATTGCTATAATTGCCTGCCTTAATATAGACAATATCTCCTGCTTCTGCAGTAGAAAATGCTTTTTGAATTGACCAGGGTTGCGCTTCTGACTTACCATTGTTTTGATTGTTTCCATAAGTGGCAGCAAAGAACACATTTTCGCTTGAGGTAGGAATTTTACTTTCATCATTGGTCACTGTTACCGTACCTTCTTCGGTGCTTGTGGAACCGTCCTCATTTGTTTCTTTCGTAATGTAATCAAAGCTATCTTCTGTGTTTTCTTCACTTGTTTCCTCATTACTGTCAGTGTTTTCTGAACTTTCACTTGTGTCTTCCGTATGGTCATTATTAGGTGTATAGGTCAAGGTGTTATCTTCGTTAATTTCAACCGTTCCCCAATCCGGATTGGTAGTATTAATAATGGATACATTAGATCCTGTTTCAAAGTTGTCGTTGTTCAATACATCTAGAATGATACTTTGATTAAAACTAACTGAATACGTATCATCCACAACCTTTCCTTTGGTAATCATTGTTGCTAGATCATCATTGTTAAGCACATAGTCGGCAAGGAGATCTGTATCTTTACTACAAGCTGCTATTAGGTAAATACAAAAGAAGGTAAGCGCCATTTTTAAGAAATGAATTGGATTGAACTTCATACGATAAGGATTGTAGGTTAAGATTTGGACTGTAAAATTATTTAAAAAAAATATTACATCGATGAAATTGCTTTACTTTTCGATGAAATACCATACTTAGTGAAATACACTAACGGGTAAATTGTGTTTTTTGGTTTTCTGCTTTGCGAATAATCGACGTATTACATTAAATTTTAAGTTTTTGTTTGTTTTTTAGGAAGTAAATCTTGTAACAGGTTGGTGTTCAATGCTACGTTTATTGTCATAAAAAACGGGTTTCGAAATGAGCGCATTTTATGGAATGATAGTTTTGTTGTAACTTTAAATACTATATCTGAGTATTATAGGAATCATTATTTTTTTATACGCTTTGAGGGTACGAGAATAGTTTACATTAGAAACTGGTGGTGCTTTCGGTTTGTTGGTAGTCAATCAACTAAAATTATTATTAGTTATATTTTGGAGGCATATTCAGTAGTTTATAGAAAAATTTTAGCTGACCATTAATGTGATACAAATAAGTTAACCGATATTCGTACGGCAATAAAATCATGGGTTACTTTATTGAATCTGTTAAACTCACAGCGACTGGAAAATCAATAAACGATTTTTATTATGAATTAATGCTACGAATTTTCATATGATTTAAAATTTAATACCGTTACAGTTAAGGTAATAACATTAAGTAGAAAAAATGCAGTATTGTAACACCTTCGCAGCGTTTCAATCCTTTCAAGGGAATACATTCAGAAGAAAGGGGAGGGGCCTAGTTTTGGACGCCTTGAGCGTAACCAATACATTGGAGAAAAATATAAAAATACTGGAAACCCCAAGGGTACAATTTCTATATTTTCATCATATTTTTAAAGATGAGGTAGCAAATTTTGAAAAATTGGTTCATTTCCTTGCTAAGGACCATATTTTTATTACTCATTCGGAGGCAGTAAATCGTATTACAGAAAATAATATTGACCGGCCTTACATCACATGGAGTTCAGATGATGGTATATGGAATAATATGCTTGCGGCAGAGGTATTGAATAGATACGGAGCGAGCTGTTGTTTTTACGTAAACCCCTATAGCATAGGTCTTACCGATAATTACAGCATTAAACGATTCTGTAAAGAAAAATTAGATATTCCACCCGTTCAATTTTTAAATTGGGATGATCTGAATACACTTCAGAAACAAGGTCATGAAATTGGAAACCATACCTATGACCATAGCATGGTGTCCCAACTTTCTTTAGAAAATTTTGCCGCGAATTTTAATAAAGCACATGATGAATTGATAGCGAATTGCGATAAGATTGTACATTTTGCCTATACTTATGGTAAGTTTGAGCATTTTAATAAAGCAGCATATGATTTTGTTTTTGAGCAAGGATATGATTCTTGTACTTCTGCCGTGCGTGGATGCCACATCAATGGTTTAAACGAGTTGTCCAAGAATAAATTATTCTTAAGGCGCGACCAAATTATTGGAAATTGGCCCTTAGAACATATTAAGTATTTTATGATACAGAGTGCAGCGAAAGCTCATTTTTCAAACAATTTTCTACCCGAAACTTATTTAGGTTAATACCCAATGAACACTTTAGAGACCCCAATACTTTTTGTCATCTTCAACAGAAAAGAGACGGCACTTACTTCCTTAAAAGCTATAAAAGAAGCTAGACCCAAACGAATGTATATTTCTGGGGATGGTGCACGTAAGCATATTGCTGGCGAAGAAGAAAATGTGAAAGCTACTAGGGCAGGAGTGTTAGCTGCAATAGATTGGGATTGCGATGTTAAAACATTGTTTCAAGATAAGAATTTGGGATGCGGTTTAGGAGTGTATACAGCTATCAATTGGTTTTTTGAACAGGAGGAACAAGGAATTATTCTAGAGGATGACTGTGTCGCAAAGCCTAGCTTTTTTACGTATGTAGAAGAGTTATTACATCGGTATAAGGACGATAATCGTATCGCTCAGATTTCTGGTTTTAACGAATTGGGCGAAACCTTTTCTCAGGATTCTTATGGTTTTTCATCGTATATTGTTTGTTGGGGTTGGGCTACATGGCGTAGCGCATGGCAAAATATGGATTTTGATATGAAATGGCGTTCTACGCAACAGAAAGACGATATTTTATCAAATTGCGGTTATAAGGGAAGGGATTATACCTATTGGAAAAGAAGGGTACAAGCCATAGATGACCAATTGGTAAGCGCTTGGGATTATCAATGGTGCTTTAGTGTGGCTTCACAAAATCAATTGGGTATCTTTCCAAATACCAATTTAATAAGCAATATTGGATTTGATAAGGATGCAACGCATACCGGAAAAAGTCCCTTTATTAACTACGACGCGAGCTCCGACCTTAGTTTTCCTTTAAAACATCCTAAATACGTTCTGGCTAATTTAAAATTCGACAAGCAGTTTTATAAAGCTAGGAATGCATTTATCAATAACATTGCTTGGTTTTTTCCAAAGCCGATAAAAGATGCTGCGAGGAAGGGAATAGCTTTTGTGATGGGAAGAGGGTAGTTTTTTGTTGGCAGTTGGCACTTGGCAGTTTGCAGTTGGTGGTTTTCAGTTGATGTTTGCCAGTTGGTGGTTGAGAGTTGACGGTTGGCAGTTGGTGGTTGATAGTGAGAAGTGAGAAGTAAAAAGTTTTCAGTTGCAGTTGGCAGTGAATAGCAATAAGTGAAAAGTTTAGGCTTTCTGAGATTATCTATTCTTTTGATAGGATAGGATGTTAATTCGATGGAAGTTTTGAAAGCGACCTTGCCCGCCCGCTAAACTAGAGGGTATCGAGGACCTTTTAAGTAATCATCAAATACTAAAGAAGCGCCCTTGTTTTAAGACGCTTCTAAAGTTATAATTGTTTTGCTGGTTTTATCGCTTTAAGCTAAAATGCCCATTAAAAAATACTGGCGTATTATCCAATTCGTTCCTAAAGAAAGCTTTAAACCAATAATCCGTTGAGGTCATAAGTTGGCCATTATAGGTGCCGTCCCAACCGGGGCCTAAAGGATCTAGTCTTGTTAGTAATTTTCCATGGCGGTCATATACGTAGATATCTACTTCACTGGTAATGTTTAAATTCTCTAGCCCTAGTGGTCTCCATGTTTCATTGATGCCATCTCCATTGGGTGTGAAAAATGTGGGGTAGTTGATGATTAGGAAAGGCTCACTTGCAATTAGGCTTCTGCAGCCAGATATAGCCCTAACATATCCCGTATATAAACCACCATCAAGATCGGTAAAGATATTATCGCTTTGGTAAGGTCCATTAGGTCCTGTAATGCTATACTCAAACTGATTATAAAGCAGCGGGTCGTCTCCTGCAAGAAGGCGTATCCTATTGCCACTATCCAACTCATAGCCTTCTGCTGTTACCTCTGCGGTTAATGACACAGGTTGCGCTACATTACTTACATTGGTGCTATAGGTAGTAAATCCACCACATTCCGAACCATTAGCGATTTCATATACTTCTAGAGTGTAAGTGCCTTCAGTAGTAATTCTAAAGATAGCCTCCTCTATACCATCTCCGTTGGTATCGTTATTGGGCGTCCAATCATACCGAAAGCCAGGACCAAGATCCGTACCTAAGAAGAGTTCTTGTTGGTTGCCGTTTGCATCCGCACATAAGGCTAGTTCTGTCGGTAAATCTAGTATAGGCTCTTGTAATATAGTAATATCAAAAGAGCTCTCTGCTTGACAATTGGTATTTTCTGGCGCAGTTGCCAAGATATATATTGTTTGCGTGGTTGTAATGGTTTGCCCTGCTGTAAGCGTAATTCCTGTGCCGTTGGTTCCCGTAAAATAGTCTTGGTCCGCAGCTAAATTAGGTAGTGTATAGAACTCGCAGCTAGTGCTATTCGCGACAAGTGTTATAGTAGGGATAGTCGTTATCGTTAGCATTACTTCAATTCTATTACTAGCACAGGCGGTTATGCTGTCAAAATTTTCGGCATAATAGGTATAGGTTCCTGGGATGATTTCTATTGGTGTAAAGCTATTTCCTGTTGCAATAGGTGTACCTCCTGCAGATGTGTTATACCAGTTTATGGTATCACCACCAGAGGTTGGCATCGTAGCTGTCACAGTAGCTGTTGGCTGTCCTTCACAGTTTGCACCATTTGTTTGGTTTTCTGGTATATCTAAAGTAGGACAATAGCAATCTGGTGCCGTAATCACCAAGGTATCCGAACATCCGTTATTAGTTAGTGTTATCGTGATGTCTGTTCCAGCTGGGATATCACTAATACGATCATTACCCACTACGGTTCCTGGACTACTCGTTAAAATTCCTATGGTAGTTTGCAAGGAAACTTCATAGGTACTCAAATCCAAGGAGCATTGTGTATTTAAAACGACTAGGGTAGGAGTGGTATCAATAGTGATATCAAAACTACTTTCATCGGTACAGGAAGGTGTAGTTCCAGACGCTGCGTAAATGAATATAGTTTGTGATGTAGTAATAAGATCACCTGGATTAAGTGGTGTGCCTGTTCCACCAGCACCTGTGAAGTAATTATTCCCTGCTGTTAGTCCGGGTAGCGTATAGCTGTCACA
>JBLICT010000134.1:0-8461 GCA_047632415.1 Maribacter sp.
TGTTCAAGAAACGTAAAAAATTAGCCGACTACCTTTTATATAGAGGATGGGAAAGCCCCTTGGTATATGAAATAACCAAGAGGCTTGTACCTTAATTTTTTAAATGAACCATCTATAGATTAAATACTACCCCTAACCCAAACACAAACTGATTGTTCAGTAATTCTGCATTGGATAAGGTACCGTTGTCATATTTTGCAAAGGGCACTGAGAATTCTGTAAAAATTCCGAAACCATCGCTAAAGAAATAACGTCCTCCCAAATGGCCACCAAATTGTTTAAGCGATAAGTTTAAACCCGGATAAATATCAACAGCATCTCCTATATTTAAGACGCTTCCAATATTAGCGTTAAAACGCGCTACCAAATTAATCCGATTTCCAAAATCTGCTCCAATATCCTCATTTACACCCAAAACATATCCAGTTGAAACTCCAATCGAAAAGTTCTCACCAAGACCGTAGTCATAGGTTGCCGTAATCCCGGTACCATTTCCTTGAAAGCTAGCGCCTACTTGAAATTTTGAATCTCCTTGACCACCAAAAGCTTGTGCATTCATCGCAGTAACGCCAAAAAACAATATAACAAGCAATCCTAAATTTTTCATATGCAATAAATTATAATTAGTGTTTAATAAATACAAAGATATTATTTCCCAATCACGTACGGAACAAATTACACCTTAGTTCTTTCTATTGATTTCCTGTTCTTCCAATCTATCCAGTTTTGACCCCTTAATTTTCGCATCAGCACATCGAAATGTCTCATTATAAAAATATTATATGCGGCATGGGCAAAATTGTTCGGACTCCTGGCCAAAGCGCGCAGACTCATTGAAAACCCAGGCGTATTATACTTCATATAATGCCAATAACCCTCCGGCATATATAGCACTTCGCCATGCTTTAAAATGGTGCTATAGCCTTTCGCTTTTTTTAACGCAGGCCATTTTTCTAAATCTGGATTTGAAAAGTCAATACTCTCGTGTGTAATAAGCGAATGAGGGACCTTATACAGATACTTATTTTGTGTTTGAGGAAATAGAATACATTCTTTCTCCCCTTCAAAATGAAAATGGAAGATATTAGCAAAATCAATATCGTAGTGCATAAAGGTATGGGAGTTCTCCCCACCAAAAAACAACATAGGCACTTGCCTTAATAAACGGATACCAAAATCTGGATAACTAAAATCCTTTTGTAACACCGGGACTTCCTTTAAAACATTCCAAAGAAAAATTCGAAACTTTGTAGGTTCCTTTTTTAACAGATCTACATAGGCTGACATTTTCATGGTAGCATGTGGCTCATTGAATCCGTCTTCATGTTGCACTGGACGATCATCATAGAGCGGAACCATCTTTTCCCCAGCTACTTCCTTCATATAGTCTAGGGACCACTTTGAATGCGCTGCCCAGTTACCATCAAAGGCTTCAATAACAACAGGAATCTGTGGTTTTAAATAGGAGGTAACAAAGTCTTGCTTAGAAATCGACTTTACCCTTGGAATTTCAACTAACTTCAATGGTGCATAGCTTTTTAGGAAGACCAAAGTTAGGCAACCTATATAAAACAACGAATCTAAAAAGGAAATAATGTAGGTTTAGTCCGTTAATTTAGCCTTTTGTTTCGCTACTTCGTTACGTTCAATCTTATGTCCTGGTCTTGTCCATTTTGGCTTTTCTCCGAGTGTTTGAAACTCGGAATCCGAAGCCTCTACTGTTTTAGGTTGAGAAACTTTTGTAAATGGTTTTTGTGGGTTAAGACCCAAAAGCTTAAACATTTCCATATCATCATTCACATCCGGGTTTGGTGTGGTCAACAGTTTATCTCCTGCAAAAATAGAATTTGCACCTGCAAAGAAACACATGGCTTGACCCTCCCTGCTCATCTCCGTTCTTCCTGCCGATAGCCTAACTTGAGTTTCTGGAAGTACGATACGTGTCGTTGCCACCATCCTCACCATATCCCAAATAGCTATTGGTTCTATATCTTCCATAGGTGTACCTTCCACAGGTACCAAAGCATTAATAGGAGTAGATTCTGGTTGCGGACTTAGAGAAGCAAGCGCAACGAGCATACCAGCGCGATCTTCTAATTTTTCTCCCATTCCTATAATACCACCACTACAGACCGTAACATTGGTCTTTCTAACATTCTCTATCGTATCTAAGCGATCTTCAAAAGCACGAGTGGAAATTACATCTTTATAGTAATCTTCTGAAGTATCTAAATTATGGTTGTAGGCGTATAGTCCAGCTTCAGCCAAGCGTTTTGCTTGATTTTCTGTAATCATACCTAAAGTACAACAGACTTCCATATCCAGTTTATTAATGGTACGCACCATCTCAAGCACTTGATCAAACTCTGGACCATCCTTTACATTTCTCCACGCAGCTCCCATACACACCCTAGAGCTACCTGATGCTTTTGCACGCAAGGCCTGGGCCTTTACATGAGGTACGGTCATTAAATCATTCCCTACAATATCGGTATGGTAACGCGCCGCTTGCGGACAATAGCCGCAATCCTCTGGGCAACCTCCTGTTTTGATGGAAAGTAAGGTAGATACCTGAACCGTATTAGGGTCATGGTTTTTCCTATGGATGGTAGCTGCATTATAAAGAAGCTCCATCATAGGGGTATTGTAGATGTCAAGAATTTCTTGTTTGGTCCAATTGTGTCTTGCCTCGTTCATAAAATGTGTAATTGTAACTAGGCTCAAAAATAGCTGAATTAGAGTACATATAATAATTTAACGAATTGAAATATACTTAGAATTTTGTCGACTACACAGATACGGAATTTCTAAAACTACATCTTAACCTGAGCTAGTATTTTATTGTTTCTATAAAACATTAATCCTTACAAAACAATCTCCTTAAAAATACCTTGAAGCTCCTTTTCTGGATCTTCACATAGTCCTGGGTGGGTCTTAGAGCTTTGGATAATAGTACTTCTCGTTGCAGTCAACCAACGAAACCTATCGGATAATTCGAGCTTTCCAATAGCCCCTCCTGAAGGTAAGCCTTCACAAATTAATTCCCATGCCTTTAGATATTTCAATAAATTTTCTGCCTCTATATCGTCCGTAAACGCCTCTAAAAGTTTCTGATTTATTTTATACTTTACATCAAGAAATTTTTTTTGCTTGGAGAAAAGGATAACCCCCACATTAAAAAATTCCTCTCGTTCCACTTTAGGAACAACTCTGATAATGGCATATTCAAATGTGCATCTATCTTGCATCCTCCGCTTCTTTAACCAGTAAATCTATCTTAGCTAATCTTACCATAATAAAACTTACATACGCCGTCCTAATCTCTTGAGGCGACATGGTATCGGTTTCATTTATGAGCCAGTCTTCGGGTATGTTAGATACTATCTCAATAATTCTCTTTTCATCCAATAGTTTTATTATTACTAAAGATGCCTCTTGCAAATCAGTTGCCTGAGCTAATAGTACGTGGTCCTTAATAAGTGGAAAAGTCCTTGTTAAATGGCTTTCCCAAGTTTCCCAATTATGGTGAAAATAAAAACTTGCACCATTATCTATAATCCATAATTCTTCATTCCATTTTAACAAGTTTGTATTTTTAGCTGTTCGATCTATATTACTGATAATACTATCCAACAACACTACTTTTGAAGCTGTTACACTATCTACTTTAGACGCCAAAGGCTCAAACGTAATAGCACTTGACAAGAAATGTAAACCTAGATTAAGACCAACACTAAATTTAAGCAAGTCCTGAATTTCCTCATCTGGTTCCGTTTTACTAAACGAGTCATCCAAGTTCATAAATACGAGTTCTGGAACTTTTAATCCTATTGAACGCGCGAGTTCTCCTCCTATAAATTCAGCTATAAGTGCCTTCTTCCCTTGACCTGCCCCCCGAAATTTTAAAACATATAAGAATCCATCATCTGCTTTTACAATAGCAGGAAGGGAACCACCTTCCCTTAAAGGTTTAATATATTGAACAACATCTACTGTACGGATTTCAATTTTATTCATGATATCTAATATACTAAAACTTAAAAGTCAATACCTCTAATGCTTGTGGATACTTATAAATTTTATGAAAAAGACCAAAGAACAAAAGTTCAATTGCCAATATGCTTCAATTTTAAAACAAGAGGAATAGAAAAAAACCCCGAGATTATAAATTGTTAGGCGCTTCAAGTAAAATACTTACCGCGTTCCCTCCAAACCCCACGGCATTTACTAGTACTTTTTTTATGCTTTTAGGCGGATGTTGAAGCTTGATAAATGGAACTGAAATAGCTTTTTGATGTTGTAGCATTAACACTGCCAATTCCATATTCAACATGCCAGACGCTCCAAACGTGTGACCCACTTTCCATTTATTAGTAGTCAAAAATGGTGTTTTGTTACAGAAAACTTTTTTTATTGCGCGATACTCAGTCTCATCTCCCTTTATAGTTCCAGGCGCATGCATGACAATAACGTCTACCTCATCTGGCGAGTTAGCGCCTAGAGCCATTGACATAGAACGTTGAAAACATACGGCTTCTGTAGAAATAGAAACATTATGTTCTAGTAGCTCCGTAGCGTAACCTATGCCAATAATCATAGCTAAAGCATTAGATACAGATTCAATCTCTAAGCAGGCCATGGCAGCTCCCTCTCCAAGAATCATAGTGTTTTCGGTCTTTTTTAGGTCTAAGGCGCGACACGGGTAGCTTTCGCCCAACCTATTTTGAGCGTAAATTTTTAAGGCTTTCATTTGGGCAATAGTAAAGGATGTTAAAGGTGCCTCGCTTCCGCCTACCAAAAATTTATCGGCCATACCACTTTGTAACCATGCAATACCGTTCAAAACTGAATGTAATGCAGTGGAACAGGTAATAGAATGTGATATTTCTGGTCCTTGAGTTTGTAAATCATGCGCTACCCAAGAAGAAATATTCCCAAGCGTGGTAGTGGGAGAAGCTAGCGTAGCTGTCTTTTTAACTTGCAAAAACTCTTTATGATATTTTTCAAATAGCGAGGTGGCCCCACGTGAAGACCCAATGTTGATTCCAAAATTATCCGCAGAGTTCCAGCCTGCTTGCTCAATCGCTTTTCTGGATGCATAAATGGCAAACAAAACAGAATCATCCAGTCGTTTGTATTTCGAATCTGAATTTCGAAGTACTTCAATTTCGTTATTTGCTATTCCATTCAAAGCTCCAACCCACTCCAGATGATCATTAAACGCTTGTTGAACAAAAAGATTTTCTGGTTTATTATAGTTTAACCACACCTCTTCAAGAGAAGTACCTAAAGCAGAAATAGAACTAATGGCCGTAATGGAAATGGGTTGAATCACGTAAAATGAATTATCGAGCAAAAGTAAAAGTTCTTATCTTCATGAAAGCAAATCCATATAAAAAATAATGAACAACGAATTGGTAGCATACCCAAGTTGGTGGAAAAGAAACTGGAAATGGGCAGTACCCTTAGGTGGTTGTGTGAGCTTAATAGTTGTGTTCATCATATTTATCGGGTCTATATTCTATGGAGTAACAACTGTACTAGAAGAATCG
This sequence comes from Maribacter sp., assembly GCA_047632415.1. Taxonomy (GTDB): domain Bacteria; phylum Bacteroidota; class Bacteroidia; order Flavobacteriales; family Flavobacteriaceae; genus Maribacter. Next base: position 5,553 of record JBLICT010000134.1, read on the forward strand.
CAACCTTATGAGTATGCGCTTGAAAAAATAAACCAAGACGAAGAAATTACAAATTCACTAGGTTCACCCATAGAAAAAGATGGAATGATACAAGGCAGTTATAATAATAACAATGGCAACAAAACAGCAGATATCAAAATTCCTATTTCAGGCCCTAAGGGTTCAGGAACATTGTTCGTAGAAGCCACAGGAGAAAATGGTGACTGGACTTATAATGTCATTCGAGTTGAAATTAAAGACAATGAACATATTGATTTATTGGAATAGGAATCTGAAGACTTCTAGTCAAGCTTAAAAAAAGCCTTACAAATCTTCCTTTTGCACCGTCGGACGTACATCCTAAACAACATTATAGTGTGATACAAGTAAAACTCTTTCTTTAAACACTAGCAATTCTTACTTTGTAGAACAAAAAGCGTACCTAAATAATTTCTAGCATACTTTTTATAGTATCATAAATGGTTCTCAACTGCTCATCTGTTATCACAAAAGGCGGCAGTACATACACCGTATTCCCAAGAGGCCTTAAGATAACTCCTCGTTGCATAAAGAACTGATAAAGTTTATCACGCAAATTACCGTAGCGTTCCATTTCTATGTTTAAGTCTATGGCCAGTATTACGCCTTTAGAACGGGCATTCCCGACTTTTGGATGGTTTTGAACCTCAGTTATAAATTGCTCGTGGGCATTTTTGATATACTGTCGTCGTTCCAATATTTCGGGCGATTCCAATAAATCCAGTCCGGCCAGCACAGCAGCGCATCCAATGGGATGCGCACTAAAGGTATGTGCATGAAAAAACCCTTTTGACACTTCGTCGCTTAAAAACCGATCGTACACTTCTTGCGAGCAGCTGGTAATACTTAATGGAAACATGCCGGCCGTCAATGCCTTGCTCAGGCACATAATATCAGGTTTATGCTCCATATTTTCCGAGGCGAAATTTTTGCCTGTTTTACCAAATCCGGTCATTATTTCGTCAGCGATACAAAGAATTCCAGCTTTCTTGCAAAGTTTCAAAAGTGCATCCAATCCTTTTGCAGAATGGAATTTCATTCCTGCCGCGCCCTGCACTAAAGGCTCGTAAATGAAGGCGGCGCAATCGTTTTTTTGATTGATATCTTGGAGCTGCGAAATGACCATGTGTAAATTATCTTCTTTTGGAACTGGGATACGTTCCACCTTCAATAAAAAATCTTCAAATGGGCCATTATAAGATGAAAGTCCGGATGCACTCATAGCTCCAAAAGTATCGCCATGAAAACCATCTTCAAAGGCAATCAGTACATCACGCTTTTCACCCTGATTATGATGGTACTGTAAAGCCATTTTTATTCCCGCTTCTACTGCGGTAGAACCATTATCGTTAAAAAAAATCTTTGCTTGATTATTTGGCAAAAGTGGTAATAACCTTTCGGACAATTGTACTGCGGGCTCATGGGTAAAACCACTAAAAAGCACAAAATCCAACTGCTTCATTTGGGCCGTCATGGCATTGATAATATATTCATTGCCGTGACCATACATACTAGTATACCAAGAAGCAATGCCATCTATATATTCCTTACCTTCTTCGTCCCAGAACAGCGCTCCCTTTGCTTTTACAATACCTAAAGGGGCTGCTGCCGTTTTATGCTGTGTCAACGGGTGCCAAAGGTGTTTTTTATCTCTTTCAGAAAGATTTTTCAATTGAAGTTATTTTGTTGGACGGGGTTTTACGTATTTTGCAAAGATGGGAAATAAAAACCTTGGACAACTACTAATTATCATTCCATGCTATAATGAATATAGTAGATTACCTATTTCCGAAATTCAAAATTTCCTAACAAAAGAAACAAAGGCCACGCTATTTTTTATTGATGATGCCTCTACTGATAATACTATAGGTCGCATAGAAGCATTGGAAAAACAATTTCCCGCTAAAGTGCTAAAATTATCAAATTCAAAAAACTTAGGCAAGGCAGAGTCCATTAGAAAAGTAGTACGCTATTGCTTAGCCCATAACATAGGAGAAAATTTCGCCTATTTAGATGCTGATTTAGCCACCTCGTTAGAAGAATGTTATTCGTATTTACAATTTTTAGAAGATGGAAAAACCTTTGTTTTTGCATCCCGAATATTAAAAATAGGGTCTATTGTAGAACGTAAATTTTCAAGATTTCTGTCGGGCCGTGTTATCGCATCCTTTATATCAAATATTCTGGACATAAAAGTATACGACACCCAATGCGGCTGTAAGTTGTTTACGGCGAATATTGCTAAACTTACATTCGACAAACCCTTTATTTCTAAGTGGCTTTTTGATGTTGAAATCTTTAGTAGAATGCTTACACACTACGGGAAACCGAAAGCCTTAGCACTTATGGCTGAAATTCCCGTAAAAAAATGGATAGATAAAGGCGATTCTAAAGTTAAGCTATCCTACTTCTTTCGGTTATGGGTAGATTTGTATCGTATTTGGAGTAGTCATAGAAAAAATTTGAGCTTAAATGAATAATGGCTTTATTTCTGCAATTATAGCAAAATGCAAAACATTTGAAAGCAAGACGACCTTCTTAATCCTCTTCTTACTATCTTTTTTTATTCGATTTCCTTTTTTTTTTCGAGATTATATAGACCGCGACGAAAGCACCTTTATACTTGTCGCACAATCTTGGGTAGAAGGTCATTTACCATTCACGGAACTCTGGGACGTAAAACCGCCACTTACCTTTTTCTTTTTTGCCAGCATCATTTACGCCTTTGGTAAGAGTATTTTTACCATTCGCCTATTTGGGGTTTTACTGGTGGCCATCAGCTCATTTTTTACTTATAAGATAGGGTCACATCTAGCTACTAAAAAAATAGGGTTTTGGTGCGCTGTAGGATCTGTAGTACTACAAAGTTTATTTGGTAGCCTACAAGGTGT
>JBLICT010000135.1:0-8424 GCA_047632415.1 Maribacter sp.
CCGACTCTACATCGGTAATCGATATCGCTGTGCTTTGGGAGGCTAATCTTCTAATGGTCTCTTCATAGATAACCATAGAGGTGTTCCTATACACTGCCCCAACGGTTACCAAGCCCTCGGACATATCATCTCCTTCTGAAGGAGCATCCGCGAAATAGATGTATATGGCTAAGGTTTTACCATCATTATAAGCGGTTCTATTCTCTTTTTCTAAATCTACAATCTCTTCAAGAGTTAAATCTTCCTCATCAGGAGAATCCAAATCTAGATACTGCACTTCTATTTCCTGTTTAAACGTTTTCTGTCTCAGAAAATTGGTAAATTGGTCAATGGTCTGTTCTCTTGGTCTAAAGCCTGAAACATAGGCAATCTCAATAAGCATTCTGTCAAAATTGGCATTGGAAAGAATATCGTTGGCAGAAGATCCTGTCGATTGTAAGTTTGGTGTTTTATTTATTTCTTTCGCTTGAGACTCCTCCTTTGTGCAACTAGCGGAGCCTATCAAAATAAACACATAAGAGATAAACACCAAAAACCTTTGGAAATTCTTCATATTCAATTTTTAAAGTATCGGGAAGCAAAAAACGTGCCCACAATTATGTTTTTAAACGTAATCTAGCTAAATAATCGAAATGTTCCCCTTCAAATAACAATTCGCATATAAGTCCATTAAACGTTGCTGCTCTGTGCAAGGTATTAAAATCCAAGTATAGCCATGGGAATTCATCACTTTTTTGGTTCTTGTATTTCATAGTAAAACTGACTTCTCCATAATAAGCTAGGTCTTCCGGAATCCAATACCCATCATCTTCATCACCCTCAAACATATAAATGATATCGCTGGAGTCCAAAAGTATTTGTCCTCCTTCGTTCAAAAGCGACTTTAATTTGTTCAAAAACACATCTATATGCTTTAATCGACCCGAAATACCAATGCCGTTCATTAGAAGTAGGAGCGTGTCAAACCTACCATGGTCAAAATCGAGGAACATACTTTGACTAGCATTTTTTATGCCACGTGATTTGCAGACCGTTATGGCGCCTTGAGATTGATCCATACAAGATACTACGAATCCTTTTTTTTGTAAGTACAAACTGTGACTTCCCGCTCCGCATCCTATATCCAATACAGAGCCCTTACAAAGGTCCAATGCTTTTTTCTCAAGTTCCGGCATGTGCTCATAATCCCTAAAAAGGTATGGGAGGGGCAATACATCTTTTTCCTCCAATGAGGAGTATGTGATGATATCGGTTGTATAATCTCCGTTGTGGAAATCTAAGAGAGCGTCGCCTAGTATATCTTTTTCCAAATTGATTGTTTTGCACTACAAAAATCCTTTTTTTTAGAACGACTTCCCTAGTTTTGAACTGAAACTTTTATGTGATGGAGAAAACAATTGCCGAATTACCTTTGAAGGCTAAGGAAAAACATACTGAAAACAAGAAGTTTTTTGCCAAGCTAAAAAAGAAGCCGCCCAAGAATCTGGATTATCTAATGGAGGAATTACACGAAGAAGAATTTCAACGCACAGATTGTCTAAGCTGTGCTAATTGCTGCAAGACTACCGGACCACTTTTTACCAATGCCGATATGGAGCGCATCGCCAAACACTTTCGTTTAAAACCTCAAAAATTCATAGACACTTATTTGCAATTGGATGAGGAAAACGATTATGTGCTCCAAGGGGTTCCATGTACATTTTTAGGCACGGATAATCACTGTTCCATATATGATGTGCGACCGAAAGCGTGCCGAGAATTTCCGCATACCAACCGAAAAAAGTTTCAGCAAATAAGTGATCTTACCCTTAAAAACGTGGCTATTTGTCCTGCTGCATTTAATATTGTGGAGGAGATGAAGAAAAGAGTTAGTAGGGGATAAGAGCATTAAAAATACAGTAAACTAAGCCTATATTGCTCTAAACTCTGAATTTCTATTTGAATTTAACTACCCAATTACTGCAAACTAAAATCAGTATATTTATAGCATGGAAGAGTTGATTGCTTATTTTGAAACCATACCCCCTTTGCACCGTACGCTGATTTTGGTAGGGGGCATTACATTCTTCTGGGTTTTAGAAGGTATTGTGCCATTATTCAGTGTCAGCTATAAGAAATGGAAGCATGCATTGCCCAACCTGTTTTTTACAGTAACGACGATTATTGTCAATTTTCCCTTGGCATTTTTGTTGTTGAAAACCGCTGATTGGACGGTTGCTAATAATTTTGGAATCATCAACTGGTTACCCGAAATGCCCTTTTTGTTATATGTAGTTCTCGGTGTAATGCTGTTAGACTTAATAGGTGCCTACACCGCGCACGTAGTAGAGCATAAAGTGAAGCCGCTATGGATGGTGCATTTGGTGCATCATTCCGACCATAATGTGGATACGACGACTGCCAATAGACACCACCCTTTAGAAAGTCTGATTCGTTATATGTTTACGCTAGTAGGGGTTTTTGTGGTAGGTGCTCCGGTAGGAATTATCATGCTGTATCAAAGTCTTTCCGTAGTGCTGTCCCAATTTAATCATGCTAATATTAAGTTACCTACAAAACTGGATAAGGCCATAAGTTGGTTGATCATTTCTCCTGATATGCATAAGGTCCATCACCATTACAAATTACCCTATACAGATTCTAATTATGGAAATATTTTTTCTATTTGGGATCGCATGTTCGGTACGTATATGGCCCTTAATCGCAACAAGATTACCTATGGTGTGGATACCTTCCCTGACGAAAACGAGAATTCTAGTATTAAGGGGCTATTGAAGCAGCCTTTTCATAGGTATCGTAAGCCCACAACCACAGAGAATACAGAAGGGAATGCTGTTGTATAGTACGTAGAGAAATTTGATATCTACTCTGGTATAAAATCGTTTTTAGTTTTTCGGCTTAGCTTTCTTATTTTAAAACGGCTCAAATCGTACCTTCCAAATTATATAAGTTTAACACGTATAAAAATCATTAATTCAACCTATCTTATTTCAGAGTTACTATATTAACATACGCTAGCCTTTATCAAGAACTAACCCTAATTTAAAATAATTCATGAAAATTGTTATTCTGTCCCAAAATCCAAATCTATACTCTACTAAACGCCTTATTGAAGCTGGGATTGCTAAGGGACACGAGATGCAGATTATAGACCATTCTAAATGTGATCTGATTATCGAAAAGAAAAAACCGGGGCTCATTTATCAAGGAAAAGAAATTGAAGATGTTGATGGGGTTATTCCTCGTATAGGCGCGTCTATAACTTTTTATGGAACGGCCGTAGTTCGTCAATTTGAAATGATGAAAGTATTTACTGCGGTAGAATCTCAAGCATTGGTAAGGTCAAGGGACAAATTAAGAAGTCTTCAGATATTATCTAGAGCTGGATTAGGTCTGCCTAAAACGGTTTTTAGCAACTATTCTAAAAATGTAGGTGCAATTATAGACAAGGCTGGTGGTGCACCTGTGGTCATAAAATTACTGGAAGGTACTCAGGGACTCGGTGTTGTATTAGCTGATAACCGGAATTCTGCGGAATCTATATTGGAGGCTTTCAATGGCTTACAAGCTCGTGTTATCGTTCAAGAATTTATCAAAGAGGCCAAAGGTGCAGACTTAAGAGCTTTTGTAATTGACGGAGTAGTCGTAGGCGCCATGAAACGCCAGGGTAAAGAAGGTGAATTTCGTTCCAATCTACACAGAGGTGGTTCGGCTAACATTATTGAACTTACAGATGAAGAAGAGAATGCGGCAATAAAAGCGGCCAAAGTATTGGGACTTGGTGTTGCCGGAGTAGATATGTTGCAATCTGCAAGAGGGCCTTTAATTTTAGAGGTGAATTCATCTCCTGGACTCGAAGGAATAGAATTAGCAACAGGGAAAGATATCGCAAGTAAGATAATTCAGTATATGGAGCGCAATGTTGAATAAAGAAATTGAAGTATTAGGACAAGTTATTTCTAAAGGAAAAGGAGTTCAGTTAAATTTAGATATTGCCAAGCTACATACACGTACGAAAATTCAAGTGCCTATAATTGTAGAGCGGGGAAAGAAAGAGGGACCTACGTTGCTTGTAACTGGCGGAATTCATGGCAATGAAATTAATGGTATTGAGATTGTAAGACAACTCATTTCTAAAAAGTACAATAAGCCAGAGTTTGGAATGGTTATATGTATTCCAGTAGTAAATGTGTTTGGTTTTTTAAATCAGGCAAGACAATTTCCTGATGGGAGAGACTTAAATCGTGTGTTTCCTGGGAGTCCACGGGGTTCTTTAGCAAGTAGATTTGCATACCATATCATAAAGGAGATAGCTCCATTGGTAGACTACTGTATAGACTATCATACTGGTGGGGATAGTCGGTTTAACGTGCCACAAATTCGCATTAGTAAGAATGATATTGCTAGTCTTAAGCTCGCAAAGGTTTTTAGTCCTTCCTTTATTATTAAATCTGCACGTAGGGAAAAATCTTTTCGGGAAACACTGCATAAGCTAGATAAAAAAGTGCTGCTGTACGAGGGGGGTAAATCACTTCACATTGATGATGAAATTACCAAAACCGGTTTGCATGGTGCATTACGCGTCATGCAGCATTTGGGAATGCGTAATTTTGAAAATGAACTTACTGAAGGCAACGCAGTCGAATCCAACCCTATTATAATACAAAATTCCACTTGGATACGCGCCGGTTATTCTGGTATGATGCATCCTTTCGTAGCGCCTGGACAAAAAGTAGAAAAAGGGACTATTTTAGGTAGTATATCCGACCCTTTTGGTTCTTTTGAACGTACGATTAAATCTCAATTTCCAGGATATGTCATCTGCGTGAATCAGTCACCAATCGTAAACCAAGGAGATGGTATTTTTCATATTTCAAAAGAGTAGGTTTTTAGTAACTTAAATACTTTAGCCTAATCTTGTTGAACTTTTCAATATCAGCCTGCCAAGTAGCCTTGATTACAGCTTCAGAATTACCTGCTTCTATCTGTTTTTGAAGTTTTTCTGTTCCGGCGTGTTTTGTGAAACCAGAAGTAAGGAAAAATTTTGACTTATTAGCAGTGTTTTGGTAGGCATCTATAAGCCATTTTAAAGACATTTCTTTCATTCTTGGTGTGTTGGACAAGTCTTTTCCATAGCAGATTTTACCTTCTTCCTTAGGATGTTTTGATCCAAAGTTAGGTTTTGGAACATAACTAAAATCATATTTTGTGGAATCCATAAAGGAAGCTCCGTAGCGTTGAAATTGAAATTCCGTACCACGGCCGGCATTGGTATTGGTGCCTTCAAAAAGCCCTAGACTTGGGTATAGGGAAATGGACGTATCATTAGGTAGGTTTGGAGAAGGTCTTATAGGTAGGTGGTATGCCATGTCTCGCGTCCAATTTTCTAGGGGAATTACGGTCAGTTCGGCTTTCTTTTCTCCTTCTAACCATCCTTCTTGGTTAATCATTTGAGCATATTCTCCTATGGTCATCCCGTATATCAATGGTATTTCAGTCATTCCTAGAAAGCTAGTGTGTTCTGCTTTCATGGTAGGTCCGTCTACATAGTGTGCATTAGGATTTGGTCTGTCAAGTACAATGATTGGAATGCCTTTTTCGACACAGGCCTCCATCACCAGTTGTAAGGTAGCGATGTAGGTATAGAACCGTACGCCGACATCTTGAATATCAAAGAGAACTACATCTATGTCTTCTAATTGTGCTTGTGAGGGTTTTCTAATCTTACCGTGTAAGGAGATTAGCGGAAGTCCTGTTTTAGGGTCCGTACCGTCGGTTACCTTTTCACCTGCGTCTGCTTGACCTCTAAACCCATGTTCTGGTGTAAATACTTTTTTTATATCTATCTGTAATGCCAATAAAGAATCTACCAAGTGCGTATTGATTTCTTTGTTAAAGATAACACTGGTTTGGTTAGCCACCACTGCTATTTTTTTGTTCTTCAGCAGCGGTATGTACGCTGCTGTTCGGTTTGCCGCTACCATAATGGGTTCAATAAGTACGGGTGCTTCTGTTTTGCTGTTGTTAGCCGTTTTTTCTTTCGTGGATTTGGCAGGGTTTCCGCACCCAGCGCATATCAAAAACGATAATAAAACTGTATTTTTGAAACTTGATATAAATAACATCATTTGAATCTAGAGTATTTTATTGCCAAACGGCTTATTACGGGTAAGGAGCATAAAATTAGCATTTCCGCACCAATAATAAAAATCGCTATTGCAGCCATCGCTTTGGGATTGGTAATGATGTTGATTGCCATAGCTACAGGAGTAGGTCTTAAATACAAGATTCGGGAAAAGGTTACCGCTTTTAACGGGCATGTTCAGATTTATAATTACGATAATAATAACTCGGAGGTTTCGGTAGTTCCTTTATCCAGAAATCAGGATTTTTATCCCAATTTCACGAGTGTAGACGGCGTTGTACACGTGCAGGGGGTAGCAACAAAAGCAGGTATCATACGCACTTCAGAAACATTTGAGGGTATTATGGCTAAGGGCGTGGGGAGTGATTATAATTGGGAAGCCTTGGAAGAGTATCTGTTAACGGGTAAACTACCGAATTATAACGAGGGATTAAACGGAGATGTCTTAATGTCCAAACTCATGGCCAATAGATTGAACATGAAGGTGGGTGATTCCTTTTTTACCTTTTTTTTAAAAAACGAAGACACCAATGCTTTGCCCAATCAACGAAAGTTTACCATCAAGGGTATTTATGATAGTGGTTTTGAGGAAATAGACGAACTCTTTTTGTTTATAGACATACGGCACATTCAACGAATGAATAAATGGGCCGAAGATGAGGTAGGGAACTTTGAAATATTCTTGGAAAGTTTTGATGATATTGATGAAAAAAGTGAAGAGATTTACGGAAAGACCTTGTCTGATTTGAATACTAAAACACTTAAGGACAAATACCGAAATATTTTTGAATGGATAGGACTGTTCGATTTTAATATCATATTGATTATTGGTATTTTGATTGTGGTATGCGGTTTTAATATGATTACGGCCCTATTAGTGCTGATTTTGGAACGCACCCCCATGATTGGAATACTAAAGGCATTGGGTACCAATAATTGGAGTATACGAAAAGTTTTTTTGTATAATGCAGCCTATCTCATTGGTATTGGTTTGTTCTGGGGTAATGTGATTGGTTTAGGGATTATTTATATCCAAGCGGTTTTTAAACCTTTTAAGTTTCCGAATCCTAAGGAATATTATATAGAATACATTCCAGTACATATGGATATAATGACGGTAGTCTACTTGAATGTTGGTGTTATGGTTTTGTGCCTTTTAATGCTGCTCATACCATCGTATATCATCACAAAAATTACGCCGGTCAAAGCCATTCGTTTTGAGTAGTGACTAGTAATTAATGTCAGTACAAGGGTATAGGAAATCTGACGTAGCACCTTGGAGTGTAAATGGTATTTTTTAGATTGATGTAGTGTCAATCATCATTAGTAACAAGTAAAAGTAACATGGAATACGTAGAAAATATTTTGGGAACCATAGGGAATACACCCATGGTGAAAATGAATAAACTAACGGCGGAACTACCTTGTTTGGTTTTGGCAAAGTACGAGACCTTTAATCCAGGAAACTCGGTCAAAGATCGTATGGCGCTCCAAATGATTCATGATGCTGAAGAAGCCGGAATTTTAAAACCGGGCGGTACCATCATAGAAGGTACTTCTGGGAATACTGGTATGGGATTGGCTTTGGCAGCGACCATCAAAGGCTATAAAATGATATGTGTGATAAGCGACAAGCAATCCAAGGAAAAAATGGATATCCTTAGAGCGGTTGGAAGCGAAGTGCATGTTTGCCCAACAGACGTTGCTCCTGAAGATCCTCGAAGCTACTACAGCACGGCTAAAAGACTAGCCACCGAAATACCTAATTCTTGGTATGTAAATCAATATGATAATCCTTCTAATTGCAAGGCCCATTTTTTGAGCACCGGACCAGAGATATGGAAACAAACGGATGGGAAGGTAACGCACTTTGTCGTTGGTGTTGGAACTGGCGGAACCATATCTGGTGTAGGTTCGTATTTAAAAATGAAGAATCCCAATGTTAAGATTTGGGGTGTGGATACGTATGGTTCTGTCTTTAAAAAATACCATGAAACAGGGATTTTTGACGAAAAGGAAATTTACCCCTACATAACAGAAGGAATAGGGGAGGATATTTTACCCCTAAATGTAAATTTTGGCGTCATTGATGGTTTTACTAAGGTAACGGACAAAGATGCTGCGGTATACACTCAACGTTTAGCAAAGGAAGAAGCTATGTTTTTGGGTAATTCTGCCGGTGCTGCTATAAAAGGTTTGTTGCAATTAAAAGAACATTTTACGAAGGACGATGTAGTCGTGGTTTTGTTCCATGACCACGGTAGTAGGTATGTTGGAAA
>JBLICT010000136.1:0-8297 GCA_047632415.1 Maribacter sp.
CCATCGTTTAGGGGTAGAAAACCCATTACAAGAACTCCCTGTTCTAGATACTTGTACAGAACACACAGCTAAATTATGTCAGATTCCCGGAGGACGTGGCGGCAAGTTTAAACTGCCCACACTAACAGAACTGCACCAGCATCTTTTTCATAAACCTTTTGGCGAAGCGCACAATGCCACAGCAGATGTGGAGGCGACTACCCGTTGTTTTCTAGAACTGGTACGTTTACGACAGTATACCACAGAACAGCTGGATGTACAACCCGACTATTTTAAGAATTTCTCGGAGGCCAATCCGCAAGAGATTCAGCTAATCGGCCTAAAACACATCAACCTTAAAAAAGCATCGAAAAAAATTGCCGACGCCCTTTGGGACAAGGATACTGGTGGTGTGAGTCAGGAAGAAATCAAGGAAAACATAAAAACCTTGGAAGATGCCACTTTTGTGCACCTTCACAATCATTCCCAATTCTCGGTACTGCAATCTACCATCAATATAAAATCCTTGGTCAAAGTTGCAGCCGAAAACGATATGCCCGCTGTAGCATTAACGGACCATGCTAATATGATGGGTGCCTTTCACTTTGTAAAGGAAGTCGGTAGTCATAACAAAGCGGTAAAAGAAAAGAATGCTGCCGCCCTTGAAAACGGAGAAGAGCCTACAGCCAAGGAAATCACCCCCATTATAGGCTGTGAGTTTTTCGTATGTGAAGACCACACCAACAAAAACGTAAAGGATTACGGTTACCAGATAGTATTGCTGGCCAAGAATAAAAAAGGCTACCATAACTTGGCGAAAATGTCCTCCATTGCCTATACGGACGGATTTTATTACGTGCCACGTATCGATAAAAAAGTAATTCAACAGTACAAAGAGGATATCATCGTACTCACCGGAAACCTATATGGCGAAGTACCCGGAAAAGTATTGAACGTTGGCGAAAACCAAGCAGAGGAAGCTTTACTCTGGTGGAAAGCTGAATTTGGCGATGACCTATATATAGAAATGATGCGCCACGGACAGGAAGATGAGGACCGTGTAAATCTAGTATTATTAGAGTTTTCAAAAAAGCACAAGGTAAAGCTAATTGCCTCTAATAACACATATTATTGCGCCAAGGAAGATGCGGAAGCACATGATATTTTGCTTTGTGTAAAAGACGGGGAGAAACAAGCCACCCCAATTGGACGCGGGCGCGGTTACCGTTATGGCCTTCCAAATCAAGAGTATTATTTTAAATCTCAGGATGAGATGAAGGAACTTTTTAAGGATGTTCCCGATGCCATTTTGAACGCACAAGAAATTGTTGATAAAATTGAGTCTTTTGAACTGGCGCGGGATGTACTCTTACCTGTATTTGATATTCCTGAAGATTTTAAAGACCCCCAGGATAAGATTGACGGCAAAAACCGTGGTGAAAATGGATATTTGCGACACATTACGTACGAAGGTGCTAAAAAACGCTACCCGGAACTAACAGATGATATTCGAGAGCGTATAGATTTTGAACTAGACACTATAAAGAACTCTGGATATCCGGGCTATTTCTTGATTACAGAGGATTTTATTCGCGAAGCGAGGAATATGGATGTTTCCGTAGGACCCGGTCGTGGTTCGGCTGCGGGTTCTGTGGTAGCCTATTGTTTGACTATTACCAACATAGACCCCTTAAAGTACGACCTGCTTTTTGAGCGTTTCTTAAATCCGGATAGGGTGTCCATGCCCGATATTGATATTGATTTTGATGATGAAGGCCGTGGTCGTGTAATGGATTACGTTATTAAGAAATACGGTTCCAACCAAGTTGCACAGATAATCACCTACGGTACCATGGCAGCAAAATCCTCCATAAGGGATACTGCCCGTGTATTGGATTTGCCTTTGGGCGATGCCGATAGGATTGCTAAGCTGATTCCTACCATGTCCAAACTAGGTAAGATTTTTGGCCAGTCAGATGCTGATTTAAAAAAGAAATTTCGTGCAGAAGATCTAGAGAAAATACATGAGCTCATAAACATACATGATGGGGACGACTTAGAAGGGCAGACCTTGAAAATGGCGCGCATTTTGGAAGGTTCCGTTCGGAATACGGGAATACATGCCTGTGGGGTCATCATTACCCCTAGTGATATTACCGATTTTGTTCCTGTAGCCACCGCAAAGGATTCGGATTTGTACGTTACTCAGTTCGATAACTCTGTTGTGGAAAGTGCTGGTTTGTTAAAGATGGATTTCTTGGGGCTCAAAACTTTGACTCTAATTAAGGATACTGTAAAAATTGTAAAGGCAAAACATGATATAGATTTAGTTCCTGATGATTTTCCGTTGGACGATGATAAAACCTATGAGTTGTTTCAGAAAGGAGAAACGGTAGGTGTTTTTCAATATGAATCCCCGGGAATGCAAAAACACATGAAGGACTTAAAACCTTCCGTTTTTGATGACCTTATTGCGATGAACGCCTTGTACCGTCCCGGACCGATGGAGTACATTCCAAGTTTCGTAGCGCGTAAAAACGGAAGCGAAGAAATTGCCTATGACCTTCCTGAAATGGAAGAGTACTTAAAGGAAACTTATGGTATTACCGTATACCAAGAGCAAGTGATGCTCCTATCGCAAAAACTAGCCGGTTTCTCCAAGGGTGATGCCGATGTCCTTCGTAAGGCAATGGGTAAAAAGATATTCGCGGTACTACAAAAGATGAAACCCCAATTTCTGGAAGGTGGCGCAGCTAAAGGTCATCCGACGGAAATATTAGAAAAAATCTGGAAAGATTGGGAAGCCTTTGCCGCCTATGCTTTTAATAAAAGTCACTCTACCTGCTATGCCTACATCGCCTACCAGACCGCATATTTAAAAGCCCACTACCCTGCCGAATATATGGCCGCGGTTTTGAGCAATAATATGAACGATATAAAACAAGTAACCTTCTTTATGGAGGAATGTAAGCGCATGGGCTTGGATGTATTAGGACCAGATGTAAATGAGTCGTACTACAAGTTTGCCGTAAACAAAGAAGGTGCCGTCCGCTTTGGTATGGGCGCTGTAAAAGGTGTAGGACGTGCTGCCGTAGAAACCATAGTGGAACACCGCAAAAAAGAAGGGAGTTTTCATTCGGTTTTTGATTTAGCCAAGCGCATAGACTTACGGTCAGCGAACAAAAAAGCTTTTGAAAATTTAGCAGTAGCAGGTGGTTTCGATTCCTTCGGAACAACACATCGCGCACAGTATTTCCATACAGAAGGCGATAGTATTACCTTTTTAGAAAAGGTAATTAAGTCTGCCGCAAAATACCAAGAGAATAAGAACTCCTCCCAAATGGATATGTTTGGGGGTATTAGTGAAGCGCAGATACCAGAGCCTATAGTACCACCTTGCGAAGAGTGGGGTACAATGGAAAAACTACGCCGTGAAAAAGAAGTAGTAGGCATCTATATTTCTGGACACCCGTTGGATGATTTTAAGACCGAGATAACCGCGTTTTGTAATGCCGGAATTTCCCACCTTACCGATATGGACAGTTACCTCAACCGTGAACTCACCGTAGCCGGTGTCATTACTGATGTACAACATCGCATCTCTAAAAATGGAAAAGGTTGGGCCGCTTTCACGATGGAAGATTATACAGACTCCTTTGAATTTAGAATCTTTGGCGAAGAGTACCTAAAATTCAGGCATTTCTTAATGATTAATTCATTTGTGTATGCTAAAATCTTCATCAAAGAAGGATGGGTAAACAGGGATACCGGCAAAAAAGGGGACCCAAGAATGCAATTCAACGGCTTCATACTTTTACAAGAAGTAATGGAAACTTATGCTAGGAAGCTCACTATTAAATTAAATATAGATAAGCTGGAAGAAAAAGGCATTCATGAATTAAAAGACACCTTAACATTGCACAAGGGAAATCACCCTATAAATTTTGTTATTTATGAAATGCAAGAAGAAATTAAAGTGAATCTATCCAGCCGGAAACAAAAAGTACAGATCAGCAGTGAGTTATTACAGGAACTTGAAAAACAAGATGTACATTTTAAGCTGAATTAAGTAAAGGGGGCTAATTTCATCTCTAAATTTTATATGGGTCTTAAAATACCCTTATTAAACAATTTTTACCATTCTTTGAACCTACACGTACCGTATCGATACTCTTATTTTCCAATCTTCTTTCTATTGCATTCTAGCATGAACTAACAGATGTACTATTAAAATATTTATAGATTTACGGTAAAGAAAGATTATGACGAAGAGACTTATACTCCTTTTAATATGCATCGCAATAAGTCCTTATTGTGCTGCTCAGGTAGATGAATCCCAAACAGGGGCTTGGTACATGTATTTTTACAATACCACTTTCAATGATAGCCAATGGGGAATACAGGGTGATTTGCAATATCGGGATTGGGCTGGAGTTGGCGATATGGAGCAACTTTTACTACGTAGCGGACTAACCTTTAGACCTCAGGAAGCCAATATCCTTTTTACCCTTGGTTATGCGAACATTACCACAGGAGTCCCGGGAGAGATTAGTGACACCTCAAGTGAAAGCAGGATTTATCAAGAAGCATTAATCCCTCAAAAACTAGGAAGCCGGTACTACCTTACCCATCGCTTTAGGTACGAGCAGCGTTTTGTAGAAAACCAAGATTTTAGGACGCGATACCGCTATATGTTATTCTTTAACGTACCTTTCAATAAGACATCCTTGGAGAAAGACGCCCTATATCTGGCATTGTATAATGAACTTTTCATCAATGGACAAACAGATATTGGTAATGGCAGAACTACACAACTTTTTGACCGCAACCGAACCTATATGGGACTAGGATATGTACTATCCTCCAAAGTTCGAGTGCAACTGGGTTGGATGAACCAAAAAACGGTAAACTGGGGTAAAGGACAAATGCAATTTAGCTTGCATCACAATTTTTAAATAGCTAGGTAAAATAATCTGTTTAGATAACGGTTCAAAATAAAAACTATGCAACGCAGAAAAATGGACCTATTTTATTATGAGCATTCCGAAATAAAATAGATAATCTTTTTGGACCCAAGACCTTCAGCTTACATACAACACTTAAACCCAATAGGCTAAGCCAATACCCTAATAACCAAAACATATATAACCCCCGTAAGGAACAACTAAATTAATTGACTAACTTTGTGTAATCAATAAAAGTAAATTAAAATGGCATTAGAAATAACAGACGCTACTTTTAACGAGGTAGTTTTAAAAAGCGATAAACCCGTAGTGGTAGATTTCTGGGCAGCTTGGTGCGGTCCTTGTAGAATGGTAGGCCCGATAATAGACGAAGTTAGTTCAGAATATGAAGGCAAAGCTGTTGTTGGTAAGGTTGATGTCGATGCTAACCAAGAATTTGCTGCTAAATATGGCGTGCGTAACATCCCTACCGTATTGGTATTTAAAGGAGGGGAAATCGTAAGTAGACAAGTAGGTGTTTCTCCAAAGAAAGTCTATACAGATGCAATCGATGCACTATTGTAAATCATTTTTTACTGCATAGCATTTAGATAATAAAAAAAGAGCCGGAAAACTGGCTCTTTTTTTATTTGCAAACTTCACCACTACCACTTTGCTTACCAGTAGCCTTTTCCTATCTTTATTCTTGTGAATTTACAATCAGAATTAAACAAGGCATTCCTTTTTCAAAATTTAGAACTCTTGGCCAATCAGGTCGTTGAAGGGTTTATTAGCGGTATACATAAAAGTCCGTTTCATGGGTTTTCGGCCGAATTCGCAGAACATAAAATCTATAACAACGGAGAAAGTACCAAGCACATAGATTGGAAGCTATTTGCTAAAACAGATAAACTATATACCAAACGCTACGAGGAAGAGACCAACTTACGTTGCCACATGATTCTAGACAACTCTGCCTCCATGTACTACCCGCAAATAAAAGAGCTAGGTGTAGACAACCTGAACAAAATAGGTTTTGGGGTACTCGCAATCGCCGCTCTGATGAATGTTTTAAAAAAACAGCGGGACGCCGTGGGGCTAAGTATTTACTCTAATGCTTATAATTACTACGCTCCAGAAAAAGGAAGCGAACGCCATTTTCAAATGTTATTGGCAAAACTAAATGAAGTAAGTCGGGACACAGAGCCAACAAAAGAAACGGCGACCTACACCTACCTCCATCAAATTGCGGAAAAAATAAAACGACGAAGTCTTATTTTCTTGTTTACGGATATGTTTCAGACACAAAAATCAGATGAAGAATTGTTTGACGCCCTAAGGCATTTAAAATACAACAAACATGAGGTTGTTCTTTTTCATCTTCTAGATAAAGAACACGAATTGCATTTCAACTTTGACAATACACCAAAGCGATACATAGATGTAGAAACGGGTGAGCACTTGGATTTATATGCAGACAATATAAAAGAAGCGTATAAAGAAGGAGTTAAGAGCTATCTGGACGAAATAAAGCTGAAGTGTGCTCAATATAGAATCAACTATATAGACGTTGATATAAAGGGTGATTTTTCTACCATACTGAATACATTTTTAACGGAGCGAAATAAATTTTTATAATGAAGTTCATATTTTAAAAGAAAATGTTTGTGCAATTGAATAAACACCATATATTTGCACACGCTAAACGCCACGGTCTGGTAGTTCAGTTGGTTAGAATACCTGCCTGTCACGCAGGGGGTCGCGGGTTCGAGTCCCGTCCAGACCGCTAGTAAATTCCCTGATAGTCTATTAATTAGATTGTTAGGGTTTTTATATTTAAAATGGTGTTCACAAGGGTGTTTTTAAATAATAGTTATTGCATTCCAAAACTATTTCGCTTGGATTCTGGATTGATGAGGTGGGGGTGATTTGAGATTCGGTTTTCCTAATAATTGGGTATCCCCTAGACTATAGTTGTAGCCTAACCTCTCTGTTTTTCAAATCAGACTGGATATTTAACTAATTTACCTCCATATCAACATATGTGCTTCTCAAATAAAAATCCCTTGTTCAATTGAATTCTTAGGTTAAAGAATTTACAATCCTATTTTATTGTGATTATAACTCCAAAATTTACTTTTAACCGTATAAGTTAAATTAACCTTTTGTCGATTAAGTGCCTGTTTTGCCTATCTATTGAAATTGTATTGTATTGTATTTAACCTAGAATAAACTTGATTTGGTCGAATCATCAAATTCGATTCAGTTTATTGCTTGAACTTTGTTTCAAATAAAAACCCCATTATTATGAAAACAATTCTACTTATCAAAGAAGTCTATTTAGATGGATTCCAAGACCTTGGCAACTATATTGTTAAACACTATTTCAAGGCTTTTGCATGGTTCACCTTAGTCATGTTTGCAATAGTTCTCTACGCATTTATATTCAGGTTGCTTACTGGCTTTGCCTTTGATTAATAAATAGGGAATGAATAAGAAATTGAATTACGATAAAATGCTTGTACTTATAGGCAGTTTGTTCGTTGTCTCTATTTTGTCAATAATAGCCGAAATGAGTATTGGAGCATAAAGGACAACTATGCCTTTATTAACCTAAGAAAGATTATAAACGAAAACAATATAGTTTTAACGAACTAATAGTGCCTTAGGTCTAATAAACGAGTTAATTGACATGAGGTCGAATGGTTTGATTACAATTATTTAATGTGGCGTTTTAGTAGTGAAACAAAACTAAAATAGAGATGGAAAATATATACACGAAGCAAACTAAAGATTGTACACTTGTTAAAGCGCAACCTCAAACTGTAGCATTCTTGTTGAACTATTCTAAATCACTCAAGATTACAGAAGTTAATGGTCTAAAATTTGAAAGTAATTTGAATTAAGTATTAAATGATTTATGAAAACCTCAACTGTTACTATTGTTGACATTTTTTGTTATAAAATAGATTAAAATAGCTTTAATGAAGGGTGGGGTAGTTTTAGATTCGGTTTTCCATAGAACTGGCATGCCTTAAAATATTGTTGTAGCCTTCTATCCCTATATAATTAAACACTTTAAAATCGATTTAAAACTTTAGTTAAAATCAGGTTAGCATGATAAAAGTTTACTTCTTGAGTATCTAAATTCAAGATGTTTTTATTTCCATGAAATAAGTTGTTTCTGTATCTGTATCTGTATCTGTAAACAATAACAAACAAAGCCATAATAATACTAGATTCTCTAGTATCTTGCTCAAGTAGCACATTGGTCACTAAATTACTATACTGCTGATTATTAATCCTTAGATGATTGAACCTCTCGTTTGTTCGATTCTCATCAATATATCTATCCTTGAAATATGTTATATGCTA
>JBLICT010000137.1:0-8283 GCA_047632415.1 Maribacter sp.
TTTTAAACCTACAATACAGACTGCTTAGGTCGTAAATTTGTAATTTAGCCCCCAGAATAAATCGTTTCATGGCAAAGAAGGCAACCAAAAGAAAGCCCACACCTACTAAAAAGAAAACTCCCTTACTCTTGTCCAAACAGAACAAGATCATATTGGGTAGCCTTTTAGCACTTTTTAGCATTGCCCTTTTCTTCTCGTTCATCTCCTTTTATTTTACCTGGCAAGAGGATCAAAGCATGTTAACCGAATTCAAGGATCGTAACGAACAAGCGAAGAACCTCTTAAATAAATTTGGTGCCAGTGTAAGCCACTTTTTTGTTTACAAAGGCTTTGGGATATCAGCTTTGATTTTTCCTATTTTGCTTTGTTTAAGTGGTATCTATATGTTTTTGGGCTTAGATAAGAAAGGGCTCCTTAAAAAATGGATATGGGGACTTATCTTCATTATATGGATTTCGGTCACCCTTGGTTTTTTTGCCACGGACAGTCCACTCCTAGGTGGTTTAATAGGATATGAAATAAACGATTTCCTACAGGACTATGCCGGAAAAATTGGCGTGCTTCTTCTCTTGGTTTTTGGTCTTGTTTTTATAGGCGTGCGCTTATTTAAACTTACACCAGAAGGTGTCGCATCATTTTTTAAATCAAAACAAAAAGCCTTATCGTCAGAATTTAGGTCATCACGCAAAACAAAATCTAAAGCGGAAGAAATGCTACCAGTTAACTTGGACGAGGAGCCTGTAATCATTGACACCTATACCCATAAAACAGAAATTCCACATTTAGAAAAAGAACCTATTGCTACTGATTTTGAAATTACAGTTCCCACAGAGCCAGAGGAAGAGGAGCCAACCTTAAATATGGAAGTGGAGCATGTTGTGGAGGAACAGGAAGAATTAGATGTACTCGCAAATAAATTGGTAGACGATTTTGGAGAATTTGATCCTACATTAGAATTAGGAAACTACAAATTCCCAACCATAGAACTCTTAGACCCACACGGAGTAACGGGCGGCATTACCATAAACCAAGAAGAATTAGAAGAAAATAAAGATAAGATTGTAGAAACCCTAAAAAACTATAAAATTGGTATTGCCCAAATAAAAGCCACCATAGGTCCAACGGTAACCTTATACGAAATTGTCCCAGAAGCAGGGGTTCGTATTTCCAAAATAAAAAACTTAGAAGACGACATTGCACTATCCCTAGCAGCATTAGGAATACGGATTATTGCTCCAATACCAGGAAAGGGGACCATCGGTATCGAGGTACCTAATAAAAATGCTAGTATCGTTTCTATGCGTTCGGTAATAGCCTCCAAAAAATTTCAAAACGCCGAGATGGAACTGCCTATTGCCTTTGGCAAGACAATTAGCAACGAAACCTTTGTGGTAGATCTTGCTAAAATGCCGCACTTGCTAATGGCAGGTGCTACTGGACAAGGAAAATCAGTTGGTCTTAATGCGGTATTAACTTCACTATTATATAAAAAACATCCTGCTGAGGTTAAGTTTATATTGGTAGATCCAAAAAAGGTAGAACTTACGCTTTACAATAAGATAGAACGTCATTTCCTAGCTAAACTACCAGATTCTGAAGAAGCTATTATTACAGACAATACGAAAGTGATTCACACCCTTAATTCGCTCTGTATTGAGATGGATAATCGCTATGAGCTATTAAAACTGGCCATGGTACGTAATTTAAAGGAATACAATACAAAATTTAAGGCTAGAAAACTGAATCCGAATGACGGACATAAGTTCCTACCTTATATCGTTTTGGTTATCGATGAGTTTGCAGATCTAATTATGACTGCCGGAAAAGAAGTGGAAACTCCGGTTGCCAGACTCGCACAACTCGCCAGGGCAATAGGCATTCACTTGATAATTGCCACGCAACGGCCATCAGTAAATGTAATTACAGGGATTATAAAAGCCAACTTCCCAGCACGATTGGCATTTAGGGTAACTTCAAAAATAGATTCTAGAACCATTCTTGATGCCCAAGGTGCGGACCAACTTATAGGACGTGGAGATATGCTATTTACCCAAGGTAACGAAGTTACACGCATACAATGCGCCTTCGTTGATACGCCAGAAGTAGCTAAAATTACCGAATATATAGGTAGCCAGCGTGCCTATCCAGAAGCATATGAACTGCCGGAATATGTAGGTGAGGATTCTGGCACGAGTGTTGATAATAATATTTCTGAACGGGACGCCAAATTTCGTGAAGCAGCAGAAGTAATTGTGATTGCACAACAGGGCTCTGCTTCTTTGATACAAAGAAAATTAAAGCTTGGTTACAATCGCGCGGGCCGTATAGTTGACCAACTGGAAGCAGCTGGCATCGTTGGGCCCTTTGAAGGTAGCAAGGCAAGGCAAGTACTGGTTCCGGACCTCGTTGCGCTACAGCTACTATTGGATAGCGAATAAGCATACTGGGTGTGATAATATTGGCAAAGAAAAAATAATACAAAAGGTAGCATAGTAGCTTTCAGTATTTATAGTTACAAAATAGATTTAGATAGATGAAAAAATTAGGTATCGTATTCGCATTTTTATTGGTTGCTAGCATTTCCCATGCACAAAACTCCACAAAGGCAAAAGCTTTATTGGACGAGGTGTATGCCAAGGTCAAAAGCTATGATAATATCTTTGTGGACTTTAAATTTGACCTAAACAACGTAGAAGCGGATATTAACCAAGAAACACGTGGCGATGTTACCTTAGCTGGAGAAAAGTATATTTTTAACTATCTGGGGTCACAGCAATTGTATGACGGTAGAAAAGTCTACACCATCGTACCGGAAAATGAAGAAGTGACCATTGAAGATTTATCTGAGGATGAAAATTCCATGTCACCTTCAAAAATGCTTACGTTTTATAGAACAGGGCACAATTATGCGATGGACATATTGCAAAACGTACAAGGAAGAAAAATCCAATATGTAAAACTAACCCCTATCGATTCAGATACCGAAATAAGGTCTAGATTATTAGGCATAGATATCGAAACAAAGCATATCTATAAGCTTATTGAAACAGGCAAAAACGGTACAAAAACTACCATTACTGTTAATTCTTTTAAAACAAATCAACCTTTATCAAAAACCTTATTTACTTTTGATGAAGCAAAGTACAAGGAAAAAGACTACTACATCATTAGAAATTAGAACATTTGAGAATTCTAGATCGGTATATACTATCAAGGTTCGTTTTTAATTTTATCAGCTCGTTTGTAATATTGATGTTCATCTTTATATTTCAAACAATTTGGCTTTTTATAGACGATTTGGCTGGAAAAGGTCTTGATATCGTCATTATAGGGAAGTTCCTTTTTTATTTAATCCCAGACCTTACAGAAAAAGTACTTCCTTTAACCGTACTACTTTCTTCTATACTCACTTTTGGAACATTGGCAGAAAACTATGAGTTTGCAGCCATGAAAGCTTCTGGGATTTCCTTGCAGCGTGCCATGGTAAGCTTAATCATCTTTGTAACCCTACTAGGTGGTGTTACTTTCTTTTTTGCTAATAACGTTATTCCCCTCTCTCAACGAAAAATATTCAACCTTAGACGAAATATCGCAAAAATAAAACCAGCAGTTGCCGTAGCCGAAGGTGTATTTAGCGATTTTGAAGGCGCAGACATGAATATTAAGGTTGATGAAAAATATGGAGATAACGATCGCTTTTTACGAAATGTGATCATCCATCAAAAAGGTAAGAACAACATCAACACTACCGTAATAAAGGCAAAAACAGGGGAATTAAAGAGCGATGAAAATTCTGATATCTTACAATTACTACTCACAGATGGGCACTATTATGAGGATATTGTCACCGAAAACAACAAGAATAAACTAAAATTTCCATTCGCACAGGCAAATTTTGATACGTATATCATGAATATTGATTTATCAGAATTCAATAATGTTGATTTGGACGAAGAGCGCGATATTAGTACGGCTAAAATGAAAAACATCTCTAGGCTTACCTTGGACATAGATTCCATAAAAAAAGATAATTTTAGGATTGTACGGGCCTTCTCCAAAAATATAAACGCTAGATCTGGTCTTTTTGTCCCTTTAGAACCTAAGGACACTACCACCGTAAAAAATAAAGCCAGTCTAAAGAAGGACTCTATACTAGCTGGTAAAATAAAAGCGATTAAGGAAGACCCGGTAAAGCAAGACTCCATAAAGGCAGATATCCTTCATATATTTCCGGAATGGCAAAGAATTCAGGTGATGAATAACGCAAAAAATGATATCACAGGTATTTTAGGTTCTATTCGAGGCAAAAAGGAGGAGATGGAAAATAGATATAAGAATTATAACCTTCATATCTTATCGCTTCATAGCAAATATGCATTGGCCTTTTCCTGTATCATTCTATTTTTTGTAGGTGCTCCATTAGGTGCGATTATTCGAAAGGGAGGACTAGGGCTGCCTATGGTCATTGCTATTGTACTGTTTTTAGTGTACTATTTTATTGGGGTATTCGCAGGAAATTATGCGAAGGAAGGAAATATAAATCCTATTTTAGGAGCCTGGTTAGCTACATTGATTATGTTACCCTTAGGTATTTGGTTTACAAAAAGGGCTACAGAAGATAAGGGAATGATGAACTTTGGTATCATCACAGATTTTTTCCAAACGATATTCAAAAAATTCAAGAAAAAGAAAGTTGATGACAACGAAAATGCAACATAACATACAATTAGATACCATAAGCGACGCAATTGCAGATATTCAAAAAGGAAAGGTCATCATTGTTGTTGACGACGAAAATCGAGAGAACGAAGGAGATTTTTTAGCCGCTGCTGAACTCGCAACACCGGAGACCGTAAACTTTATGGCTACACATGGAAAGGGGCTTATTTGTGCTCCGCTGACAGAAGGTAGGTGCAAAGAACTTGGACTCCATATGATGGTAACTAACAACACAGACCCTATGGAAACCGCCTTTACAGTGTCCGTAGATCTTAGGGGAAAAGGAGTTACTACAGGAATTTCAGCTTCAGACAGAGCTATGACCGTTTTAGCTCTTACGGAAACAGAAACCAAGCCGCACGATTTAGCAAGGCCAGGACATATTTTTCCTTTGGTAGCCAAAGAAGGTGGTGTTCTTAGACGTACGGGACATACCGAAGCGGCAATAGATTTTGCACGCTTAGCAGGATTACAGCCAGCAGGTATTATTGTCGAAATCATGAACGAAGATGGATCCATGGCCCGGTTACCGCAACTTATTAAGGTAGCTAAAAAGTTCGATTTAAAGATTGTTTCCATTGAGGATTTGATAGCCTATAGGATGGAGCACGATAGCCTTATCGATAAAGAAACCGATTTCGAAATGATGACTCGTTTTGGTGAATTTAGGTTGCGCGCTTACAAACAAACGACAAACAATCACGTGCATATTGCGCTGACAAAAGGGATATGGAGCAAGGAAGATGAAGTACTTACACGCATTAATTCTACCTTGGTAAACAATGATATTCTAGGTACGCTGACCAACAGTCCCGATGAGAAATTGGAGAATATGTTCAAGGCGATAAATAAAGAGGGAAAAGGGGCGATTGTTTTTATCAACCAAGATTCAGAGTCGCTGAACCTATTATCACGCCTAGCAGAACTTAAAGAGTTGCAAAAACAAGGGATTCACAAAGCACCTAAAATAGAGATGGATTCAAGGGACTTCGGTATTGGGGCACAAATACTGCACGATTTAGGTATTACCAAAATGAAGTTACTGACCAATAGCCAACAGTCCAAAAGAGTTGGTATTGTTGGTTACGGATTGGAAATTGTGGATTACGTTTCGTATTAATTTAATCGATTAACACTTTTGTAATAACCTGCGCCATAGTTTTAGCTCTTTTAGCAACATCTTCCTTGGTCCAACTTAGTTTTATCAAGGAGGATATCGTCCTCCCCATCCATGCATCTGACTTTGAAAAATCTGCTTTGCTATAATCCTGAAGTCCGTCTATAATTTCTTGTGGAAACTTACCTAGTGTCTTCAAGTTGGTTAAATGTTCCCATTTACGGTAATAGTGCCAGTTGTTATCGTACCAATAAAAACAAACGTCCAAACCAGCTTCTCCAAGCGCTTTATGTGCTTTTTTGGCTAATTCCTCCGTCGGCAAAAAGAAGTTCAGAAAGGAATAATTCTCCACACCACCTTCTGGTACACGTCTAAAAGTTACGCCGTCGATACCGGTCAATGCTTCCCTTAAAATAGTGTAATTTTCCTCTTGAATGGCTATAAATTCGTCCAATCGCTGTACTTGAGCACAACCAACTGCTGCATTGAGTTCAGAAATTCTATAATTATACCCCAAAAATGGATGACTTTCCGCTCCCCTGTCATTTCCAAAGTGGTCATGTCCGTGGTCAGAATAGTGATCTGCATTTTTGTAATAAGTTTCGTTGTTGGTTATCATGGCACCACCCTCACCACAGGTAATTGTTTTTACAAAATCAAAAGAAAAACAGCCTAAGTCTCCGTAACTACCCAAGGGCTTTCCTTCGTAGGTTCCGCCAATTGCCTGACAAGCATCCTCTAACAACAATACATTATGCTTTGTGCAAATAGCTTTCAAAGCAGATAAATCTGCCATAGATCCGCACATATGTACAGGCATCACTACTTTAGTCTTCGTGGTGATAGCGTTCTCTACAGCGACAGGATTCAAGGTCAACGTATCATCAATATCTACTAAAACAGGAATTGCGCCAATAGCTAAGATAGATTCAAAACTTGCTACAAAGGTAAACGTAGGCATGATTACTTCGTCCCCTGCTCCGATTCCTGCAGCTTGTAAAGCTACGGTGAGGGCCGCTGTGCCACTACTGAGTAATTGTGCATAGTTGGTCTGCATGCGCTCTGCTACCGCTTTTTCCAACTCCTTTGCTTTCCAATGGCCCTTTCGCATTCCGTCGAATCCGTAACGCATCAATACACCGGAATCCAATACATCTTGCACCTGTGCTTTTTCTGCTTCCCCAAATAATTCAAATCCTGGCATCTGTCTGTCTGTTTTAAGCTGTCGTAACTGTCTATAATAGCTACTTTTCAAAGTTACGACACAAATTCAAATTCAAAAACAAGTTCAGGCTTAAGTTCAGGTTTAAAAATAACTATAAGCTATCTTGTTTTTTTACTTGGACGACTAAGTTATAAACGTCAACACTCATCTCTTAAGAGGTTACTTACATCCTGCTTAAACCACATACGATTAATTAAAAAACCAAAGCTTTACAGCCATAATTACGACCATGACTACTAAAAAATATTTTATGAATCCGTCTCCTTTTTTTACCGAAAACCGGCTAGCGAACCACGCCCCACTTCCATTACCTAAAGCCAAAATAAGGCCTATTTTCCAATTGACTTTATCGTTGAAGGCAAAAACAGCTAGGGCAGAAATCATGTATAAAAATACCACCGCTACTTTGGTAGCATTGGAGCGAACCAAAGACATTCTGTTCACATAATGTAAGAACAGCATCATTAAGAATCCGAGTCCCGCATTAATAAAACCACCATAAATTCCAAAAAAGAAAAAAGCGATGATACCCAACCAAAGGTATTTTCCGATAAGGCGCTCCTCCAGATGAACGATGCTCATTTTAGGGCTAAAAATTATAATAAACACCACAGCTATCATGACCATAGCCAGGATGCGGTTAAACACCTCGCCGGTAATATCTACTGCGATATAGGCACCGATAATAGAACCAAAAAAGGCTGCAATTCCTAAATACACATTAAATGGAAACGTAGAAACCCCTTTGCTTTTAAACCCTGCCGTAGCCATTGCAGTTTGCACTACGATAGCAACACGATTGGTTCCGTTCGCTATATTAGATGGCAGTCCTATAAAAATCAAAAAAGGAAGCGCCAGCAACGAGCCACCTCCAGCTACGGTATTTATAAAACCTACCACAAAGCCAACCAAAACAAGTAAAGGATAATAATACCATTCTTCCATCTTGCAAAAATAAGGTTTGAAATGGGATTTATCCTGTTGAATAGCCGACCTTATTTATAGCAAAAAAACTATAACATCAACCATAAACAAATAAAATTAACTATTTGAATATCATATAATTAAACTAATTGTTTGATATAATAACTTCATAGTGATATTCAAATAAAATAAGCTATAAAAAAAGCCTTACAAGTACCGTGAGGCTTTTTATTGCGGAGGAAGAAGGGATTCGAACCCTCGGAAGCTTACACTTCACAAATCCGGAGATTTGCTACAT
>JBLICT010000138.1:0-8203 GCA_047632415.1 Maribacter sp.
TGAAAAGGAAATCCGAGAGTCGTTTACCAAAAAGACAGAAATGACCGTTTTTGACTGGAAAAGTGATACCCGGGAAAAAGACACGATACTTACACCAATGGATTCCATTCGGTATTATAAAACCTTTTTAAGGGCGTCAATGATGTCTATGGAACCACAATCCGGTCACGTAAAAGCATGGGTTGGGGGTATCGATTATAAGCATTTTCAGTATGACAATGTAATTCAAGGATCACGGCAAGCTGGTTCCACGTTTAAACCTTTTGTGTATGCTGCAGCGATAGACCAATTGCGATTATCACCTTGTGAAACGTTTCCAGATACCCAGTACTGTATTGAGGCAGGTAAACATGGTAATATGGAACCCTGGTGCCCTAGAAATTCTGATTTCAAGTATTCTGGAAGGGACATGACTTTGAAATATGCGCTAGCAAATTCCGTGAATACAGTTACGGCGCAGCTCATAGATAAGGTTGGGCCAAAATCGGTCGTATCTATTGTAAAAAACCTGGGTTTTACCGGCGACATCTTAGCGGTGCCTGCCATAGCCTTGGGAACAGAGGAAGTAAGCGTATATGAAATGGTCGGAGCCTATGGTGCCTTTGCCAACCAAGGTGTGTACGTAAAACCCGTAATGGTTACTAGGATAGAGGATAAAAATGGGACTGTGCTTTATGAATATGTACCAGAGACCAAGGATGTGCTTAGTAAGGAAGTTTCCTATGCCATGGTAGACTTAATGAAGGGTGTTACCCAAGGAGGATCGGGAACACGATTACGACATAGTTATAATAAGGACAATTCAGTCTACAAAAAAGCAATTACCGGTTACCCATATGAGCTCACGAATCCCATTGCAGGTAAAACTGGGACAACCCAAAACAATAGTGATGGTTGGTTTATGGGAATGGTTCCTAATTTAGTTACCGGTGTTTGGGTAGGTGGGGAAGAACGTGCCACCCACTTTAAAAGTATTACCTACGGTCAAGGCGCCGCTATGGCTTTGCCTATTTGGGGCTTGTATATGAAAAAGAACTACGCTAATGAGGAGCTTGGTATCTCCACAGAAGATTTTGAGAAACCTGAGGATATGTCTATAGAAGTCGATTGCGATAAATTTAGTGAAAACCAAAGGCAAGATACTGACATAGAGGAGGATTTGGAGGATTTAGATTTTTAAGATTGATGAAGTAAATATTATTTATCATACCTAAATAATTGATTGACCTCGCAAAATGCGGGGTCTTTTTTTGGGAATACATCAATATTAGCGGTAAATTGTACATACTATAAGGTACGAAGTTATGATACAAAAAACGGTTGCTAATGTACATGAGGCACTAGAAGGAATAGAAGATGGTATGACCTTAATGTTGGGAGGATTTGGCCTGTGCGGAATACCTGAAAATGCCATTGCCCATCTGGTTGCTTTAGGCGTAAAAGATATTACCTGTATTTCTAATAACGCAGGTGTTGATGATTTTGGTTTGGGACTATTGTTACAGAAACATCAGATAAAAAAAATGATATCTTCTTATGTAGGCGAAAATGATGAGTTTGAACGTCAGATGTTAAGTGGAGAACTAGAAGTAGAGCTTACCCCGCAAGGAACGCTTGCTGAAAAGTGTAGGGCAGCCCAAGGTGGTTTCCCCGCGTTTTTTACACCAGCAGGATACGGAACGGAAGTAGCGGAAGGAAAGGAAACTCGTGAGTTTGATGGTAAAATGTATGTATTGGAAGAGGCATATAAAGCAGACTTTGCTCTTGTAAAGGCGTGGAAAGGAGATGAGGCAGGTAATCTTATTTTTAAGGGAACCGCCCGGAACTTTAACCCATGTATGTGCGGGGCTGCGAAAGTTACCGTAGTGGAGGTAGAGGAGCTGGTACCCGCAGGAAGCCTAGACCCTAATCAAGTGCATATACCCGGAATATTCGTGCAGCGTATATTCCAAGGAGAAACCTTTGAAAAGAGAATAGAGCAACGAACCGTAAGACAAAGAAACTAAGCCATGCTTGATAAAAATGGAATTGCAAAACGTATTGCACAAGAAGTACAGAACGGATATTATGTTAACTTAGGAATAGGAATACCTACATTGGTGGCCAACTTTGTGCGGGACGACATAAGTGTAGAATTCCAAAGTGAAAACGGTGTTTTAGGTATGGGGCCTTTTCCATTTGAAGGCGAGGAGGATGCCGATATCATCAATGCGGGCAAGCAAACAATTACCACCTTACCTGGGGCATCTTTTTTTGATTCAGCCCTTAGTTTTAGTATGATAAGAGGAAAGCATGTAGACCTGACCATTCTTGGAGCAATGGAAGTTGCCCAAAACGGAGATATTGCCAACTGGAAAATTCCAGGTAAAATGGTTAAGGGAATGGGAGGAGCTATGGATTTAGTCGCTTCGGCAGAGCAAATCATCGTAGCCATGATGCACACGAACAGAGCAGGAGAATCTAAATTATTAAAAAAATGTTCCTTGCCATTAACGGGTGTGGGTTGTGTGAAGAAAATTGTGACCAACCTCGCTGTATTAGAAATTATTTCGGGTGGATTCCTATTATTGGAAAGGGCACCTGGTGTTACTGTTGAGGAAATCAAAGCGGCTACGGAGGGTGAGCTTATTATACACGGGACAGTGCCCGAGATGAAAATGGAGTAGGTTATACTTGTATTTTGTCGATGAAAAGTAGCACTTATTTTTTTTCACAACATTTTAGAATAGGTTCACAACAATAATATGGTTTTCAAAAGCGTTAGCTGTTATATTTATAGAGTTAAAACTATAATACGACCCAAGTAAAACCATAAAATTAATCTAATAAGAACTCCATGGCGCCACAAGAAAAAGTACAAGTATATCACAATGATTTCTTTAGCGGTATCATTCGATTGACCAAAAAGTTATTTATGCTATAGCATTCTTTTATAAGAATGATAGTAAAAGAGCAGCTTCCCCAAGTTGCTCTTTTTTTTGTGCCTATTATTTTGCCCCAAGTTGCTTTTATCTTGCTTGCGAGTGAAACAAATTAGTTAGAAATATTTTATCTTTAGTGGGTGGATTTAGATTTTAGACAGTGCACAGGCAATGATATTGATAAGCTTTTGACGATTTCCAAAAGTACTTTTATAAATGCTTTTGAGAAGGATAACGAACCTGATGACTTTAAAGCGTATATCAGTATTGCGTTTAATGAAGAGGTGTTATTATCACAGCTACGAAACCCTGATAGTTTTTTCTATTTTGTTTATTTAGACACCCAAGTTATAGGGTACGTGAAGCTTAATCAAAACCAAGCCCAAACAGAGCTTAGAGAAGCTGATGGTATTGAGTTAGAGCGTATTTACGTTATAGAGGCTTTTCAAGGTTGCGGACATGGTTTAGTTATACTTCTAAAAGTACAAGAAATAGCCGTGAACTTACAGAAACGTTTTGTATGGCTCGGGGTGTGGGAGAAGAATGAAAAAGCCATACGATTTTATCAACGGCATGGTTTCTCTAAGTTTGGAACCCACCCCTATTACATTGGAGCTGATAAACAGACCGATTGGTTAATGAGGTGTGATTTAACTAACATACTAACCTAATATATAATTACATATGAGATTTTTAACCACTATTTTCTTTCTATTTTCTTTTGTTTTAGTTGGACAGTCCCAGGAGTATTATTTTCCAGAGCGTAATGCTGTTTGGGAAGAGAAATCGGCCAAAGATTTTAGTATTGATAGTTCAAGATTACTGGAAGCTGTTTCATTTGCAGAGTCCAACGAGTATTTGGGTTCTCGAGATTTAAGAATCGCTATCCTCAAAGGATTTGAAAGGGAGCCGTTCCACCAAATTATGGGACCAACCAAAAAGCGGGGAGGGCCAGCAGGTATGATACTTAAGAATGGGTATGTAATTGCCCAATGGGGAGATACCAAACGTGTGGATATGACCTTTAGTGTAACCAAAAGTTTTTTGAGTACCATGGCCGGTTTGGCTGTTGATGAGGGACTCATTGTAAATACAAAGGATAAAGTTAGCCAGTATATCTGGGACGGAACCTTTGGCGGAAATCATAATTCAAAAATTAGTTGGGAGCATTTGCTACAGCAGAATTCTGCTTGGTCGGGAACTATTTGGGGTGGCAATGATTGGGCCGATAGACCACCAAAGGAAGGAGATATTGACGATTGGAAGTTTGAAAAACCTAAGGAGCCAGGAACTTTTATGGAATACAATGATATTCGCGTAAACGTGATGGCCTATGCGCTTACACATGTATGGCGTAAGTCTATGCCTTTGGTACTTAAGGAACGTGTTATGGATAGAATTGGGGCATCAACAACATGGCGCTGGTATGGCTATGATCACGCCTGGACGGAGATTGATGGATTGGAAATAAAATCTGTAACCGGTGGAGGGCATTCCGGCGCAGGACTTTTTATCAATACAGAGGATATGGCACGTTTTGGCCTTTTGTTTTTGAATAAGGGCACATGGAGGCAAGACCGTTTGATTAGTGAAAATTGGATTAAGAAGGCTATAGCACCATCAAATCCTAATATAAATTACGGCTATATGTGGTGGTTGAATAAAAAGGGAGATAGACATTGGGAAGGGTTATCAGAAGATATCTATTATGCTGCCGGATTTGGAGGGAATTTTATCGTTATAGATAAGGAAAATGATATGGTTGTGGTGACCAGATGGTTGGAACCTAGTAAGATATCTGAGTTTATGACGAAGGTTAATGCTGCTTTGCATTAAATTTTGTTGAGAATGTCGAGGGCTTTTTCTAAAGTTTCCTGTTTTTTGGCAAAGCAAAAACGCAGCACATTATCGTTTCTACCGTCAAGATTGAAGGATGAAATGGGAATGCTCGCCAATCCCTTTTCGATAATAAGTCTTTTTGCGAATACTTCATCATAATCATCTGTAATATTGGTGTAATCTAAAAGTTGAAAGTAAGTCCCTTTGGAAGGCTCCCATTTGAAGTTAGAACCCGATAACCCATCAATAAAATAATCTCTTTTCTGCTGATAAAAGTCGTTGAGGTCAAGATAGTGAGATTCATTCTCTAGATATTTTGCCATAGCTCTTTGTACAGGATGATCTACACAAAACACGGCAAATTGATGTACTTTTCTAAATTCCTTCATAAGATGTTCTGGTGCTACGCAATAGCCTATTTTCCATCCAGTAACATGAAAGGTTTTTCCAAAAGAAGCACAGATAAAGCTTCTATTAACTAAATCGGGATAGCGGCAAGCACTTTCATGTTCTTTTCCGTCGAAGATAATATGCTCGTATACTTCATCGCTTAATAGCAGTATATCGGTTGGCTTTAAAATCACTTCGAGCATGAGCATATCATCTTTGGAAAGTATACGTCCGGTCGGGTTATGTGGCGTGTTCAAAATTATCATCTTAGTTTTTGATGTAATTAAATTTCGAAGATCTGCCCAGTCGATAGAATACTCAGGGTGTGCTAACTGCAAACACACAGGAACTCCTCCATTCAAGGCAATAGCAGGCTCGTAACAGTCATACGCCGGTTTTACAACAATTACTTCATCACCCGAATTGACAAAGGCTGTAATCGCTGTGAAAATCGCTTGTGTCGCACCCACCGTAACGGTGATTTCTGTTTCTGGGTGATATGCGTAATCGTGTATTTTTAGAATTTTTTCTGAAATAGCTTCCCGAAGTCCGTAATGGCCTTGCATGGGTGCATATTGATTATGCCCGTTTTGCATGGCTTTAGAAACAAGTGCTATGAGGTTTGGGTCTGATGGGAAATTTGGAAACCCCTGTGATAGATCTATGGCTCCGTGTTTACGTGCTAAATTCCCTACCGTTGTAAAAATAGTCGTTTGTACATCTGGAAGTTTAGAGGTGTACTTCATGTTTAAAATCATTTTGTTCTAAAGATAGTTTAGATATCTTGATTTCTTAAATGGGTAATAACTTCGGTTTTAAAGCGAGTATCTATGACACGTTCTTCCGAATATTTCTTGAACATGTCTTAAAAATAGAAAATCCCATACGTTTAAGTATGGGATTTTCTATTTATTTTAAGCTGTATTGGTTTAACCTTTAAGGCTGGCACCAAGATATTCGCGGTTCATCCGCGCTATATTTTCTAAAGATATTCCTTTAGGACACTCAACTTCACATGCTCCTGTATTGGTACAGTTACCAAATCCTTCTTCATCCATTTGCTTTACCATGTTTAAAACACGATCAGTCGCTTCTACTTTTCCTTGTGGTAGCAGTGCATATTGTGAAACCTTTGCAGAAACAAATAACATAGCAGATGAGTTTTTACAACTTGCAACACATGCACCACAACCAATACAGGTAGCAGCATCAAAAGCCATATCTGCATTATGTTTATTTATTGGTATGGAGTTAGCATCTTGTGTGTTACCAGAGGTGTTTACTGATATAAAGCCACCAGCTTGTTGAATCCTATCAAAAGCACTTCTGTCAACGATTAAATCTTTGATTACAGGGAATGCTGTTGCACGCCAAGGTTCGATATAGATGGTGTCGCCATCTTTGAAACTACGCATGTGCAATTGGCAAACGGTTACCATGGAATCTGGTCCGTGTGCTTGCCCATTAACAAACATAGAACAAGAACCGCAGATACCTTCTCGACAATCGTGATCGAATGCAACAGGTTCCTCTCCTTTTTCTATGAGGTCTTGATTCAAAACATCTAGCATTTCTAAAAAGGACATATCTGGAGACACATCACCAATAGCATAATCAATTATCTTTCCTTTGTCACTAGCGCCTTTTTGACGCCATATTTTTAACGTTAAATTCATAGCTCTTTTTTATTTGTAACTTCTCTCTTTAACTTCTATATTTTCATATGCTAAGTCTTCTTTATGTAACACAGCATCTTTCGGTTCTCCTTTATATTCCCAAGCAGAAACAAATTGAAATTCTTTACGGCGCATCGCTTCACCTTCTGGTGTTTGATATTCATCTCTGAAGTGACCTCCAGCAGATTCTTCTCGTACTAGTGCGTCTTTAGCAAATAATTCACCCAATTCCAAGAAATCTGCTACACGTCCTGCTTTGGCTAATTCCTCGTTATATTCATCGGCTTTGCCAGGAATTTTAACATCCTTCCAGAACTCTTCTCTTAATTCGGCAATTTCAACAATCGCTTCTTTAAGATCCTTTTCATTTCGAGCCATACCACATTTATTCCACATGATTTTCCCTAATTTCTTATGGAAGTAATCTACAGAATGTGTGCCATTATTATTCACCAGTTTATCTATAATTTCGGCGGCACTTTTCTCAGCTTCGTCAAACTCTATTGTTTCAGTAGAAATTGGACCTGTTCGTATATCATCAGCTAGATAATCACCAATGGTATATGGTAATACAAAATAACCATCAGCTAGACCTTGCATTAACGCTGATGCCCCTAAACGGTTAGCGCCATGATCTGAAAAGTTAGCCTCTCCTATTGCGTACATTCCTGGAACGGTCGTCATTAAATTATAATCGACCCAAATACCACCCATGGTATAATGAACAGCAGGATAAATCATCATTGGAGTTTCGTATGGGTTTTGATTTACAATTTTCTCGTACATCTGGAATAAATTTCCATACTTATTCTTAACTATTTCTTGACCTAGTTTTCTAACTAAAGCATCATCGTCTTCATTTAATCCTTTAACGTGCGCTTGCTCTTTTCCGTAACGCATAAATGCTGATGCGAAATCTAAATAAACCGCTTCACCAGTTTTATTTACTCCATATCCTTCATCACAACGCTCTTTTGCTGCTCTAGATGCAACATCGCGTGGCACAAGGTTGCCAAAAGCAGGATAACGTCTTTCTAAGTAATAATCGCGATTCTCTTCAGCTAATTGCGTTGGTTTTAAACTTCCATCACGAATAGCTTCAACATCTTTTCTATGTTTTGGGACCCAAATACGACCATCATTTCTTAAAGATTCTGACATCAAGGTTAACTTCGATTGGTGATCTCCAGAAACTGGAATACAGGTTGGGTGAATCTGCGTGTAACACGGATTTGCAAAATATGCACCACGTTTATGCGCTTTCCAAGCAGCAGTTACATTACTACCCATTGCATAAGTTGATAAGTAAAAAGCGTTTCCATAACCCCCTGTACCTAATACAACAGCATGAGCGGAGTGTCTTTCAATTTCACCAGT
>JBLICT010000139.1:0-8198 GCA_047632415.1 Maribacter sp.
GCTGAATCCTTGTTCTTAACCCAGATTTAACTAAAAGCCTATTTGAGGCGGTCGGGTAGGTTCTATTTGATAAAAATACATAGACAATCTCTTCTTCCGGATCTGCCCAGGTATAGGTTCCTGTAAAACCGCTATGGCCAAAACTCTTTCTCGAGACACATCCACAGGTAGGGCCGCTATTTTCCAATTGTGGCTTATCAAAACCTACACCGCGTCTTATATTCTTATCACAGAAATAGCATTTATTAAATTTCTCAACCGTTCGATAGGTGAAAAACTGCGTACCACCGTAATATCCCTGCTGTAAATACATTTGCATTATTTTGGCAATATCATTGGCATTGCTAAAGAGACCAGCATGCCCTCCTACCCCACCTTGCATAGCGGCACCCATATCATGCACATAGCCTTGAATAGTTTGGTACCGGTAATACGTATCTTCCTCAGATGGAACAATTTGATTTTTTGAAAACCTGTCCAAAGGATTATATCCTGTGTAATTGGCACCTAACCTAGCATACAAAAAATCATTGGAAAGCTTATCCAAACGTTCCTCGTAGGTATCTTCCACATATTTCTTCATTACATAGTAAGGCACATCGCTATACCGGTATCGGTTGGATTTCAAATCTTGGCGGCCAATACGGTCATAAATAGAATCCTTATAGGAATCGATAATGTAAAGATTGTCAGACACCTTGTTAGAAAAACCTGGCGTGGGTTCCGTTCTGTATAATAGCTTAGATGGTTTTTTATCCTCATCCAAGGTATTAATATAAAACGGAATCCATGCGGGCAACCTACCGTAGTGGGACAAAGCCTTTAATACCGTAACATTTTTTATTTCTGTATCGATGTACCGCGGCTCCAACTCTTCAAAAGTGTCGTTCAGGGCTATCTTACCTTCCTCCTCCATTTTCATGACCATGGGCAAGGTGGCAAGTATCTTGGTAAGGGATGCTAAATCGTAAATTGACGCATTGGAAATACTATCTTTTGACTCATACGTAGGTTTACCGAAACTTTTACTGTAAACTACTTTTCCCTTTCTAGTTATAAGTACCTGCGCACCTGGGAACATTAGACTATCCAAGCCATTTTGAACCAACCTATCTACCGCAGCTAAGCCTGTTGAACTCATCCCTACGCGTTCCGGATGGGTATATCCCAATCTTTTCAAGGATTTCAACTGAATACCCGTACCCATGGGAAACTCCGAACTAGAATTTACTGGGATGGTTCCAAATGATGGAATAGCTCCAAAAAGTAATTCCGCAGTCTTTCGCTGGGCAATGGGACTATTTTGATAGGACATCACCACAGCATCAATATTTTGAAAGCTTGCTATTTGTGAAAGTGCATATGGTTTTGCAAACACACATAGCACAAGGTTGGATGATCTTAGATTTGATATTTCCTGAAGCCACGAAAGTTCTGTTTTTGAGAATTGATATGACTTCCATGGACTTGCATTACTCTTATGGTGGCCTATGATTACCAAATTATAATCGGACAACTTTTTCTTAAGCGTAGCTAGATCGCTACCATTTACTTGTGTTACGCTGGCATATTTCTTCAGCGTCTCCACAAAATCATCATTTGGAGCATCTCCAAACTTTACGTAGGCAATCTTTTTATTCTGTAAATTCTTTAGTGCAAGAATATCGAACTCATTTTTTAAAACGGTAATCGCCTGTTCTATTGCCTCTTCATAGACTACATCGTCTTCTATAGCATTTAGGTCTTTATATAAGTTTTTAAGCTTGATTGGTTGATAATCGTATAGGCCAACCTTATACTTGGCCATGAGTATCTTTTTCACCGACTCTGATAAGCGTTGCTCAGTAATCTTACCTTTTTTGTATGCCTTTATTAGTTTCTCCTTTGCTTCTGCTAAATTCTCGGGCATCAACAAAATATCGTTCCCAGCTACAAACGCAGCGAGTTCCACTTCTCCATTAGTGCCATAATCAGCTGCTCCTTTCATATTTAGGGCATCGGTGAACACCAAGCCTTTAAAACCCATTTTCTCTTTTAGAATACTTGATATAATCTGTTCAGATAACGATGACGGCAAGCCTTTTTTTAGTTCCAGCGCGGGCACTTCTAAATGAGCCACCATAACGCTGCTCAACCCATTTTTTATTAATTTTTTAAACGGATATAGTTCCAAACTATCCAAACGTTCTTTTGAAAAATCGAGAATCGGTAGGGCATGATGTGAATCAACCGCAGTATCACCATGACCAGGAAAATGTTTTCCGCTTGACAGGACACCTACACTTTCCATCCCTTTCATAAAGGCGACACCTTTATCCGCTACATTCTCTCTATTCTCCCCAAAGGAACGGTTTCCGATTATAGGATTTTTTGGATTTGTATTTATATCAATATCTGGCGCAAAGTTGATATGTACTCCTAGTCGATTGGCATGGATACCTATTTGTCGTCCAACCTTTTCGACTGTTTTGTTATCTGTAATTGCTCCTAAAGTCATATTCCACGGAAACGCATAGGTAGAATCCAATCGCATGGCAAGTCCCCATTCTGCATCCATACCTATAAGCAGCGGTATTTTAGAAACCGATTGATACTCATTACATAGTTTAGCCTGCTGTACGGGGCCTCCGTTTGAAAATATAACGCCGCCTATTTGGTGCTCAACTACCAAATCCTTTATTCTATCTGTTGCTGCTTTGTTTTGGTTGGATGCCATACTTACCATGAAGAGTTGCCCTATCTTTTGTTCCAAGGTCATACCGCTATATTCAAGGTCTACCCATTGCTGTTGCGCAAGGCTATCGGTTGTCATTAACGGATTTTGCCCACTGACCGAATACATACTTATGAAAAACAAAAGTGAAATGAAAAATGAACGCATGAGTTTTAGTTGTATCGAGATAACTTCAAACAGTGAAAAATATTGCATTTCATCGATATAACCTAGTAAAACAAGGTATTAAAAGCCGTTTTAACTTAAACAAAACGAGCATGCCAACTCTCCGAAGCAGGAACTTCCCAGTGCTCTTTGTATTCACCTTTGGTAGCTACGAGGTTATTAAAAACAATGGTATTTTTTGAAACTGCCTTTTGTTTTGCCATCGCCTTGAACTCTAACAAAGTCTTATAGGCTACGTATTCACCTTGTTTATAAGAGACGTTCATTTTATCCAGCAGCACTACGTTGTATCTTTTTTCTAGTTGTTGAATAAAATGCACTGAAGCATCAATGGAACACCCTGTAGCAGATTGTGCACTTTGGTCTAGAGCGATGACCAAAAATCGTTTGTATCGCACTTCATAACCTGCATTTAAATCTTTTCCGTGCGCGGTCCAGTGTCCTATAAAATCATTAAGTTCAGTACCAATGACTTCTAACTCGGCCGGAGCAAAGCTTCTATTGGCCTGATAAATCCAAATACGTGATGTATCTGGCAATGTGTTAAAATCTACTAACATCTTTGGGGTTTATTTAAAGTTCCTCTGCGGTGGCAATCAACTCCGCAATATCCATTACTGCAATCGATGCCTCTTTTTCTTTATTCTTTACGCCATCGGTCATCATGGTATTACAAAATGGGCAACCTGCAGCTATGATTTCCGGTTGGGTTTCCAAAGCTTGCTCTGTACGTACTATATTTACCTCCTTATCCCCTTTTTCCGATTCCTTAAACATTTGCGCACCACCAGCACCACAGCATAATCCTCGAGACTTACAGCTTTTCATTTCTACAAGTTCTGCATCCAATTTCCTAATCAGTTCTCTAGGTGCCTCATATACGCCATTTGCCCTACCCAAATAACACGGGTCGTGAAAGGTTATTCTTTTTCCTTTAAACGCACCACCTTCCATGGTTATGCGACCTTCATCCAATAAATCCTTTAAGAATTGAGTATGATGCACAACATCATAACTACCACCTAGTCCGGGATATTCGTTCTTAATGGTATTAAAACAATGGGGACATGCCGTTACTACCTTTTTAATACCGTAGGCGTTCATTACTTCTATATTCGTGACAGCCTGCATCTGAAATAGAAACTCATTACCAGACCGCTTGGCTGGATCTCCAGTACAACTCTCCTCTGTACCCAATACCGCAAAAGAGACCTGCGCCTTGTTCAATATCTTAACAAAGGCTTTAGTTATTTTTTTGGCCCTATCGTCAAAACTACCCGCACAGCCCACCCAAAACAAAATTTCTGGTTGTTGTCCGGCAGCAAATAATTCTGCCATGGTAGGTACTTTCAATTCAGTTGACATATTCTTCTGTTTATGATTCCTTGCTCCAATTAAGTCGGTCCATTTGATTAAAGGGCCACGGAGCACCATTATTTTCTATATTCCCCATCATATTATTCAAATCTGTAGGAGCAGCAGACTGCTCCATAACAAGATATTGACGCATATCCATAATTATAGATAATGGATCTATACTCACTGGACAGGCCTCTACGCATGCATTACAAGATGTGCACGCCCATAGTTCTTCTCTAGTAATAAAATCGTCTAGTAGTTGCTTGCCATCATCTTTAAAGACCCCATTATTTTCATCGATGTTCTTCCCTACCTCAACCAAACGGTCGCGGGTATCCATCATTATTTTTCTTGGGGACAACATTTTACCCGTTTGGTTTGCAGGACATTCGTCCGTGCACCTTCCACATTCCGTGCAGGTGTATGCATTTAGCAATTGAACCCAACTTAAATCCTGTACATCCGATGCACCA
Source organism: Maribacter sp. (assembly GCA_047632415.1). Lineage (GTDB taxonomy): Bacteria > Bacteroidota > Bacteroidia > Flavobacteriales > Flavobacteriaceae > Maribacter. The sequence goes on from JBLICT010000139.1 coordinate 4,732, forward strand.
AACTTTTCTGGAACCGGAGCATCTTCAGCCGGTGCTGCAAATGGGTCTGCGGAAGGGTCCATCATCAACTTCACTTCATTGGTGACCGATTCTAAATTTGGCAATTGACCTTTTGGTGTAAGCTTACCATAATACGTATTAGGAAAGGCCAATAAAATATGTAAATGCTTGGAATAATAGAGGTAGTTTAAAAAGAACAAGATACCAGCAATATGCAGCCACCATGCAGTTCTTTCAACACCAATTAACGTAGCTTCGGATAGTCCTTGAAACCAAAATGCTATAAACTGACTTATAGGAAAAGAACCAGCTTGTGCATAATGTTCAGCACCAATTTGCTGTAACTGATAATCTGCAGCATTCATTGTCAAAAAAAGAAACATTAAAACTAACTCTATATAAAGTATAAGGTTACCATCCTTTTTAGGCCATCCCTCCATCTCTGGCTTTAAGAAACGTTTTAAACGAATAATATTTCTTCGTATCCAAAAAAGTGCCACCGCTACAATGACTAAAAAGGCCAATATTTCAAAAGAAGCAATCAAAACATTATACAAAGGTCCAAGTCCGGAAAAAATTCTGTGTGTACCTAGAAGTCCGTCAATAATAATTTCAAGCACTTCAATATTTATAATAACAAAACCTACATATACAATGATGTGAAGGAAACCAGCAATAGGTCTCACCACCATTTTACTCTGCCCAAGAGCAATATTAGCCATATTCTTCCAACGCTGAGAAGTATTATCACTTACCTCCACGTCTTTTCCTAAAAAAATGTTTCGTTTTAAACGAAACACATTCCTCACAAAAAAGCCAATTCCAAAAAGTAAGAGGATGGCAAATAAGATATTAGGTATATACTGCATAAATTAATTTTCTATGGTTTCTGCGGGGTCATCTTCAGGAACCGCATATTCCGATTGCTTTTTACCAAAGACCGAAACGTTTACATAGCGTTTGGGGTTCAAACGAAAGTCCTGCAAAAGCAAATCGAGCTCCCTTGAAGCGCTATTTAGATTGGAATACAATTCTTTATCGGTCATTAGCTTACCAAAGGTACCATCCCCTTTTTCTAATCTCGACATAATAGTATCCAAACTCGCAACGGTTGATTGTAAGCTAGACAAGGTACTTCCCAACCCTGCATTATTGAGCGAATCTGACAGCTTGGCAAAATTGGAGGTAAGCACATCAAAATTATCCAAGGAACTACCCAACTTGCCTTGGTTCTCCTTTAGCAGCTTATCCAATGTACTGGCGCTACCGTTAAGACTTACCATAAGTTCACTTAAACCGTTGATTGCTTTTCTTAAATCGCTCCTTGTCTTTGTATCCAATACATCGTTTACGTTAATCAGAACAGAATCTGCATCTGTAACCGCAGATTCAAACTTTTTGAATAAAGGTGTTAGTTTTTGCTGAGCCAGTTCTGTAAGTCCAGGTCTTGTCTCGGTAATTAGTGTATCTCCGGATTGTACATTGGGTGCGTTATCAAAAATAGGCATAATCTGTAATCCCTTACCGCCTATAATACCCGTATCGTAAAGCTCTACGGTACTATTTTTAGAAAATTGAAATTCACTGCTTACGGTAAACTTGACTATTAAGTTACCTTGGGTATCTATAAAACGAACGTCGTTTACTTTACCTACACCATACCCATTTATCGACACTACGGTCCCGGATTGCAATCCCCCTACATTTGGATACACCGCATAAAGTGTTCTACTATTGTCAAAAAGAGGAGTTGACTTTAGATAACTAAATCCCATGATAAAAAGTAAGATTCCTCCTATTACTATTATTCCTGTTTTAAGCTCCCTGGATAGTTTCAAAAAAATGGATTTAAGGTTATAACAAAATTAGAAATAATTATTATAATAATTACGGTTATTGCGAAACCTCCTGTAGTGCCTCTCCGATGGCAATCCTCACACCATCTCGGTAAGCAACAATATAAGCAGTCGAAAACCCTCTTGAGGCTGCTTTAGATTTCATCATTTCAGCTTCACGATGCGAACGAGTCTCCCCATACAAATAACGATACAGCTTGTTATAAGGTTCTTTTGAGATACGATTTAATCCCTTGAAATAGGGTGAATCAGAAGACAAATCCTTACCACTAGCCATTAGTTGTACTTTAAAAACCACATTAGCAGCGGTTCGTTCAGCCTCCTTAACTTCTGCAACAGATTTTTCATTCGTTACCTCAGCATCTTTTTCATCTCTTTGAGAAACTGCAACTATAGCTTTGTCATCCACTACTATTTCTTCTTGCGATGAGGCTATCGGCTTTTTTGCTTTTTCTAACACTTTATTTTGCACCAATACTTTCTCGGCAGCTTGCTTTTCCTTCTCAATGGCTTCGACTGAAGTATTTTTTTGTGCATCAGCTACAGCATCTGATTTTTTCGACACCACTGCTGGTAAAGTATTCGCTTTCGTAGCGCCTTTATATTTTAAAATGGCATTAGCAATTGCAGTACTTATTTCTACTTGTCCTTTATTAGAATTCAGATATGCTCCTTCGTCCTTGTTCGTAAGGAAACCAGTTTCAACCAAAACGCTAGGCATAAAAGTTTGATGAAGCACAATGAACCCAGCTTGTTTTACCTTTCTATCGTTTCGTTTTAACTTTCCTGAAAAATTATCTTGAATCATTTTTGCCAGGGCTATACTCTGATCTAAAAATTCTTCTTGCATAATAGTTAAACCTATAACAGATTCTGGCGCATTAATATCGTAATCGGCATAACGCGTTTCGTAATTATCCTCGAGGTAAATTACAGAGTTTTCCTTTTTTGCTATTTCAAAATTTTGTTTGTTCGCATGTAGTCCTAAAACAAAGGTGCCTGCACCATGTGCATCCGAAGTATGCGAATCACAATGTACAGAGACAAAAAGGTCTGCATTTGCCTTGTTCGCGATTTCTCCCCGAACAAAAAGGTCTATAAACGTATCGTCTTTACGCGTATACATCACCTTAATATCTTTATTATTTCCCAATAGCTCGCCCACTTTTAGTACAATATTCAGGGCGATGTTTTTTTCTAGATAACCATTCCCTAAATTACCGGGATCATGACCTCCATGCCCTGCATCCAAGACTACAACGAAAGGCTCTACCGTTACCGTTTGGCTGTAAAAAGGTGTAAAAGAAAATAAAAGCAAGGAAAACGCTAAAAATAAAATGGACAAAAGCAATTTAATTTTCATGTTCTTATGGGTTTTTAAAGCCCTTGTTATGGTTAAAATTATGGTAATACCCTACTTAGGGAATAAAAAATATATGTAAGTTTGACATCGGAAACCAATGCCCCATTGGATTGCCAAATCGTTACAAAAATAGGATATAAAGCCTTGCAATCAAATAAACACTACGTACTTTTCCTCTGGATTCTTTTTGTTGGCGCATTTTCTAGCAAAGCTCAAGAGCAAAAAGTTGTACCGTTATCTGTAAAAGC
>JBLICT010000140.1:0-8196 GCA_047632415.1 Maribacter sp.
CATGAAGTAGAGGAAGGCTATTTGGTTACTGGAATGTTGGTGCCATTAATCGTACCTGTAGATACGCCGTTATGGATGTTGGCAGTCGCAGTTGTTTTTGGTGTTGTTATCGGTAAGGAAGTATTTGGAGGTACCGGAATGAATATTCTTAATCCAGCCCTTACGATTAGAGCGTTTTTATTCTTTGCATATCCTACTTGGATGAGTGGAGACAAGGTTTGGGTGCACCAAGCGCGAGAGCGCTCAGAGCAGATTTTGGCAGGAGCGGATAATGTAGATGCTATTTCTGGTGAAACGATACTAGGGTATTTGGCTCAGAATAATGAAGCGGCCATGAGTGCAAAATACAGTATATCAGATATGTTCTTTGGTTTTATTCCGGGATCTGTTGGTGAGACGTCTGCCTTTTTATGTTTATTAGGTGGTTTGTTCTTGATTTTTAGCAAAATAGCAAGTTGGAGAATTATGGTGAGTGCCGTAATAGGTTCCTTGGTTATGGGATTGATTTTCAATCAAGTTGTAGAATTGGGATGGATTGGCGAAACGAATAAGTTTTACGGACTTATGAGTTTCGATTTCTGGAAACATCTTATTGTAGGTGGTCTGGCGTTTGGTATCGTCTATATGGCTACAGATCCAGTAACTGGTTCTCAGACCAACAAGGGAAAATGGATTTATGGATTCTTCATTGGATTTATTTCCGTAATGATACGTGTTTTTAATCCGGCCTACCCAGAAGGTGTTTTCTTGGCCATATTATTAATGAACGTATTTGCTCCAACAATTGACCACTATGTGATTAAAGGTAATGTGAAACGAAGAATGAAAAGATTTAAAAATGCCGTTGTACTTCCTAGGGATTCCGATAGTGCGGCAAAAGAACTTAAAGCAGAAACCGTTTAGTTATGGCATTAGATACAGATAAAAACAGTTACACCGTTATTTTTGCAGCCGTTATGGTTGTAGTGGTAGGGTCTATTTTGGCTTTCTTGGCTTCTGGACTCAGCCCACAAATTAAAGAAAATGAACGTTTTGCAACGCAGCAGAATATCCTTTACGCCATGGGTGTAAACGAAAATGGAGATGACAAAGGCAGTGTTAGTCAGATTCCAACGGATAAGGTAGAAGTAGAGTTCACTACCTATATTAAGGAGCAATTAGTGCTTGAAGATGGTAAAACTACACCAGATGAAGAGGCCTACTTAATCGACCTAAAAAAACAACTTTCTGCGAAGAAGAAGGGGGAACCTTACAAATTACCGCTGTTTATTGGGGAGAAAGACGGTAAGTCTTCCTATATCATACCTATGTACGGAAAAGGCTTGTGGGATGCTATTTGGGGATATATTGCCTTAGATGAAACGATGACTGTTCAAGGGGTTTACTTTGATCATAAAGGGGAAACTGCTGGGTTGGGCGCTAATATTAAAATGCGCTACTTCATGGACGACTTTACAGGGGAAAGTATTTTGGATGGCACCCGGTACGCAGGTATTGCTGTTGCCAAAGGGAATAATGATCCTTTAAACAACATAAAGGATGATAATGAGGTAGACGCCTTGGCAGGTGCCACGATTACTGGAAACGGTGTTGCGGTCATGATTAAAGAGAGTGTCAATCTGTATAAAGATTATTTAGAAACTATTAGAGTTAAATAACTATGGCCTTACTTACAAAAAAAGATGCTAGTTTAATCTTAGATCCGTTAACGGATAACAATCCAATTACCATACAGGTATTGGGTATTTGTTCTGCACTGGCGATTACTGCAGAATTAGAGGCATCCATTGTGATGGCTATTTCGGTAATTTTCGTAATGGGGATTGGAAACGTAGTGATATCCCTAATGCGAGATATTATCCCCTCTAAAATTAGAATCATCGTGCAATTAATTGTCGTTGCGACCTTGGTGATTATCGTAGATCAAGTTTTGAAAGCCTATGCTTATGAGCTCAGTAAAACCTTGGGCGCTTTTATCGGTTTAATTATAACCAATTGTATCATCATGGGACGTTTTGAGGCTTTTGCATTGGCAAATGGTCCATGGAAGTCTTTTCTAGATGGTATTGGAAACGCTTTGGGTTACGGAGTAATTCTTATTATTGTTGGTTTTTTCAGAGAATTACTAGGTTCGGGCACACTTTTGGGATATCCTGTTTTAGGTGACCCAATCATGAAAACTGGATTGTATGCTACTGGCTATGAGAATAACGGATTTATGATTATACCTCCTGCTGCTTTGATTGTTGTAGGGTTAATTATTTGGGTACAACGTTCAAGAAACCCAGCATTGGTAGAAGAAAACTAAACGAATAGATACAAAGAAATTATGTTAGAGCATATTGAACTTTTTTTTAAATCGATTTTTATAGATAACATGGTCTTTGCCGTGTTTCTAGGAATGTGTTCCTATTTAGCAGTATCAAAGAAAGTAGCTACCGCAGTAGGTCTAGGGGCAGCGGTAATCTTTGTATTGGCTGTAACGGTTCCGTTAAACTGGTTATTAGATAAGTATTTGTTGCAAGAAGGTGCCTTGGTGTGGTTAGGAGCGGAATATGCGGATTACAATCTAAGTTTTCTATCTTTTATACTGTTCATTGCAACCATTGCAACTATGGTGCAATTGGTAGAAATCATAGTAGAAAAATTCTCCCCTTCGCTTTATAATTCCTTAGGTATCTTTTTACCATTGATAGCGGTGAACTGTGCAATTCTGGGAGGTTCCCTATTTATGCAGGCAAGAGAAATAGAAACTTTTGGTTTGGCACTGAATTATGGTGTTAGTTCTGGAATAGGTTGGTTTTTGGCTATTCTAGCAATAGCAGCCATTAGAGAAAAGATAAGATATTCCAATGTTCCTGCACCGCTAAGAGGTTTAGGTATCACTTTTATAACCACAGGTTTAATGGGTATAGGATTCCAAAGTTTTGGAGGTATGCTAACCGGAGGCGGAGAAGAGACTCCTGAAGAAGTCGTGAGCGAAAGTGCACAACAAATGGAGGATACGGAGATACTTTCAGATGAGGCAGAGAAGTTGAAAAAGGATATAGATGAAAAGGAAATTTCTTATAACGATATAAATAAATAAAGGATGATTTTAGCTACTAGTACAGTTGGAACAATAATGATTACTGTTGTAGCCTTTTTAGTGCTACTCATGATTTTGGTTTCGATTTTGTTGTTTACAAAACAGAAGTTATCCCCTTCTGGTCCTGTGACCATTACCATAAACGGTGAAAAGAAGGTTGAAGTAGCTTCTGGAAGCACTTTGCTTACTACACTTAGTGCGCAAAAAGTATTCTTACCATCCGCTTGCGGTGGTGGGGGAACATGTATACAATGTGAATGTCATGTGCTGTCTGGAGGCGGTGAAGCTTTGCCTACAGAAACACCTCACTTTTCCAAAAGGGAATTGGGTCATGGAGCTCGTTTAGCATGTCAGGTAAAAGTAAAGCAGGATATGGAGATTACTATTCCTGAGGAAGTATTTGGAATTAAAAAATGGCCAGCTAAAGTAGTTCGTAACTATAATGTTGCTTCTTTTATTAAGGAATTTGTAGTTGAAATTCCGGAAGATATGGGTTACAAAGCGGGAGGTTATATTCAGATAGAGATTCCACAATGCGAGGTTAAATTTGCAGATATGGATATTACTGCCCATCCTGAAGAGCATGAGACACCAGATAAATTTAAGGCAGAATGGGATAAGTTCAATTTATGGCCTTTAGTGATGAAAAATCCTGAAACTGTTGAACGCGCATATTCTATGGCTTCTTTTCCTGCTGAAGGAAGAGAAATCATGTTAAATGTACGTATCGCTACACCACCATGGGATCGCTCTAAGAATGGTTGGATGGATGTAAATCCTGGTGTCGCTTCGTCTTATATTTTTGGATTAAAAGAAGGTGACGATGTTACTATTTCTGGACCTTATGGTGAGTTCTTCATTAATGAGTCCGATTCAGAAATGTTGTATGTGGGCGGTGGTGCAGGAATGGCTCCAATGCGGTCTCATTTGTACCATTTATTCAAAACATTAAAAACAAATAGAAAAGTTAGCTATTGGTATGGTGGTCGTTCTAAAAGAGAATTGTTCTACTTGGATCACTTTTATAAGTTACAGGAGGAGTTTCCAAACTTTAAATTTTATTTAGCACTTTCTGAACCAGCTGAAGAAGATAATTGGAAAATAAAAGAAAGTTTAGATGCGCCCGGTGATGGTTTTGTTGGGTTTATCCATAATTGTGTTATTGACAACTATTTGGACCTTCACGAGTCTCCAGAGGATATCGAGTTGTACTTCTGTGGGCCACCTTTAATGAATCAGGCGGTTCAGAAAATGGGTGAAGATTACGGTATTGCAGACGAACATATCCGTTTTGATGACTTTGGTGGTTAATCTTATATCCTGTTATTAGTTTTAAGACGAAGTAGATTTTAATATTAATAAAAACCGATATAAATAATATCGGTTTTTTTATAACCGGTTTTATATTAAGGTACGTAAATAGAGCACTAGATAATGCATATACTAACAGAACAAGAGTTACATAATTTAGCAATGAATATTGTAGGCAAGCAGCTCGAGGAATCGGGGTTTGAATTTTTGTCAGTAAACAGCGAGTTAAAGAAGAATCCTCAGTTTGTTTGCACTTTGGACAAGAAGTTACACTTTGTAGTGGTTAAGAGTATTGGTTATCCTGGAGACCCCAAGGATATGGAATTTTTTAGGGCCGATCTTAATAAAATGAGAGATCATGCTATAAAGTTTGAAGCACGCACATTTTATGCTGCCGTGGGCTTGGTAAACTCAAGGGACTATAATTTACCGGTTTATCTTAATGAGGATTATATAGTCGATTACGATGGCTTACTAGAAATTGAATAATGAAAAGATATAGTTTAATTGTCCTTTGCAGTTTCCTGTTTTCTTGTAATTCGGAAAAAAAGGAGATAATTAAGAATGGGTCTAGAGGAGGCGTATTTGGAACCTCTTACAGTATTATCTATTTAGCAGATAAAAACTTAGATTATCAACAAGAAATCGATTCGGTATTCCAAGTGGTTAATACCTCCTTATCGACTTATATACCTGACTCGGACATATCTAAAATCAATAGGGGAGATTCCACCTTGCGGGTAGACCATATGTTTCAAGATGTCTTCGAGTTATCTAAAGAAATACATAGGGTAACTAAGGGTTATTTTGACCCTACCGTGGGCGTCTTGGTAAATGCTTGGGGTTTTGGCCCAGAGCAGCAGATGTTCATGGATAGTATTAGCGTAGACAGTTTGTTGCAGTTCGTAGGTTTTCATAAGGTCCAAATCTCTCAGGAGCATAAAGTGCTAAAGGAGAATTCAAACATCTATTTTGATTTTAATGCAATCGCAAAGGGGTATGCCATTGATAGGGTGGCAGTGTTGTTAGATGAAAAGGGTATTCAGAATTATTTGATAGAAATTGGCGGAGAGGTCGTTGGAAAAGGAATAAATACGATAAAAAATAAGCCATGGGCCGTAGGTATCGATAATCCTGAGAATGAATACAAACGGGAATCCAAAATTGCGATACGGTTAAATAACAGAGCGTTAGCGTCTTCTGGTAATTATAGAAAATTTAGGATAGACGAGACTACAGGGCAAAAGTACGTTCATACGATAGATCCGATAACGGGTTTTACCAAAAATTCGAACACTTTGGGCGTCACTATTTTGGCAGGTGATTGTGCTACTGCCGATGGTTACGCTACGGCATGCATGGCCATGGATTTAGAAGCAGCAAAACAACTCGTGTTATCGGACGATAGTTTAGATGCTTATATCATCTACGCAGATGACAAAGGCGTCATACAAGAATTTTTGACCAAGGGGTTTAAGAGCCTAATCCTGGAATAGTTACTTTTTTACAAGTGGTATAATTTCTCCCTTTGCAAGTCTATACCTATCAATTTCTTCTGGTGTAAGTGTATTGGTGTAGTCCACCTCGGTTACATGAAAGCCAATACTTCTTAGTTTTTCAAAATAATCCCTACCATAAATACGCACATGGTCGTATTGTCCAAATATCCTAGCCCGTTCCTTTTTATCGGTAACAGAGTCATCTGTGAAGGTAGTTGCTCGATTCATATCTTGTGGAATCTGAAATATACCCCAACCACGTGGTTTTAGGATACGGTACAGCTCCTCCATGGCTTTGGTATCGTCAGGAATATGTTCCAGTACATGATTGCATAGAATGACATCAAAAGAATTAGCTTCAAAAGGAAGCTTGCAGATATCAGCCTTTACATCCGCTAAAGGGGAATTCAGGTCTGTTGTGGTGTAGTTGATATTAGTTAACCCTCTAAACCGCTTATAAAATGCTTGTTCGGGAGCAAAGTGTAGGACTTTAAGTTGCTTTTGGAAGAAATTAGTTTCTTGTTCTAAATAAAGCCAGAGCAATCTATGTCGCTCTAAGGATAGGGTAGAAGGGGATAGTACGTTTTCTCTTGGATTTTCGTAGCCGTATGGCAAAAAGCTCTTGAATCTTTTACCATCAATGGGATCGGTATACGCAGTGCCTCGGTAATATAATGAAAACAAAGGCCTTACGAAATAGCTGAATTGTATGAGAATCGGTCTTGGTACGAAATTGAGGAAGAATTTAAAAATTTTCTTCATTTAGACGAAGTCCTTAAGACTGGAGTTTGGTTTGCCTGAATTCATCTTCCTCATTACTTTTTATTCCCAACATATCATAAATATATTGAAAGGTGGAAAGTAGTTCTGGTTTTCCGTTTACAATGGCCACGTTGTGCTCAAAGTGTGCACTTGGTTTGCCGTCAGCGGTCAGAATAGTCCAGCCATCTTTCAATTGCTTAATGCTTTTTGTGCCTAAATTGGTCATCGGCTCAATTGCTACGGTCATACCTTCTACAAATTTCTTCCCTCTCCCTCGTTTACCGTAGTTAGGCATTTCAGGATCTTCATGCATTGTTCTGCCCAAACCGTGTCCTACTAATTCCCGTACAACACCGTATCCGTGGTCTTCGGTAAATTTTTGTATCGCGTACCCAACATCTCCAACTCTATTGCCGGCTTTAAACTCGCGGATTCCAACATAAAGCGATTCTTTGGTAATCTGAAGTAATTTTTTGGTTTCCTGGGCTACCTCTCCAACTTCAAACGTATAGGCATGGTCACCGTAAAATCCGTTTTTTAAAACACCGCAATCAATGGATATGATATCACCTTCTTGCAGTGGTTCTTTATTCGGAATTCCGTGTACAACTTGTGCATTGGGACTCATGCATAAAGAATTAGGAAAGTCATATAATCCGAGAAAACCGGGCACACCACCATGGTCTCTGATGAAGGTTTCTGCTAAGGTATCCAACGCTAGTGTGCTTACACCAGGTTTTACCTCAGCTGCCAACATTCCTAGGGTTTTTGATACAATTAATGCACTTTCGCGCATCAATTCAATTTCTTCGGCCGATTTTATCTTAATCATAGGGTACAAAGGTAAAACAATACTTTTTTATACTCCAATTATGGGGAATCCTCTTTTAAACCAGGGAGGTACAGGTCATGCTCGCCGGTTGTTCCACACCTATCATCTTTAAAATGGTAGGGGCTACATCGCCAAGAACACCATCATGAATTTGTTTTAATTCTGGGTCTATCAAAATAATAGGTACAGGATTCGTGGTATGTGCCGTATTGGGCGAACCATCGGGATTGATCATCGTCTCACAGTTACCGTGATCCGCAATGAGTATGGTTGAGTATCCGTTAGCTAATCCGGTTTCTATTACGTTTTTCACACATATATCAACGGCTTCACATGCTTTTATGGCAGCTTCCATAATACCGGTATGTCCCACCATATCTCCATTGGCAAAGTTTAGGCAAATAAAATCAGCCTCTTGTTTCTTTAAATCTTCTACCAAGGCATCGGTAAGTTCGTAGGCACTCATTTCGGGTTTTAAATCGTAGGTAGCTACTTTAGGGGAATTTCTTAAAATTCTACTTTCCCCATCAAAAGGGGCTTCTTGTCCACCAGAGAAAAAGAAGGTAACGTGGGGGTATTTTTCAGTTTCTGCTATTCTAATCTGTTTTTTGCCGGCTTTGGAAAGAATTTCACCCAAGGTGTCGGTGATATTATCCTTGTTAAAAACGATGTGCATTCCTTTAAAACTATCATCGTAATTGGTC
>JBLICT010000141.1:0-8191 GCA_047632415.1 Maribacter sp.
ACGTTACTCAATGTAGCGGCATACCAAAGTTCAGCTTTGTAAGTGCCCAGTAACCAAAATATCCCAATTCCTATATAAATTCCCATAACAGCACGGAGCATATTCTTTAACTCCAAAGCTTCTACCTGAAAATCCAAAATCAAAGGCATTAGATAAGATGGATGACCACCATAGACACAACCCGCGATAATTACGATGATTCCAGAAAGCACTAAGTTTAAGTTCTTTTTCATAAGGTAGTGAGCTACTTTCTGTATAATTTATAATAATACCACGCCGCAATACCTCCTACCAAAGAAAATATGGCCAGCATTCCAAAAACACACTGATGACCTATAGGACCGGGATTGGCATCCAGTAGATAGCCCATCGCGGGTCCTGCAAAAATATCGGGCGTATAGCCAACTATGGAAATAAGTCCTACAGCCGTACCTGTTAATACTAATGGAATCTTGCCACGATTCATAACTGCAAAATATAAGGAACGTGCCGCATAAACTCCGGTTGCCACCACTAAGGTTGATATAAAAAACAAGGCCGTGGACGAGTCGGAAATTAATCCCGTTGCAAATAACAAAGCCCCAAAGAAAGAAAGAACAAAACTAACCAACAACCAATAGGTAGTTTGTGAGCGGTCTGCCAAAATACCTATAACCACACCTACTATGGGGCGTATGAATAATAAAAAAGTTCCTACCTGAGCCGACTGTACTTGATCGTACAACATTACATCTTGAGCGTAGAGCGAAAATATATCGGTGATTTTATACCCTACATAAGCACAGAGAATAATCACCATTAACAAACCAACGGCAGGCAGTTTCAGCACTTCCTTGATTTGAGAAACGGTAATTTTATCTAAAATAATAGCCTGCTCCAACGCTTTATCCATCCGCATAAAAAACCAAACTAAAAAGCCAACCACCACCACAATACCTGAGGATACCAAAATTACATATCTAAATGCAGCTCTGCTTTCTGCCACCGTAGCCTCGGCAATTTCAGACGTGATAAAAATGGAAAAAATAAGTATGCCCAAGGTTCCGAACAAAGCACCAACCAAACCACGGCCACCATCCAAAAATCCAAAGGCCTTACCTTGTGAGTTTGCCCCTCCCCAAACTCGTGTCGCTTTTATCATAGCTGCCCAGAATAAAAAAATTGTGGTAAAGCCCCAATAGCCATACAATACTTTAAGAACAAAATAGCTCGGAAAGGTAGCGTATACTAATCCTCCAAGGGCGGTCATCCAGAGTGCAACGGCAATCAGTTTTCTCGGAGGATACTTATCTGCTAAAGGCCCACCAAAAAGATAAGAAACCAAGGCAACAAATCCATAGACCGAAAAGCATAATCCAAGCTGTGTATTATCCAAGGTAAATACATCCAGCACGGTAGGTCTGAACACACGGGGAAGCACAAATGGAATTATAAAAACACTTTCCCCAGCTAGTATCAATAGTAATAGATAATACCAAGGTGCTTTCTGTGTTTGATTCATAGTTGTTTTATAGGAATCCAAATTTCTTCTTCGGAATTGGAATCGTTGTTCTTGTAGTTAGCTCCTAAAACTTCAAAATGAGGGCGATTATCTAGACGATACTCAGATTTAGGTAACCAATCGGCATAAATATATTGAAAAATACTGGGGTCGCCACTTGCTCCTTTGTAATCGAAAATAGCAAATAGTCCAGCCTTGATTGTAAATTCTTCCATACCCTCAGGAATAGTACTACAGCCAGATACTTCCGCAAGTGCGTATTTCCTAAATTCAAGTTCTGGCTTAAAAGCAGTATGATACTCGGGTGGATATACTTGTAGCGAAATAAAATGCTCTCCTACCCTATTTTTAACCGCTACGCTTCTCGGCATAAAATTACTCCAAAGTTTACCGGTTAGATTGTTTGTTAAACTCATCACTACAGACATACCGATACTCTTTTTTTCTTTTCCTTGAATTATTCTTGGTTGCATAATTTTAAGCTCCTAAATCGATTTGAAATAAGCAAACAGGGGCTTCCTTGTAATGGGCCGGAAGTGTGTCCGTATTTTTTAAATCGAATAGCCCTAAAAACTCGAATCCTGCATTTGTATAATGAGTAATGAGTCTAGTATTGTCTCCTAAGGTATCCAAACGCACGTATTGCTTTCCCTTGGATTTAGCATATTCTTTCGCCCAGTCTACAATAACTCCTACAAAATTTTGACCTCTAAACTTTGGATTGGTAGCAATACGGTGAATGTACACCGCAGTATCCGTATTACGTTCTTCCCAAATTTGTTCATCGGAAAAAGCAACTGCCCAAACACAGGCAACCTCACCGTTGATTAATAGTTTAAATTGTCGCTTTTCAGCAAGCTCTTTTTCTACTATTAAGGGTTCAAAATTTGGCCATACTACAACGGTTTTCTTTCCTTTCTGATAGGCCGAAGCTATTTTGTAGAGACGGAAGATTTCAGCGATGTCTTCTGAGGCAGAATTGGTGATGTTCATAGATTGATTTTACCGCTGAAAATTGATTCTTCATTTGAACTATAGGCCTTAAAAAAAGTAGTTGCAAATAGTTTTGTTCGATTTATTAGCTCACTTCTTTGTTACCCCTAAATGACTCACCAAAGAGCTCAACACATAAAAAACAATTATAAGAGGTACTGCCAAAAACTGCATCGTAATCAGGAGGACTAGACTTATAATCAGAAAGATATAGCGAAGTGCATTGTCAGTAAAACTCCAATTTTTAAATTTAAGAGCAAATAGAGGTAAATTACAATTCAATAAAAATGCGCTCAAAAGCGTCAACCCTATCAAAAACCATTGGTTGAGGATTATTTCACTGAGTATATTATTAGGGTGATAAAACAGAATCAAAGGAAGAGAAAGCACCAACAATGCATTGGCAGGGGTAGGTAGACCAATAAAAGAGGATACTTGGTTTTCGTCTAAATTAAATTTCGCCAAGCGATAGGCAGATGCCAGCGTTATAATAAAGCCCAAAAAAGGCCATAACGAACCAAGTTGAAAGTCGCCCAGATACGCCATACTGTTTAACACATCATTATTCCATCCGCCCATTTGAGATAAGCCCAATAGCTGAAACATAACAATACCTGGCACTAAGCCGCTAGTCACCATATCCGCTAACGAATCTAACTGCAACCCAAGTTCACTTTTAACATCCAAAACGCGTGCCGCCAAGCCATCAAAAAAGTCAAAGAAAATACCAAGGGCGACAAACAATGCTGCAAGTTCTAACTGATTTAACACGGCAAAAACTGTTGCTACACAACCACAAAAAAGATTTAAAAGTGTAATAAAATTAGGGATATGTTTTCGCATAGTTGGTTTGTTAGTTGTCCTTGTTACTCTTGCATAAAAATAACACAAATGATTTGGTTAACGGTTCTAAATTCCAAGAAGGGTGTAAAACATAAGTCTATTCGCTCCTTAGCAACAAAAAGACACCTCCATGAATAATAAAAATCCAATATCGGTTAAATCTCTTATTATTCTCATCTTTGTTACTAGAATAATCGGAATTACAGATGTTTAAAAAAATTAGTCTTTTTATATTCCTCATAATACTCAGCTTATATGGGAATTCCCAAGAGGCACAGTTATCCCCCCTTTCAAAACTTAGTTTGCTTACGGTAGGTACAGGGCAAGATTTAGCCGCAAAATTTGGGCATAGCGCCATACGCCTTCAAGACCCTTCAGTTGGTATAGACGTAGTTTACGGATACGGAACCTATAACTTTGAGGATCCTAATTTTTATCTAAACTTCACTAGAGGAAAATTGGACTACACTATTACCCGCCACCCTTTTGATTTATTTGAAAGAAGCTACGTTTTTGAACAGCGCTGGATCAAGGAACAAGAGTTGAACCTAGATTTGGAACAACGAAAAAATATTATAGGTTTTCTAGAAACCAACTTATTACCACAAAATAGATTATATAAATATGACTTTCTGTTCGAAAACTGTGCTACTAAAATTCCAGAGGTTTTTGAAAAGAATCTTGGTGATGCCTTACAGTTTGATTACAATCATCTGGACGAACAGTTTACGTTCAGACAGCTCATTCATCAAAGCCTGAACATGAATTCCTGGTCCAATTTTGGAATAGATCTGGCTTTGGGCTCCGTAATCGATAGAAAGGCAACACCTTATGAACATCTATTCCTGCCTGTTTATGTGTATGAACAACTAAAACATACAACCGTAAACGATAAACCTATCGTAAAAAAAGAAGCGATTATTCTAGATATTCCCACCCGAGCAGGTACCCCTTTTTTCTTATTATCACCGGCATTTTGGCTGGGGCTGTTATTACTAGTGGTTAGTTACAGTACGTATTCTGATTGGAAAGGGAACACCAGAACAAAATGGATAGATACGCTTTTATTTTCCCTAACCGGAATCGCAGGATTCGTTATTCTCTTTCTATGGTTTCTGACAGACCATGATGCTACTAAGGCAAACTACAATATCTTTTGGGCCTTCGCACCCAACCTAATCATTGCTTTTTATCTGGTTAAAAATCGACCTGCAAAATGGCTTAGAACATATATTAGAATTGCTTTAGTACTATTGGTAATTAGCGTAGTTTTGTGGCTTTTAAAAGTGCAGGTGTTCTCCGTTCTAATTAGCTTCATTTTATTGGCATTGGGAATCCGGTATCTGTTTCTGATATATCACTTAAAAAAAACTGCATAACTTATTAACATTAAAAAGTATTGAATTTGAGCCTGATATTTGCGCTTAAGTTTAATGTTTGAATTTCAAAACATGTAAACCTACCTCTGGTAGGCAATCTTGACCTTGATACTTGTAAATTTATGAATCTACTTACCGTTGAAAATATTTCTAAATCCTATGGCGAATTGGTCCTTTTTGAGAACCTTTCCTTTGGTATTAATAAAGATCAAAAGATAGCGCTAATCGCCAAAAACGGAAGTGGAAAAACATCCATACTTAATATTCTATCGGGTGCCGACAGTCCAGATACCGGGCAAGTGAACTACAGAAAAAGCACACGAGTTTCTTTTTTGTCTCAGGAACCGGTAATGGACCCTGAACTTACCGTTGAGGAAACAATTTTCGCCTCTGACAATGAGGTACTTCAGGTGATTAGTAGCTATGAAAAGGCCTTACAAAATCCTGAAGATGCAGATGCTTACCAAACTGCCTTTGAAGCTATGGACCGTTTTCAAGCTTGGGATTTTGAGACCCAATATAAGCAGATACTTTTCAAGTTGAAACTAGAAGATTTAGATGCTAAAGTAGGCATGCTTTCCGGCGGACAAAAAAAACGATTGGCCCTAGCAGATGCTCTCATCAACAAACCAGACTTATTGGTGCTGGATGAACCTACCAACCATTTGGATTTAGAGATGATTGAGTGGCTAGAGGAATACTTTGCCAGGGAAAACATGACCCTCTTTATGGTAACGCACGACAGATTTTTCTTGGAACGCGTGTGTAACGAGATTATTGAATTGGACAATGGAGTGCTATATCATTATAAAGGAAACTACTCGTACTACCTAGAAAAGAAAGAGGCGCGTTTAGAGCAAGAAACGGTAGAACAGCACAAAACCGAATTACTATTTAAAAAGGAATTAACGTGGATGCGTCGCCAACCTAAAGCACGTACTACTAAATCCAAATCAAGGATTGACGATTTTAACACCATTAAGGAAAAAGCCAGTAACCGCAGAAAGGAGCATGAGGTGCAGCTAGAGCTCAACATGGAGCGGATGGGCAGCAAGGTGGTAGAATTTGTAAAAGTGTCCAAGTCCTATCCTAACAAACCTATTCTTAATAAGTTCGATTATAACTTTAATAGAGGGGAACGTATAGGTATCATTGGAAAGAATGGAACAGGGAAATCTACCTTTCTTAATATCCTTTCTGGAATGGACCAGCCAGATAGCGGAAAGGTCATTATTGGGGAAACCATAAAATTTGGCTACTACACTCAAAAAGGAATTAAAATAAAAAAGGGTCAAAAAGTAATCGATGTTATCCGGGAGTTTGGGGATTATATTCCTTTGATGAAAGGCAAGCAGATTTCTGCCCAACAACTATTGGAGCGGTTTCTATTTGACCGCAAAAAACAATACGACTTTGTAGATAAACTTAGCGGTGGTGAACGCAAACGCCTTTACCTTTGTACTGTTTTAATTCAAAATCCTAACTTTTTAATCCTAGATGAACCTACCAATGACTTGGACATTGTAACACTAAATGTCTTAGAGAGTTTCTTATTGGATTTTCAAGGATGTCTCCTTGTAGTTTCTCATGATAGGTATTTCATGGATAAAATTGTAGATCATTTATTTGTTTTTCGAGGTGATGGTGTTGTAGAAGATTTTCCCGGCAACTATTCTGATTATCGCGCTTATGAGGATAGTCAGATACAGGAGAAAAGAGAACTTAAAGAAAAAGTCGATACTTCTAAGACCACCTGGAAGAAAACCGAAACTACTAACAAACTCTCCTACAACGACCAAAAGGAGTACAAACAATTGGAGCGGGACATTAAAAAGTCAGAGTCCAAGAAAGTGGAACTTCAGGCTAAATTCGCAGATTCCTCTTTATCAGGGGAGGAAATTGCTGCCCTATCTATAGCACTTGGTGAACTATCCAATACCATTGATCAAAAAACGGAACGTTGGTTTGAGCTTTCGGCCATGATGGAGGGATAACCACCTTATTGCGTTATCAGAGTTGTTGCAGTTTATGATGCTATATATCTTTAAAAATCGAAAGTAGGACATAAGACCAAACGTTTATATCCTTATAGCGCAAAGAACTTGAATAAAACAGACTTAAAACTACTTTCCTTACCACATCCAAAAAACTACTACGGTTAAACGAAACCTTTTTTCGGTAAGGTGTTTTTGGCGTTCGTGCCGTTTATCGAGCGAATTTTACACTTCAACCGAACTTCTGTCAGATACCGATTAATATGGGTTGTTCGGCGAACGACTACCCTCCAGAATACACTTGCTGCCGTTATAATAGTGTAACAAACGCAAGTCATGAAAACAATAGCTACCATCTTCTTTATCTTCTTCATCGGAATGAGCGCACAAGCTCAGAACAACACAACAGATGTTAAAGTAGAAACTATTGAAATGACTATCGTTACCGAAACTGCTACTGAATTGAACCTAGAGAACACTACAGAAGTTGCAAGACTTTACAAGTTTAAAAATGCTAGAGTAACTAAAGCATTGTCTTTTACTACAAAAAGAAACAAGGCTAAAATGGCTTAATATAATATCGACTAACTCTCATGATTTAAGTGCCCGTTAATTCAACCTCCTGCCAGAGCTCTTGATTAATGGGCATTTGTCATTATAGCATTAATAAGAGCTGTTTAAAAAGTCCATTCAATATTCGTTTGGAGCGCAGTCGACAACAACCCAATAGTGCAGCTAAAGATATTTCGACAGCATTAGATATAAAAAAGGTGAACATTAGACTTCTTGAACACTCCTATGTACCTAACCAAATCGGCACCAAATAATAGAACCTATATGATTACCTTTGACAAATTTTGAATCACAGTAGTGTACCGTTTTATTTCTTACATCAAGTTTCTCCTTTCAGCAACCAATCAGCATGGCGTACATTCTCCTTTCATTTACGGTTTTGTTACTAAGGGCCTATACCGTAGAGGAAACAAAGAACTTTCGATTACAGAAAACGTATTAGCAAAAAGTATATCCTATTTTTCACACAAAAAGATTGGCTTAGTAAACGATTCCAATGAACTCAAAATAAAGTTAAATGCCATATTTGAAGAGCTGGACTACCGTACTTTTCCTTTTGATATTATTTATACGAATACACTGGGTAAACCATTTAAAACTATTGGAGAAGAATATATCCATAATGAAAGTTTGCTCATTATAGAAGGCATATATACCACAAAGAAAAGTTGTGCCATGTGGAAAGCATTAAAAGAACAAGAGCATGTTCGTGTTACTATAGACCTCTACCATTGTGGTATCGTGTTTTATAGAAAGGAACAAGCAAAGGAACATTTTAAGATACGGATATAATCCCTTAATTTTAACCAATAATCCTAGACTATGAACAATACCGTATACATTACTCTTGGGGTCGTTTTTGCGATTTATGTAGGTTTCCGTTTTATGAATAGAGGAAAATCCAGAGA
>JBLICT010000142.1:0-8144 GCA_047632415.1 Maribacter sp.
TTGCACACCTCGAACTTGGACGAATTTAGTGGCGTTATTTTTAGAAAAAGCGGCCATAGAAGCGAATTTCACTTCCATCGCATCCGAACCACCAAGCGAATCTATGATTTGAACTACCCGTTCGTTCGCGGGCTGATTGCTATCAATTAGAAAATCCGCTCCCATCAAGGCTTTGGATTGTAGACCGATGTTCTCCTCTAAATTCTGACTAAACGATTGTATGGAAACTACGGCCGCAATACCTAGAATTATGGAAGCCATAAACAACAGCAGTCTTTTTCCACTGGCCTTACCATCTCTCCACGCCATTTTCAGCAACCAACTAAAAGGAGCTTTGTTTTGTTTTTTTAGACTATTCAAGATACGATGGTGGTTTCGTTAGCAATAATTTTTCCACCTTTCAATCGTAAGACGTGGTTGTTGAGTCGGGCCAAATCCAAGTCGTGGGTAACAATAACGAGCGTGGTGCCAGCTTCCTTGTTAAGGTCGAACAGCAGTTTAATGACCTTCTCCCCTGTTTCCTCATCTAAATTCCCTGTAGGTTCGTCCGCGAACAGAATTTCGGGTTTGGTAGAAAAAGCTCGTGCTAAAGCGACACGCTGTTGTTCCCCGCCCGATAACTGGGATGGATAATGATCGTAACGATCTCCCAAGCCTACTTTTTGCAACAACTCCATAGCCACGGCAGCCGCATTGGTAGCGCCTTGTAGTTCTAAGGGCACGCTTACGTTCTCCAAAGCCGTAAGTGTGGGTAGTAATTGAAAGTCCTGAAAAATAAAACCCACTTTCTGATTACGTAAAAAAGCACGCTCGTCCTCATTTAAAGCGCTTAAATCTTCCCCGCAAAGGCTTACGATGCCGTCATCCGAACGGTCCAGTCCGGCGCAAAGGCCTAAAAGCGTGGTCTTTCCGCTACCGGAAGGGCCCACAATGGCGAAGGTATCACCCGCTTCTATACTGAAGGAAATATCATCAAGAACCGTTAAATTTTTAGAACCACTGGTATAGGTTTTCCTAAGCTTGCTTACGTTTAATATCTTTGTCATATGTCATTTCTATCAAGCCAACAAAATAACGAAATGATTTCAATTTAAAGCGCAGATGACTATGAACAAAGTATTAAAGTTTCGTTATTTTTTGATACTATTCGTATTGTGGAATTGTAAAGAAAACCCTAAGCAATCAACCACCGACGATGCCGTTAAAACAGAAACAACAACTTCTGATGAAATAGCATCTGAAGGCGATAAGGTGATGCTCTTTTTTGGAAATAGCCTAACAGCTGCGTACGGTTTGGATACCGAAGAAGGTTTTCCAAACAGGATACAACTTAAAATGGATTCTTTGGGGCTGGATTATAAAGTGATAAATTCCGGTCTTAGTGGAGAAACAACCGCTGGCGGACGTAACCGACTGGATTGGGTATTGAACCAAGCCGTAGACATTTTTGTACTGGAACTAGGGGCAAATGATGGTCTACGCGGTATTCCACTTACAGAAACACGTGCTAATTTACAAGCCATGATTGATATGGTGCGTGCCAAAAATCCGCAAACGAAAATCGTGTTGGCCGGCATGCAGATTCCACCGAATCTAGGTAAAGACTATACCACCGATTTTAAGAATATTTATCCTGAACTGGCTACGGCAAACGATGTTGCACTAATACCGTTCTTGCTGGAAGGTGTTGCGGGCGTACCGGAACTAAACTTGGAAGATGGGATACACCCAACGGCCGAAGGCCAAAAAATTGTTGCAAAGACCGTTTGGAACGTATTGCAATCCCTTGTACTAGAAAACTGATTGTTAGGTACACTATCATATTAGACTAATTTAGGATTCTTTGCTTTCACTTTAAAGCTCAAAGCACGTTTAACCCTCGAGTTTTTCATTACAAAAATTCCGGCGAGTGTTGTTGCCTTTCTGTTTAGTAGCGCAGGTTGTTCTACCACATTTATAATGGGCATCGTAGTCGTATTCACTTTTAGTTGAACAGATTTGGAGCTGTTTTGTGCATCCTGTGCTTGAGCAAGGCTAGCTGTAGAAATGATAAGAGCAATAAATAATAGTTTACGCATTCATAGGTAATTTGGTTTCTATATAACTCGTCACTACCCTATTACACCTTTTCCTTTTCGACCAAAGGAGTGGTTTTCCCGATGAACTCCGAACTATTCGATGAACAACACGTTTAGATATCGAAATTCCTACAAACTTGGATTCCTTTTATCGATATAATAGTACACTTCATCGATTTATTAGTATTTTTCCTACAAAATTATTCATTAGACTAGATAAATTTCATTTTAAATAATTGTCAAGACTGACTATCCCCCTTTTTGGCTATACTTTTATACCTTACATTTAAAAACGTTCAACCTACTACCGCACCAAAATGAAATTCAGTTCCATTGCCTTGTTTTTAATACTATGCTCCCTAAGTAGTATTTCAGCACAACAAATTACAGGGAAATTAATTGACAAGGCCACCCAAGAGCCGCTGGAATATGCCACAGCTGCCTTATATAATCAAGAAAACGAGGCCTTGATTACCGGAGTGATTACTACATCCGACGGAAGTTTTATAATTGACACCATTAAAACCGGCACCTATGTTCTTGAAGTCTCGTTTATAGGCTACACCAAACAACGAATAGAAAATATAAGCGTAACAGCAAACCAAGCGCTTATAAACTTGGGTACCATTGCCTTGGTCCTCGGTGCCAGCCGGCTGAATGAAGTGGTGGTTACTACAGAAAGTGCGACGGTCATTAATAAAATAGACCGGCAAGTATTTGATGCCAAGAAATTCCAGAATGCCCAAGGAGGTTCGGCAACCGATGTAGTACGTAACCTTCCATCGGTAAGTTTAAACGGCTTGGGAGAAATACAGGTTAGGGGCACCTCTGGGTTTGTAGTTTTGCTGAATGGAAAACCAGTTCAAGGAAACCCCACCACTTTGTTGAACCAGCTACCGGCAAACTCTGTGGAACGTATAGAGGTCATTACAGCGCCTTCTGCAAAATATGACCCCGAAGGCAAAGCGGGCATACTTAACATTCTGACTAAAAAGGGAGCTACCAACGGCATATTTGCTCAAATAAATCTAAAGGCAGGAATGCCATCTATAGAATCTTATGACAACGCCGAGGCAGCACAACGCTATGGATTGGATGCCACCTATACGCTAAGAACAGATAAATGGAATTTTGCCTTTGGCGCAAACTACCAACGTAATGATTTGGCCGGAAGACGCGAAGGCGACGTATTTACCATCATCAATGACACCCTAACACAATTTCCATCAGATGGTGAACGCAGTTTTGACGAGCTCAATTATAGTGGTCGATTTACGATTGACTATACTCCGGACGAACGCAACAGCTATTCTCTAGGATTTTATGGTGGGAAACGAAGTAAGGACCGCACAGCTGATATCCTCTATTTTAACAATACCGGAAGCACGCCTGCTGTTAACGGGAACACCTTTTATAACTTTCAATATTTTAATGAAAACCTACGCATACGAAAAGGTGATTTTGTTTTAGGAAGTTTTGATTACAGCCATAGCTTTACGAATAGCTCCAAACTGAACGCTTCCCTCTTATATGAATATACCTTATTAGGAGGGCCAACGACGAACCGCAACCTAGCTTTTCCGGATACAACAACTATTTTACAGGACGAGTTCAATACCAATGACAATCCCTTGTACGGGATTCGTTTTTCCTTGGATTACGAATGGAAACCGTTTTCCTTTGGCACCTTAGAAACTGGATACCAATACCGAAGTCTAGATCATGAAGGAGATTTTATATACGAACGACGGAGCAATGCAACCAAACTCTTTGAACTAGTGCCCGAATTTTCAAGTGCCGTAGACCTGAGCAGAACTATTCATTCCGGCTATGCTCAGTTGAGTGGAAAAAAAGATAAATGGGATTATTCCGCCGGCTTGCGTATAGAAGCTATGGATCGTAACTTTGACCTTAGGGACCGGAGTAATACCATAGATACCACCTATACCTATAATTTTGTGCGACCCTTTCCTTCGGCATCGGTACAATACACCACTTCAAAAAACACCAAGATAAAGGCCGCCTATAGCAAACGGATAGAACGGACCACTACCTTTAAGATGAATCCGTTTCCAGAACGGGAGCATTCAGAGACTTTGGAGCAAGGCGACCCAGAACTCTTGCCTGAATTTATAGATTTGGTAGAAGTGGGACTTACCAAGAATTTTAAAGGAGGGAATTCGCTTTTCGCTACGGCGTATTATAGAAATGTCAAAAATATAGTGAATCGGGTAAACACTATATTTAATGATACCATCCTAAATCGCATTTATTCCAATGTTGGTCGTGGAGAGGCCTTAGGGCTGGAACTAGGCACCCAGCTACAAGCTTCCAAAAACTGGAGTACTTTTATCGGTGCTAATTTTTACTCAAATACCATAGATGGTGCTTTTGACACTAAGCCCATAAACACCGATGCGTTTATCTATTCGGTAAATGCGAACAGTACCCTAAGGTTCTCTGATAGTGCTTCATTGCAATTTACCTTCAACTATTTATCTGCTAGAAATACCGCACAGGGCGAAGATTCAGAATTTTATTCTCCGAACCTTAGCTTCCGAAAATCGTTTTTAGATAATAGACTGGTTGCTACGCTGCAATGGCAACAAATAGACCTGGGTTTATTGAATACAAATGAGCAGCGCATTACAACGGCTAGACCTGGAGAATTCTTTACAACTACCAATTATGTCTACGAAGTAGATATGGTGCTTTTAAACTTGTCTTATTCCTTCAACAAGAACAAGAACGAATCTAAGTTTATAGAAAGTGAATTTGGCAAGCGGGAGTTTTAAACAATGTGCTTATACCCCAAGTGGATAAGGAATTTATCTATGTAAACCATCTTTTCCCTTTACATAAACAAGCACTAGCTTTCGCTCCGGAGTAGGCTTTTCTGATACTATGAATTTCACTAACAAGGTCTTAATACTTTCGATTATGGAATTCTTCATTGGTATAGATTTTAGTTTTGATTTTACATTAAGCCATTTTAGCCTTGTTTCTCTTTGTAGTAAAAGACAATGCTTTAGTTACTCTAGCATTTTTAAACTTGTACAATCTTGCAACTTCCGCAGTGTTCTCTAGGTTCAATTCAGTAGCAGTTTCGGTAACGATAGTCATTTCAATAGTTTCTACTTTAACATCTGTTGTGTTGTTTGAGCTTGTGCGCTCATTCCGATAAAGAAGATAAAGAAGATGGTAGCTATTGTTTTCAAGACTTGCGTTTGTTACACTATTATAACGGCAGCAAGTGTATTCTGGAGGGTAGTCGTTCGCCGAACAACCCATATTACTCGGTATCTGACAGAAGTTCGGTTGAAGTGCGAAGTTCGCTCGATAAACGGTGCATACACCAAAAACACCTTATCGAAAAAAGAGGTCGTTTATCGGTAGGTTAGGATTCTATTTTTAATAAAATATTAGGATCTGGGCAGTTTTTCTTGTAATAATCTAGGTCAAGCTCTGTTGCAACCCCTGGATAATCCCCCGCATATCCCTTCATATCCCTAATTATCTGGAAATGTAAGTGTGGTGCATAGTTTACATTTATATCGGGTGAACCCAATTTCGCTAATACAGTACCTGCTTTAAACTGCTTTCCAGCATACAAGCCTTCCAAGGACTCCAAAGATAGATGTCCGTATAAAGTATAAAAGGTATGTCCCTGTAATTGGTGCTCCAAAATAATTGTTGGGCCATAATCCCCGATAGTGCTATTATTTTTGAAACTATGCACCGTACCGGCCAATGGGACCAACACTGTAGTCCCAGCATCACACCAGTAATCTATTCCTAAATGAATATTACGTTGTTGCGTAGGGTTTTCTGAAAAACTAGCCTTATCCGCATATAGGTTTCGTTTTTCCAAATAGCCACCATAAGCAACGCGACCGCTGCTTCGTTTCAGCACCTTATTTATGTAGTCTTGGCAAGTTTCCGGATGTGTGATATCTAATGATTCTATTTCTGCATTGCTGCTGGACAGGTCCAAAGATATATATGCACTCCATGGAATACTCCCATGCAATATGGCTATTGGTTCTTTAGCATAGGCCAACAATACCTTTATAAATGAATCCATTTGGTAAAAATAATGCTTCGTATCATTTCCTTAACATTTTTTAACCCTTTCTGCCGTAAGGACTTTGTAAATTGCCTACAAATTGTAGAAATAGAAAACAAATGAAATGTACACAAGTAGTATTCTTAGCACTTACCTTATTAATGGTAACGAGCTGCAAGTCCAACACGAAGCAAAACAATACACCAGATTCCAAGGAAGTAGCACAGGAATCTATACCAGAGTATACAAAATTGAGTCCGCAAGAACTCGATACTTATGAAACTGCCTACTTTGCCAGTGGTTGTTTTTGGTGTGTAGAAGCTATTTTTGAGAGCGTAAGAGGTGTCAAGGAAGCGGTATCCGGATACGCTGGTGGTACAGAGGACAACCCGAACTATGAAATGATAGGGAATGGCATCACAAGACATGCAGAGGCTATAGAAGTATATTACGACCCAGAGGTCATCTCCTTTACAGAACTGGTTCAGGTATTTTTTGGCTCACATGACCCTACCACCTTAAACCAACAAGGACCTGATCGTGGAAGCCAGTATAGATCTATCACTTTTTACAAGAACGAAAAAGAAAAGAACATAATTGAAGGATATATCCAAGTGGCGCGCGACATGGATATCTACGACGGTAATCCCATTACCACAGAAGTAACAAAATTTGAAAAATTCTGGAAAGCTGAGGAATACCATCAGGATTATGAGCGTAAGAATCCGAACAACTCGTACGTTCGTAATGTATCTGTTCCAAGATTGAACCGATTTAAAGAGAACTTCGGGGATTTTCTGAAGACGGATACACATTAAACCAGTATCCTTTTGCTGATCCCTATGATTGCCAAGTGGGGAATTTCTGAACGTACCTATTATTGTATCACTACATCACTATACTCGGATGTGATGTGTATTGTAGCGGCACCATTACCTTTCAGATGGTTTCCCTTATGAATAATAGTGTTGCCATTTTTTGTGGCTACCAGTTGTAAACTGCTAGGTGTAGTTAATTCCGAGTTTGTTCCTTTAATATAGATAGCCGCAGGACTATTGGGTAGCGGCAACCGTAACTCAGCATTTTTCAAGGATAGGTCCAATTCTTCGAACGTATTCCCTAATGATTTTATGACCAAGGGACCAAAATCGCTTTTTATAAAGGCTTTTCCCAAAAGTTCATCTATAGTAACATCAGAAGAAGTCGTGCTCAATTGTAAGTCCAGAACTTGAGACAAAGACACATTTTTGGAATAATTGGCCTGTAGTTGCCCTCGGTTCCATCTTTGAACGCTAACGGGTGAATAAGAGGCTGAAACCTTGGTATCCCCGCCGTCTATACTACTGGCCCATAAACTGGAGTGGGTCAATGTAGCGTTTAAATTCTTTGTATTCTCTGCCAATTTCACCTCTCCATGGCGCACGTTCATTTGTATGCGCATGCCTTTGGGCATTCTTACTTTTATCACCTTTTTCACCTTATAATTCTTGTGCTGGCCATTGGAAGATGAATAAAAAACATTGGGACCATTTGTAAGACTGTCTGTTCTAAAAAAGAAGGTTCGTATAGAATCCCTTTTGGCGAAAAGCGAATCTCTTCCTTGTAAACGTTTGGTAATCAGTAGCCCTCTCATTTCTGCTGCTTTAGCTCTCGCTTCAGCTGTTTTATCCATTAAATCTTGTGTTCTTTGCTCTTGGTCTTTCATATGCTGTTGTAACTTCTCGGCACGCTTCTCCATTGTCTTTCCCCATTCCTCCAGTCGTTTTTGATGCTTCTCATCAAAACTCTTTTCAAAGTTTTTCTGCCATTTCTTCATGTATACTTCCCCATCTTTTTTATAGGCATCATAATCAAAACGGAATGCTTTTGTCATTGGCAAGGGCGGCATATCAACCATTTCTGGAAACGGTGCTATTTGAGACATGTCGACCACAAAAGAAGAAACATCTGGAATATCGATGTGAAAATCCTCAAAATCAAAATTAAATTCCCGGTCAGGG
>JBLICT010000143.1:0-8083 GCA_047632415.1 Maribacter sp.
CATAAAATTATGTACATTATAGTCTTTCTTATTAAGACATTCATAAATCACATGATTAATTTGTTCTGTAACAAACATTTCGCTCTTTAAGAAGTCAGCAAACAATTCACCTAAAGAATCAAAAGAGGCTTTAGGTTTTTCTAATGCAGGAATTACTACGTTTCCACCACGTTCGTTTACAAACTTAATAAGCTTAATCATATGCACTCGCTCTTCTTCAGACTGTTTATAAAAGAATTCAGCAATACCATTGTAGCCTTTTTTATCTGCCCAAGAAGCCATTGCCATATAATGCATAGAAGCATTTGCTTCATATTTTATCTGATCATTTAATAGAACTTCTATTGTCTTATTCATACTTGTGATTTTCATCAAAGATAAGGATGTTTTGAATTGGTTCAAACAGCTAAAAATTAATAATACGACTTACATACACGAACTTAATTTCTAATCAATGTGGGAACCAACCAGGTTAGGAAAAGAAAAATTTTTGAACTAATGATAGGAAGAAAACAACTCAGAAGCCTTATTGTAAGCAGCTTCAAAAACTAACCAATTAACTCCTGTATCAGCTTTTTGTTCCGTAAAAAAAGAAAGCATTTTTTCGGTAGGCATATTACCTGTAAGCTCATCTTTTGCCATGGGGCAGCCGCCAAAACCCTGAACAGCACCATCAAATCTTCTGCAGCCTGCGTTATAGGCAGCATCTACCTTTTCATGCCAATTTGTTGGCGTCGTATGCAAATGCGCACCAAACTCTATCTGGGGATATTTTGGAATTAAATTAGAGAAAAGATAATCTATAGTTTCTGCATCAGAAGTGCCCACTGTATCAGAAAGAGACAAAATCTTAGCGCCCATTCCTGATAGTTTTTCTGTCCACTCCCCTACTATATCTACATTCCAAGGATCCCCATAAGGATTTCCAAACCCCATGGAAATATAAGTCACTACCTCTTTATTTGCCGCATCGGCGATATTAAATATTTCTTGGAGGGAGGCAACCGACTCCGTAATGGTTTTATGCGTATTCCTCATTTGAAAGTTCTCAGATATAGAAAAAGGGAAGCCTAGAAAATCAATTTCAGGATATTTTACTGCATCCGAAGCACCTCTAACATTAGCCACTATAGCAAGTAGTTTACTAGTAGTTTTAGATAAATCTAGCTGTGCCAATACCTGTGCCGTATCTACCATTTGGGGAATTGCCTTAGGCGAAACAAAGCTTCCAAAATCAATAGTATCAAAACCACAGCCTAATAAAGATTGAATATACCGAACCTTCTCCTTAGTAGGAATAAAAGGTTTTATGCCTTGCATGGCATCCCGTGGACATTCAATTATTTTTACTTTTTCAGGCATACAAAGTAGAAGTTACTATCGTAAAATTACCATTATTTATCCGATAAAAACAGAAACATTGCTATGCCTACAAACACAATAATTTGTAACCATTTCAGAAGAACTCCTATATAAGTGTTTTTCACAATCCTATCTGATATGACCCCTGAAAGTATAGCAATAGCTCCAAAAACGAGTGAAGATACTGCGATAAAGAGCAGTCCCAAGACATAGAATTGAATTACAGTACTCATCGTTTCACTAAATAAAAACCCAGGGAAAAAGGCCAAAAAGAAAATCGTGACTTTCGGGTTTAATACGTTCATAATAAACCCCTGCCTAAAAAGCTGCCTTATGCTTTTCTTTGGCACGCTATCGTTTGAAAGGTTGATAGCGCCATCGCTCCGAAAAACTTGGAACGCTAAATAAAGAAGGTAAATCGCTCCAAAGAGCTTTATAATAAAAAAGATGGAATCATTTTCATTGATGACCGCAGATACGCCAAACGCCAATAGTGTAGTATGAACCAAACATCCCGTCATGAGTCCGGCTATAGTTGCAAAACCATATCGTTTCCCATGAGTTATACTTTGTATTAGCACAAAAATATTATCCGGACCAGGAGAAAGGGCTAAAGCCGCCGTAGCCAATAAAAAGGTTAAAAGAATATCGTAGTTCAACTGTTTATAATTCTAATGGGAAAATACAAATTATAGAGGGATACAACTATTTTTAATACCTTTCCTGAAATCATTTTAATTACAGGTATGAAAAAGATAGTATTCTCAGTTCTTATAGGACTTTTAGTAGTAGTAAGTTTATCATTTAGCTCTTGTGCCGGCGAAACCCCTAAAAAAGAAATAGTAATGGAAAACGATAGTCTATTGCGGCATGTAGTACTTTTTAAATTCAAGGACAGCACTGCTAAAGTGGACATAAAAAAAGTAGAGGCGGCTTTTAGTGCCCTACCTAGTAAAATTCCACAAATAATAGGGTATGAATGGGGCACCAATAATAGTCCCGAGGGCATTAATAAAGGCCTTACCCATTGCTTTTTCCTGACATTTAAAAGTGAAGCGGACAGGGCTATTTACTTACCTCATCCAGACCACAAAGCATTTGGAGACGTTTTAGGTCCGCATTTGGATGACGTATTGGTACTGGATTATTGGACAAAAGGGTAGTATTTTCAGCTAGATATAGTGAACGGTTAATACTATCCGTTCACTTATTTTACCATTGAAAATTGAGAAGGTCTAATGAACTCGTTCTTGTTTATCTAAAATTGCTTTGTTGATTTTCTTCACCAAGCTAGGTCCTTGGTAAACAAAACCGGTCCAAAGTTGAATTAAATCTGCGCCTGCTTCCAGTTTTTCTAGTGCATCTTCTGCGGAGTGAATTCCACCCACCCCAATGATAGGAAAGGCTTTGTTGCTTTTTTTCGCTAAAAACCGAATAACTTCTGTGCTTCTATCCTTTAATGGTTGACCACTGAGTCCGCCGGCTTCTTCCAGCAAAATAGCATGAGATTTAAGATTTTTCCGTTCTATGGTGGTATTCGTTGCTATAATGCCATCGATTTTCGTAGTAGCTACAATTTCAATAATATCAAGCAATTGGTCATCGGTAAGGTCCGGTGCAATTTTCAATAGAATAGGTTTGCGTTTTATGTTTCTTTTTTGGGAATATTTATTATTCTCTAGTTGCAATTCATTAAGCAAGGCAGTTAAGGGTTCTTTATCCTGCAACTCACGTAATCCTGGAGTATTGGGCGAACTAACATTAACAACAAAATAATCTACATGGTCAAAAAGTGCATCAAAACAAATTAAATAATCCTTTACCGCCTCCTTGTTTGGCGTCACCTTATTTTTTCCGATATTTCCTCCAATAAGTACGCTATGCTTCTTTTTTAATTGCTCTACGGCATCAAAAACACCTAGATTATTAAACCCCATTCGATTCACAATAGCTTTATCCGCCTTTAACCTGAATAATCGTTTTTTAGGATTCCCAGCTTGCGGTTTTGGCGTAAGGGTGCCTATTTCCACAAAGCCAAATCCAAAATCAGAAAGTTCATTATACAGCAGGGCATTCTTATCAAAACCTGCCGCTAGTCCCACAGGGTTTTTAAACTTTAGTCCAAACACCTCTTTTTCCAAACGTTTATCTTCAAGAACAAATAAGAACCTAAAAAGACTAGAGAACCCTAATTTTGAGAAAAACTGTATGGAAGAAAAAGAAATATGGTGCACCCTTTCAGGGTCGAACAGAAAAAGTATAGGACGAAGGATAAACTTATACATGGGTGCTATTAAATTTAGGACAAAAATACAAACTGTAAAGGATACTATTTAATTCCCATCTGGCAATTTATCATGGAAAGATGATTGTTTTTTCTAATGTAGACTATCTTTATACACCAAAGGCACAACTATTAAGGGTGACCTTGATGCCTCTCTACATAAATTTCTATATAAGGTGTATTGCTTTTCATTAAAAAGTGCCAACAGCCTTTTATCTATCATAGTTTGAACCAAGGCCATACTATCCATAATAATGTTATAATCTGTTGCTAATTTAGATAGTTCCGAGAAGTTACTTTGAGGGTTTCTCTTTTGGATGTTCTCTAATTTATTATCTAAAATACCTTGTCTATACTTTACCTCTTCGCTATAACTTGTCAATTTATCTATCTGTGAAGTATTTAACTGAAAAACACTAACTAGCGCAGAGTCCGCAGTAACGCCTACACCCAAAATACAATCTGCTTGTGCGAAGCTTTTAGAACTCAGAATAAAAAAAAGAACCGTTATGAGAAAAGTAGTCGAATATCTAGGCATAAAACAGGAAACTTTATAACGCGGCGAAATTACAATTTTTAAGGCTATTTTTGATTAAAACACGATTTCATGCAACATATCATCGATAGATTCCTAAGCTATGTGACCATTGACACGCAAAGCGACCCAACATCCAACACAACCCCTAGCACCTTAAAGCAATGGAATTTAGCAAATAAATTAGTTGATGAACTAAAACAAATAGGCATGAAAGAGGTAAGTATTGACGAGAACGCCTACATTATGGCAACCCTGCCTAGCAACGTAGCGCATGCCGTACCCACTATCGGGTTTATTTCTCATTTTGATACGACTCCGGACTTTTCAGGCACCAATGTAAACCCACAAATCATAGCTAATTATGATGGTAATGACATTATATTGAATGCCAAGGAAAACATTGTGCTATCTCCTGATTATTTTGAGGACTTATTACAATATAAAGGGCAAACTATAATTACCACCGATGGCACTACCCTGTTAGGAGCAGATGACAAAGCCGGTATTACAGAAATAATTACGGCCATGGAATATTTGATACAGCATCCTGAAATTAAACACGGAAAAATAAGGGTGGGTTTTACCCCCGATGAAGAAATTGGTCGTGGCGCACATAAATTTGATGTAACAAGTTTTGCAGCGGAATGGGCCTATACCATGGACGGTAGTCAGATTGGGGAATTGGAGTATGAGAATTTTAACGCCGCAGGTGCTAAGATTACGATTTTGGGAAAAAGTGTGCATCCAGGATATGCAAAAGGAAAACTAGTGAATTCCTTAGCTATAGGAAATGAATTCATTTCTATGCTCCCCAAAAACGAAACACCTGAAACAACAATGGACCGAGAAGGTTTTTTTCACGTATACCGGATGGATGGAGGAATAGAAAAAACGGAGCTGGAACTGATTGTAAGAGATCACGATACCCAAAAATTTGAACAGCGAAAGGCTCTTTTACTTAAAATTACCGATACATTAAAAGCAAAACATGGAGATTGTATCCAATTAGTAATCAATGACCAATACTACAACATGAAAGAAAAGATTACTCCTGTAATGCATATTGTAGAAGTAGCCAAAGAAGCTATGGAACAGCTAGGGATAGTTCCGAACATAAAACCCATTAGAGGTGGAACGGACGGTTCCCAACTGAGTTTTATGGGGCTACCTTGCCCAAATATATTTGCAGGCGGACATAATTTTCATGGAAAATATGAATACGTACCAGTAGAAAGTATGCAAAAAGCAACCGAGGTTATCGTTAAAATTTGTGAGCTTACAGCAACTAAATAGTATTGGAAAAGAAAAAATGCATTAAAAAACAGAGGTTATCAAAAAGATTTTATAAGGTTTTAGAAATAATAACGAAGTACTAAATGAACATAGCCTTGACTCCTATCAAATTAGTCAGACCAAAATCGGATTTGTTGTAAAAGTATATCATGACAGCGAAATGGACGAAACCTTCTCCTTTAATTCGGAAAAAGAAGCGTAGGATTTTATAAAGAAACTGACTTAAATCTTTGTGCATCATAATTCAAGGCATGTCTAACCTGATATACATATGAATAAATCAGAAGAAGTAGCAGCGTAGTATTAAAAAACACATCCATTTAAGGATGCTATAATCATATTGAGACAACTTGTTCTAACAACACAACTTGAAGAAACTTTCAAATGAAGTTTTCCAACCTATACCTTGGGCAACAAAAATGTCCTCGCTATTTGTAGATTCAATCATCATTTTGGTATTTGGTTCTTTAATGGCCTTCTTTTATAAAGATGAATTTGGTGTTTTAGAAAATGTCCAAGAAGGAAAAATAACAGCCATGCGGGATTGGAAATTTAAATCCGAAGAAGCTATCGAAGCTAAGAATGTGCTATTGTAGATTAATGGGACTATCGAACTTCTAAAACGTGGCGTAACGTGCACTCAAAATCCAAAAGCAAAGGTCAAGACCAAACTTTGTATATCCTCCCTTTTAAAATAAGAACTAGAATCAGATTCTAGTCTAAACAAGGCTTTTTATAATATTACTCTCTGCAAAAAAAGGGAATATGCAGATTATATAACCGCAGCAAAACAGGAAAAAACCAAACAAGCACGACTACAACAAATTACTCCACTAATACTAAAAAACAAAGGCTTAAATGATTTATATCGTTGATATAAAGGGGGTTTCCAATACTATAACATAGGAAGTTTCCAGTCGTTATGATAATTGGCCTTGATTAATTTATTGGCTGCTTCGCTCTTAAACAGCCCCGTAGCTTCATCCCAGTAAATCCGATCACCTGTTTTAAAGGCTACGTTCCCCATATGGGAAACTAGCGCTGCATCGTATCCAACCTTTATAGGAGCGTTTAGCGCAGAAGCATTCCTGTTCTTTACCGAATCTATAAAATTAGCAGTGTGAAGGTCCAAGCCACTTTGGGTGCCTTTATCAAAGGAAACAGCTTCCATTTTTGGTGTGCCTTCCTTGTCCCAACCTTGAAATTCTTTTTCTGGTATAATTTCCCAACCTTGCCTGTCCAAGACCAAAGTGCCATTGTTTCCGATAAACGCTATACCGTGATTACGACCATAATTGCCCCCGTCTATACCGGTGGCGTGTTCCCATAGTATAGAAAAGTCATCATATTCATACACAGTCTGCAAGGTGTCCGGTGTTTCAGAAGCATCATCGGGATAGGCAAATTTTCCCCCCAAGGCCATTACCGATTTAGGAGTGCCCGCTTTCATACCATAAAGCGCGTAATCTATAAGATGCACACCCCAGTCAGTCATTAAACCGCCAGCATAGTCCCAAAACCATCTGAAATTAAAATGAAATCTATTGGCGTTAAAATCGCGTTTTGGGGCAGGGCCAAGCCACATATCATAATCTACACCTTTTGGTACCCCACTATCAGCCACTATAGGTACAGGTTTCATCCATCCTTGGTATGCCCAAGCTTTTGCTAATCTTATTTCCCCTAATTGACCGGAATGCACGAAATTAATGGCATCAACAAAGTGAGGCTGACTTCTTTGCCATTGACCAATTTGCACCATACGGTCACTAGATTGCACATAGTCTAGCATAATATTCGCCTCTTGGATAGAATTCGCAATAGGTTTCTCACAATACACATCTTTGCCGGCTTGGAGCGCATCTGTCAATTGCAGACAATGCCAATGATCCGGAGTACCAATAACCACCACATCAATATCTTTATTTTCTAAAAGACGTCGATAGTCCTTATACCATTTGGGTTTTTTGATACCTGCCTTTTCTAAATCTATAGTTCTAGCCTGTAATACATTCTCATCTACGTCGCATAATGCAATGACATTGGTGTCGCCCATCTTTAACATGGAAACAAGGTCTGAGAACCCCATACCCTTGCATCCGATGAGACCTATATTTATGGTATCGTTAGGGCCTACTTTTCTTCTTATTGCTGCCAAGAGTTCCATCGGAAATAAAAATGATGCTCCTGTTACGGCTAGTCCTGCCGTTCCCTTTCTTAAAAACTCCCTTCTATCCAAAGCCATAATCAATAGTTTTATGCCTTCAAGATACAAGTTTTTACCAATAAAAAAGCACCAATATTGCTATTGGCGCTTATAATTGAATTGTGCTATGTATTATTTCTTCTCGAGCGCTGGAACTGATAATTTCTTACTCATCTCCATAGAAATAGCAGACCTATCAAACTTTAATTTACCCGCCATGGTCTCTAAAACACATGAAAGGTCTTTATCGTTTATATCTACTACTTTTCCGTGCAGTCCACTTTTCGTGATGACGCGATCACCACGTTTTAATTCTGCCGAAAACTTCTTCTCGTCTTTTTGTCGCTTCATTTGTGGTCGTATCATAAAGAAATACGCTACCACAAAAATCAATATCATC
>JBLICT010000144.1:0-7985 GCA_047632415.1 Maribacter sp.
TAGTTGTATCATTGAAATTATTGAATACAAAATTTAGACTGCCTGACAGCACCGCTTGAATTTTTTGAATTTTATCGCCTGAAGCGATAAGATGTTTTAAGGTATCTATAATAGGTAAACCTGCCCCTACATTGGTTTCAAAAAGAAAGGGTGCGTTATAAGTACGCGCCAATTGCTTTAGCTCAAGATAGTTGGAGTATTGAGAAGAACATGCAATTTTATTGCAGGTTACCACCGATATACTGTTTGCTAAATATGCTTTATAGGTCTGGGAAACTGCTTCGTTGGCTGTGTTATCCACAAAAATACTATTACGTAAATTTAATTGGTTTACAGTTTTAAAAAATTCTTCTTTATCGGCCTTAACTCCTTCGGCTAAAAGTGATTCCCAATTTTTTAATGGAATGCCGTTATCGTTAAAAGTCATGGTTCTGGAATTGGAAATACCTACGACCCTAACATTCAATTTTAGGTTATCTTTTAGATACTTTTTTTGCTTTTGTATTTGGACTAAGAATTTAGAGCCCACAGTACCAACGCCCATAACAAAAAGGTTCAGCTGCTTTATGTTCTCCTCAAAAAATTCTTCATGTAAGGCATTCAACGCTTTCTTTACATCCCTCTCATCAATTACGCAAGAGATGTTACGCTCCGAGGCACCTTGTGCGATAACCCTTATGTTTACATTGTTTTTTCCAAGGGTGCTGAACATTTTACCGCTCAATCCTTGATGATTTTTCATATTATCACCTATTAAAGCAACAATGGCTAGTGATTTCTCGGGAACTACCTTATTAATCCGCCCTCGCTCTATTTGATATGCGAAGGTTTCGTTTACAGCTTCCACTGCAATAGCAACATCATCTACCGAAATACCGATACAAATGGAATGTTCTGAAGAAGCCTGTGTTATTAACACGATGCTGATATTGGCTTGCGAAAGAACTTCAAAGAATTGTTTAGATATACCTGGGATACCTACCATACCTGGCCCTTCAAGGGATAACAAAGCTATATTTCCTATATGGCTTATACCACGGACCGTTTTCCCTTTCTCGTTTTTGGACTTAGTAATTAAGGTGCCATATTCAGCTGGGCTAAACGTATTTTTGATGCGTATGGATATGCCCTTAGCTAAAACGGGTTGTATGGTTGGTGGGTATAGGACTTTGGCTCCAAAATGAGAAAGTTCCATAGCTTCTTCATAGGAGATATGTGCAATAGGCTTGGCCTGCTTTACCATTTTAGGATTAGCGGTATACATACCGCTTACATCGGTCCAAATCTCTAAGGCTTCCGCGTCTAACGCAGCGGCATAGAGTGCGGCCGTATAGTCAGAACCGCCTCTTCCTAAAGTAGTTGGGTCCCCGCCTTCAGATTTAGAGATAAACCCAGGGCAGATGACTACCTTATGTTTTGAAGTATTGAAATAGGCTACACAGTTGGTATGCGTTTTCTCCAAATTAACGATAGTTCTGCCATTAGCAATCCCTGTTACGATAAGCTCCCTACTATCTTTATGCGCACAATCGATTCCTTGGCTTTTAAAATATTCACCTATAATATAGGAGGAGAGTATTTCACCATAGGATACAATTTTATCTGATAGCTTTTTGGTTATCTCGCCAATAAAAAAGGCACCCTCTAAAAGTGTTTCCAGTGTATTCAATTCCTTTTTTACATCACTTAACACTTTGCTTTGGTGGGTAACGGGAAGCAATGCTTTGATTGTTTCTAAATGTCGGATTTCAATCTCTTTTAAAATCGTCTTATATGAATCATCCTGTTTTTCTGCTCGGTTACCAGCAGTTATGAGCTCGTCTGTAACGCCACCAAATGCAGAAACAACGATAATGATTTTATCGGTATACCCATCGATAATGTTTTTTATCTTGTCAATGTTTTCGGGACTGGCAACAGATGTACCGCCAAATTTTAATACTTGCATACGAGGTGCTTATTAACTTTTTATAAATCAAAATCATGAAGGTGTAGAATACTCGTTTTTAACCCCTAAGGGTAAAGCATACCGCAGGAGCAGCTACCATTTTAATTGCTGTTAAGCGAAGAAGTGTTGAGAGGAAATCAGTACAAATCATGCTATTTGTTAAGGGTCAAAAGTAGTACATTTGACTTGCTAAACAAATGATTGCACAAATTTTTACCGAATCGTTATTTTTACCTTAATAAAACTACGGAATGAAGCTTTTTAGTGCGGAACAAATATATACAGCTGATAAATTCACAATAGAGAAACAAAAGATCACAACCGATGAGCTAATGGAACGAGCTGCCATTCAAATTTTTAATTGGATGCACCAACGCATGCAAGGGGCTCCTGTAAAAATTCATTTGTTTTGCGGTATTGGTAATAATGGTGGCGACGGTATTGCCCTGGCACGCCATCTTCAAGAGCATGGCTACAATATTGCGGTATATGTTGTTAACTACAGTACCAAGCGTTCAAAGGATTTCTTAATTAATTTAGACAGGCTAAAGGACCGAAAAATTTGGCCAAACTTTATGGATTCCGATTGTGAATTTCCGGAGATAGGTGCAGATGATATTATTGTAGATGCTATTTTTGGTATAGGGTTAAACAGGGCACCCGCGGATTGGGTAGGAAAACTCATAGCGCATCTTCATACCTCAAAAGCCTTTATACTTTCGGTTGATATTCCGTCTGGCTTGTATTTGGATAGGGTTCCTAAACAGAAGGATGCAGTAGTAAAGGCCAACTTTGTATTGAGTTTTCAGACACCAAAATTAGTGTTCTTTCTGCCTGAAACTGGAATTTTTGTAGACCAGTGGGAAGTTTTGGATATAGGCCTAGATGCTGAGTTCTTAACTAGAGAAGAAACAGATTATACGCTTATCGGTAAAAATGAGGTACTTCCAATGTATATCCCTAGGCGTAAGTTTTCGCATAAAGGAACTTACGGTCATGCACTACTGATAGGGGGTAGCTATGGCAAAATTGGTGCTGTTAAATTAGCTAGTATGGCTGCATTAAAAATAGGGAGCGGCTTGGTAACTTCCTATGTGCCTACCTGCGGATATGATATTTTACAAACGGCATTACCAGAAGCTATGGTAATTACAGAAGGAAAAACAACTATCTCTAAAATAGACTTTGATATTACACCCACTGTAATTGGTATTGGTATGGGAATGGGTATTGCACCGGAAACCATAAAGGCGTTTGCTGTATTTTTAAAGTCTAATAGAATACCCTTAGTTATTGATGCGGATGGTTTAAATATTCTCGCGTCAAATAAGGAATTATACTCCTATCTACCTAAGCAGAGCGTGTTAACTCCGCATCCAGGAGAATTAGAAAGACTGATTGGAAAATGGAAAGATGACTTTGATAAGCTAGATAAGGTAAAAGCTTTTTCTAGAGAATTTGATTGTATTATAATCATTAAAGGGGCGCATACCATAACTGTTTACCAAGATAAGGGGGCTGTGAATACCACAGGAAATCCGGGAATGGCAACTGCCGGCTGTGGAGATGTACTTTGCGGAATCGTTACCGGATTAATTGCTCAAGGTTACGAGCCTTTGCATGCTGCTATTTTTGGAGTATACATTCATGGTAAATCCGCAGACATACAAATTGAGAATACAGGGTATCAAGCTTTAATAGCTTCCGATGTGACAGATGGGTTGGGGACTGCTTATCTAGACCTTTTTAAAATTCCAGACATTGTGCAGCAAAAAGAAAGCGAAACTCCTTAATAACATTCAGAAAGAACACTGTTGTAAAAGAATTCCGTAAGACTAAAAGGAAAATTTATTTTCCTTTTAGTCTTGTTTTTATCCATCTAAGCGCATTGTCATATTCTATGAAAAATTTCATTGACTTCTTGTAGAATAGTTTTTCAATTTTAAAGTTATGCATATCTATTTCCTTCACGGATACAATAGCAAACGCTTTAAGATTATCTAACTCTTTAAGGTAGTTATAAATAGTAGGGTCTACCGCATAGGAATTTTTGCGCAAACTAATAAAGCCAAAGTTTTTGTTCCTAAAATGTATTTCTGAAATCCCAATAATCTGATAGGCCCGCTCAAGCGTTAATGTTGCTCCTTCATCAAAGATAGAAACCATATAATTCTCGTACACCTGCACTTTGCCAATTTCTAATTGGTATTCCCTAACAATAACTTTTTTCTTCGTTGATTCAACGCCCATTTCGTATATATTATAGTGTCTAGTACGAATGTAGATGTATACGGTTAGTGAAAATAAAATATTAGATTAAAAACCCAAATATCGTTCATACTGCATATGGCTATAAATTTTGTGTTTTAATTCTTACACACCCTACAAATTGGCATAACAAAAAAAGAGCCCATAGTGGACTCTTTTTGATTTCTACCTTGATAAGACAGACTTACTCTGTTTTAGAAGATTCCTCTGCTTTTTTGATTTCAATAGTCAATTCTTCGGTTTTTTTGTCCAAATCCATAAAGATGCTATCACCTTCTTGAAGTTTAGAATTTACGATTTCCTCTGCCAAAGCATCTTCAATATATTTTTGAATAGCTCTTTTCAATGGTCTCGCACCATACTTTTTATCAAAACCTTTTTCTGCGATATATTCTTTTGCAGCTTCCGTAAGATTGAGGTCATATCCAATATCATTAATTCTTTTAAAGAGTTTGGAAAGCTCAATGTCAATAATTTGATGTATATGCTCTCTCTCCAAAGCGTTGAAGACTATGACGTCATCTATCCTATTTAAGAATTCGGGAGCAAATGCTTTCTTAAGAGCGTTTTCTATAACACTTTTTTGGTGTGTACTTTCTTGTTCCTTTCTAGCACCTGTACCAAAACCTACACCTTGTCCAAAATCTTTTAATTGTCTCGCTCCAATATTTGAGGTCATTATAATAATCGTATTCCTAAAATCGATTTTCCTTCCCAAACTATCGGTTAGGAAACCATCATCAAGAACTTGCAAAAGCATGTTGAACACATCTGGATGGGCTTTTTCTACTTCGTCCAATAGTATTACGGAGTAGGGCTTTCTGCGCACCTTTTCGGTAAGCTGACCACCTTCTTCGTAACCTACATATCCTGGAGGTGCTCCTACCAATCTAGAAATAGCAAATTTCTCCATGTACTCACTCATGTCAATACGAATAAGCGCATCTTCGGAGTCAAAAAGTTCCTTGGCTAATACTTTAGCCAATTGTGTTTTACCAACCCCTGTTTGGCCTAAGAAAATAAAGGAACCAATAGGTTTGTTCGGGTCTTTTAGCCCGGCTCTATTTCTTTGTATGGCTTTTGAGACCTTAGCAACTGCTTCGTCCTGTCCAATTACATTCGACTTTATAAGGTTTGGAAGCTCTGCAAGTTTGTTACTTTCTTTTTGGGCGATTCTGTTCACCGGTATGCCACTCATCATAGAAACTACGTCTGCCACATTGTCTTCGGAAACAGTTTCTTTGTTCAGTTTACTATCCTCTTCCCATCTTTCTTGGGCAATGGCCAATTCCTTTTCTAGACTTTTTTCATCATCCCTGAGCTTGGCAGCCTCCTCATATTTTTGCTTTTTAACAACGGTATTTTTCAATACCCTTACGTCCTCTAGTTTTTTTTCTAGCTCTAATATTTGTTTTGGTACGTCCATATTAACGATATGAACCCGAGACCCAGCTTCATCCA
Source organism: Maribacter sp. (assembly GCA_047632415.1). Taxonomy (GTDB): domain Bacteria; phylum Bacteroidota; class Bacteroidia; order Flavobacteriales; family Flavobacteriaceae; genus Maribacter. The sequence continues at coordinate 5,678 of JBLICT010000144.1, forward strand.
AAGCGTCGATAGCCTTGTCCGGAAGAAATCTGTCCGTCATATAGCGGCTGGTTAGTTTTACGCAAGCTTCTATAGCTGCATCGGTATAACTAACATTATGATGCTCTTCATATTTACCTTTGATGTTGTGAAGAATCTCTATTGTTTCGGCTATCGTAGTTGGTTCTACTATTACTTTTTGGAAACGTCTCTCTAATGCTCCATCTTTTTCTATATACTGTCTGTATTCATCTAAGGTAGTAGCTCCAATACATTGTATCTCTCCACGTGCCAATGCAGGTTTGAACATGTTGGAGGCATCTAAGCTCCCGGTTGCTCCGCCAGCACCTACTATGGTATGTATTTCATCAATAAAAAGAATAACGTCATCATTCTTTTCCAGTTCGTTCATCACCGCTTTCATCCGTTCTTCGAACTGGCCTCTGTATTTTGTTCCAGCTACTAGAGAGGCTAAATCAAGCGTTACTACTCTTTTGTTATAAAGAATACGGGATACTTTTTTATCTATAATTCGAAGTGCAAGACCCTCTGCTATGGCACTTTTGCCTACACCAGGTTCTCCTATAAGTAGTGGATTATTCTTTTTTCTTCTACTTAATATTTGTGAAACTCTTTCGATTTCCTTTTCTCTACCAACAACAGGGTCCAACTTGTTTTCCTCTGCCATTTGGGTAAGATCTCTACCAAAATTGTCTAAAACAGGTGTTTTAGATTTCTTAGCACCTTTTTGACCTGAGTTTGCCCCAAAGGTATTTTCTTTTCCTTCTTGGGGTTCACTAGAGTCACTTGAAAAAGATTCTGCGGTAGGGCCGTCAACCATATCGTCATCACTAGTAAGCATAAATTTAAATTGTTCTTTTACTCCATCGTAATCTACTTGCAACTTGTGAAGTAGTTTTGTTGTGGGGTCGTTTTCATTTCTTAAAATACAAAGTAATAAGTGTGCCGTGTTGATAGAGGAACTTTGAAAAAGCTTAGCCTCTAAAAACGTGGTTTTAAGTGCACGCTCTGCCTGTCTTGTAAGATGAAGGTTTTTTTTATCTTTTTGAACTCCGCTAGCATTGGGGTTAGATGGACTTAGTATCTCTACCTTTCTACGTAAGTGGTCCAAATCCACTTCCAACGCGTCCAGAATGCTAATAGCCTTTCCGTTTCCGTCGCGAAGTAAACCTAACATCAGGTGCTCTGTTCCAATGAAATCATGGCCAAGCCGCAATGCTTCTTCTTTGCTGTAGGCAATTACATCCTTTACCCTAGGTGAAAAATTATCATCCATAAAATATATTATCAGCTATAAAATTAATAAATCTCATTCAAACCAAAGCAAATACTGTTCCTATAATCGTTAAAGTTCTACAAAATGACGAAAAAGTAAGTCTTTTTATGCAAATGGCCTGTTCTATAGGGTAATATGTTATCCTTTTTAAGTGTTAATAAATTATTGAATAAATACTTTCGCTTGTTCTTTGAAAGGCTTGATTTTACGTATATTGCCATGCTTTTTTACTAATTAAATACAACAAGAATCTCAAATGGCGGACGGTGAAAAATTGATTCCTATTAACATTGAAGATGAAATGAAATCTGCCTACATTGACTACTCAATGTCGGTCATAGTGTCACGAGCCCTGCCGGATGTCAGGGACGGATTAAAACCGGTTCATAGGCGCGTGCTCTACGGAATGCACGACTTGGGAGTTAGGAGCGGTAGTGCACATAAAAAATCTGCCCGTATTGTGGGTGAAGTTTTGGGTAAGTATCACCCGCATGGAGATACTTCTGTTTATGATGCCATGGTACGTATGGCGCAAGAATGGAGTCTTAGATATATGTTGATAGATGGCCAAGGTAACTTTGGCTCTATAGATGGCGATAGCCCTGCTGCAATGCGTTATACTGAAGCACGTATGCGTAAGATTGCTGATGACATGTTGGCGGATATCGATAAGGATACCGTAGATCATCAATTAAACTTTGACGATTCTTTAAAGGAACCAAAGGTTTTACCCGCAAGAATACCTAACCTTTTGGTGAATGGTGCTTCGGGTATTGCGGTAGGAATGGCAACAAACATGCCTCCTCATAACCTTTCTGAAGTTGTTGATGGTACTATAGCTTATATAGAGAACAACGATATAGAAATAGATGAATTGATTACCCACATAAAAGCACCTGATTTTCCAACAGGAGGTATCATCTACGGCTATGATGGGGTAAAAGAAGCTTTTCACACAGGTCGTGGAAGGGTAATGATGCGAGCAAAGGCTACGTTTGAAGAGGTTCAAGGTAGAGAGTGCATCATTGTTCA
>JBLICT010000145.1:0-7842 GCA_047632415.1 Maribacter sp.
TTCTTACATTTAGGGCTAAGTACAAATAGAAAGATAATGGGAATGAAGAAAAAATTAAAAGGGCTAATTTCGGCAACAAGGCTGCTTATAATAGTATGCATATTTGGAAATGTATCCTGTAAAGATGCACCTAAAAAGGCATCAAATGAAGAAGGCGAGGCAGAAATGACAACAGCTGTTGTTGATAAAGATAATTCCACTTTTGGAGGATTGGCACTTTATACGCTTAGGGAAGCCATGGGCTCAGATGCGAAGGAAACTCTAAAAGCCGTTTCCGTTGCGGGATATCGCTATATAGAAGCTGCAGGGTATGATAATGGAATGTTCTATAATATGAAACCCGAGGATTTTAAATCATACTTAGAAAGTTTAAATTTAATTCCGGTAAGCACCCACCAAGGAGCTGTAACCCTAGAAAATGCAGATGTTATGATGGCTGATGTAAAGGCTGCAGGATTTGAGTATTTTGTGATTCCGGTACCACCTATGGGACTTTTTAAAGTAGACCGCGATACAAGATACATGAGTATGACGGGCGGTGCAAAAAGTTTAGCCGAAATATTGGACACATTGGGGGCAAAGGCTAAAGCCGCAGGGCTAAAATTATTATATCACAATCATGATTTTGAATTTGTAGAGGATGCAGATGGTATTGTTACCATAGATTATTTACTTGATAACTGTAATCCAGAATTAGTGAACTTTCAAATGGACCTCTATTGGGTAACCAAAGCAGGAGCAGATCCGTTAGCTTATTTTGATAAATATCCAGGTCGTTTTAAAATCTGGCACGTTAAGGATATGGATGAGCAAGGTAGATTTTCCCCAGTTGGAAAGGGAACTATAGATTTTTCAAGAATTCTTGCTGAAAAGGAAAAATCTGGCATGCTATATTACATGGTAGAACAAGATAAGACTTTTGATGGTTTGGAACCTCTGGAGGCTATTAAAATTAGCCATGAAGGTCTTGGGGAATTTGGTTTCAATTGATACGGTTCGTGTTGTTTATTTCTTTGTTTTGATGCGATAAACAGTAGTTGCGATTATCAATTCATAAGTTCAATATAATTAATTTGGCCGCCTTCTCTTAATTAAGGGTAGGCGGCCAAATTGATTTTACGTTTAAGCAGCTATGCATATATGAATAAAGCTAAATAATGTGCTAGAGCCAACACTAAGCAGCTATTTACACAGTATTATATTATAATCACTTAGAATATAATTTACTATCGGTATTTCCATTGCTACTATCCCAATTTCTCTTTAAAAAAATCAATGGTTCTGGTCCAAGCCAATTCCGCAGCTTCACGATTATACCGGGGCGTAGTATCGTTATGAAAACCATGGTTGGCATTCTTATAGATATAGGCAGTATATTCTTTATCATGCTTTTTAAGGGCTTCCTCATATGCGGGCCAGCCTTCATTTACTCGCTTATCTAGTTCACCAAATTGTAATAGTAATGGTGCCTTTATATTCTCAATATTTTCAGTGGGCTGCCCTCCATAAAAGGGAACCGAAGCTTTTAGGTCAGGAACCTTTATAGCCATCATATTAGATATCCATCCCCCAAAACAAAATCCAACTACACCAACACTTCCAGTGCAGTCTGGATGGTTTTTAAGGTGTTCAAAAGCTGCAATAAAGTCTTCCAACATTTCGTTTCTATCACGTTTTCGTTGTAATTCACGGCCTTCATCATCGGTCCCTGGATATCCACCTAAAGGTGTCAATGCGTCTGGGGCTAAGGAAATAAAACCTGCAAGAGCAGCACGTCTACCTACATCTTCAATATGCGGATTTAATCCACGGTTTTCATGAACGACAATTATTCCAGGTAGTTTTGTTTTACTTTCGGCAGGTTTGGAAAGTAACCCTTTAATTATTCCGCCTCCTTTTGGAGAATCATATTCAACATAGGTACTGGTAAGGCGAGCATCATCTTGCGGTATCTGAATTTTTTTAATATAGTCAGGTGATATGAAACCAAGTAGCGAGCCTACAGTAATACCACCTACTGCATATGTAGAAAGTCTATCCAAAAATAAGCGTCTTGGAATCCTGTCATGCGCATAGTCGTCATAGAGGTCAAATACTTCTTGTTTAATATCTTCTTTTTTTAATTTTCCCATGTTGTGTTAATTTAAGACTTGTTGCATAAAACGTTCTTTGTACGCCCTACCTATAGGAAGGTTCGTGTATTCGTCCAATCGGACTTGGTTACCAATGATTTTTTCAATTTTTGATATGTTTAGGATGTAAGATCGGTGTATGCGAATAAATAATCGGTTGTCCAATGTCTCCTCCCAAAACCGCAAGGGTTCTTGTGAAAGGTACATTTTTTCTATGGTAAATACTTCTGTATAGTCAGCGTCTGAGTGTATAAAGCGTATATCCGCTACACTGATTTTAATCAATTCGTAACCAGATTTTATAAAGATGACATCAGATTTTGAATCTACATCGTTAGGTTTTGGGTTTTGGAATTTTTTTGAAGACATTATTTTGACTTTTGAAACTGCCTGAACAAATCGTTCAAAAGAAAAGGGTTTTAGCAGATAATCTGTTACATCGTACTCATAACTTGCTAAGGCATAATCAGGAAAAGCAGTCGTCAGTATTACATGTGGCTTTTTAGAAAGCATTTTTAAAAAGTCAATACCTGATATTTTTGGCAGGTGAATGTCAAGAAAAACTAGGTCTATATCCGATGTTTTTAAGAATTCCATGGCCTGTAGCGCATCTGCAAATGTGCCGCGTAATTCTATATTTCCTACATCGGAAATATATTTTTTAAGTACCCGCTGCGCAGGTGGCTGGTCTTCTATTATGATGCAGCAAATCATTCTAAACTAGATTTTAGGTTCATCTTTAAATGTACGAAATATAGATGGTTGGCATCCGTTATACCTAAAGTATGCGCATCGGGATATAGCAATTGCAGTCGTTTTTTTACATTTTTAAGACCAATGCCGTTATTGAGTTTATCCGTATTTGACACCGGTCGAAACGAATTTTCACATTTAAAATCTAACTGGCCATTAACGTCTAATTTTATATGGATATCGATACGTATATCCTCGGATTGACTAGCGGTACTGTGTTTAAAGGCGTTTTCTATGAATACGTTTAATATTAGCGGCGCAATGAGATATCCGAAAGCTATGTGTTCCGCTTCAAAAGTTACCTTACCACGGTTCTCTATTTGCAGTTCATTCAGTTGGGTAAAGTTCTTTAAGTGTTCTATCTCTTTACCAAGAGCAACAAAGTCTTCCTTGCAATCGTATAACATGTAGCGCAGTACCGAGGAAAGTTCCAAAATAATAGAAGGTGTCTTTGGTGATTGCTCAATAGCATAGGAGTAAAGGTTGTTTAAATTATTAAACAGAAAATGCGGATTGATCTGCGATTTCAAAAACTGGAGTTCACTTTCTTTTACCGATGTCCGCAATTCTTCAACTTCCCTTTGCTTAGTGGATGCGTCCCATGCAAATTTGAAACCAGCCAAAATCATAATGACTGGCATAACGTCTAAAAGGCTGTAGACGACTCCAGGAAAACGTGTGCCTCGGGTATCAGGAAAATAGATACGCTCCAGTACCAATTCTTCCATGGCAATGATGGAAGCGACCACTATGGCAACATAAAAAATGAAAAGCAGGTATTTTTTTTTATAGAAATAGCGTGGTAATAATACATAATTTATGACCAGCGCTCCTAAGGCATAGTTTAGGAAGGCCACTATTTTAAATTCATGGATTTGGGGCTGATTACGGTCAAACGAAAAGAACACAAATAGTACAATATGCAGAACTATTTGAAATATAACTTCCTTGGAAGTGCTATTGAAAAAAGAAAGTTTCCTATCCATTATTTAAAAGTAGCATTTTAAAGATAGGAATGGCAAAACAAAACTGTTATCGACGTTTTAAGCCATATGAACGTATGATTAGACTCTACATGTCGTTCATAAGGCAAGCAAAGTCGTTTACAGAAAAGAAATAAGGATACTTTTGATTTATATGCATTTTTGACTACTAAGGCGTTATCATTTTCTTGCCATGTATAAATACTTTTTCTTTTTATCTTCCTAAAACCAATGTCACTTTTTTAAGAATAAGTATTTATCTTAGTGCTTGTGAAGTTTATAAAATGAAGTGTGATAAAGTGCTCATTTTACAACTATTTACCAAGAGATTTAGGCTTAGTTGTGCAGCTGCATACCCACCAACGTTTTAATTCAGAGCATTATTAAATGTATATTTTTCTCAGGCACTAAAAAGCATCTATTACTCCATGCAACACATAATCCCAGAAATAAAATTATATGGCGCCGATGGCTGCCACAAGACTAACTACTACAAATTGGTCTTGGATGAAATTGGACAGCCCTACACATTTTTAGATGTAGAAGCAAATAAAGAATACGCTGATGCTTTGCGTGGGCTTTATGAGAACCGAAAACTAAATTTTCCAACGATTACTATAGGGAAAAAGAAACTGAGAAACCCTTATAAGGAGGAAATCATAAAATGGATGAATAAATTAATGCCCAGTAGATTACCTATCTTTCATGATAAAGAAAACCGGCGTTTCACATTAGATATTAATGGCGAGATAGCCAAAGTTGATTATCAATTAAAAGAAGGAAAAATGTATCTGGTACATTCTGAAGTGCCTTATAACTTGAGAGGCCAAGGAATTGGAAAAGTCTTGGTAGAGAAGACTTTTGAGAAATTAACAGAAGAGAACTATCTTGCAGTAGCAGTCTGCTCTTATGTAAAAGCGATTAAAAATAGAAGTGATCATTGGAGTACTATTATCGAGTAATAATAAAAGAAAAGCACCATATTTTGATATTAAAATTGAACATAAAAGATACCTTTTATAAAGAGTTACCTGCAGACCCAATATATAAAAATACAAGGAGACAGGTTACAAAGGCTTGTTTTTCATACGTAACACCAAAAAGGCCATCTAACCCCAGTTTGATTCATAAATCGCTAGAAATGATGGGTGCCATTGGTTTGGATAAATCTGTAGATGCTAAGGATTTTTTAAAGATTTTTTCGGGAGCCGAACTTTTGCCCAATACGAAGCCCTATGCCATGTGTTATGGCGGACACCAGTTTGGAAATTGGGCAGGTCAGTTGGGCGATGGTCGTGCCATAAACTTGGCTGAGGTTGAGCACAAGGGTAAACAATGGGCATTGCAATTAAAGGGTGCAGGAGAAACGCCTTATTCAAGAACAGCGGACGGTTTGGCGGTTTTGAGGTCTTCCATTCGGGAGTACCTTTGTAGTGAGGCCATGTTTCATTTGGGAGTGCCAACGACTAGAGCCTTGTCTTTAGTATTAAGTGGAGATACCGTGTTGCGGGATATGATGTATGATGGCAATCCCGATTATGAAAAGGGAGCTATCGTTTGCCGTGTTGCACCTTCTTTTTTACGCTTTGGAAACTATGAGCTGCTGACTGCTAGACAGGATGTTGAAACCTTAAAAACGTTAGTAAACTATACAATCAAACATCATTTTTTACATTTGGGAGCCCCTTCAAAAGAGGTATATGTTTCCTTTTTTAAAGAGGTTGCCTTAAAAAGTATGGAAATGGTCATCCATTGGCAACGAGTTGGTTTCGTGCATGGTGTAATGAATACGGATAATATGTCCATTTTAGGGTTGACAATAGACTATGGCCCCTACGGTTGGTTAGAGGATTACAATCCCAGTTGGACACCGAACACCACGGATAGGGCACATAGTCGTTATCGCTATGGAACACAACCACAAATCGTACTTTGGAATCTATTGAAGTTGGCGAATGCCCTGTATCCACTTATTGAAGAAGCTGAACCCTTGCAAAAGATTCTGGGGGAATATCAAGAGGATGTGGAGATTGCCTATTTAGCAATGATGAAATCCAAACTAGGCCTGTTTGAAGTGGATAGTAATGACGGATTGCTCATTGAAAAACTTGAAGCGGTATTGCAACGCTCTGAGACCGATATGTCCATTTTTTTTAGAACGCTGTCTACGTTCGATAGTGCTGGAGATGGTTTAGAAACGGTGGCCGATGCGTTTTACAAACCAGATGAAATCCAAGGCGAAATCAAAGAACAATGGATTGCTTGGTTTTCAATGTATGCAGCACGCCTAAAGTTTGAAACGCAAAGCAATGCCCAACGTGCTAAAACAATGAATGCTATAAATCCTAAATATGTATTACGGAATTACATGGCGCAGTTGGCCATAGATGATGCCGATAAGGGAGATTATAAACTGTTGGATGAATTGTTTCAACTGCTCAAAAAGCCCTATGAAGAGCAACCTAAGAATGAAAAATGGTTTACCAAACGTCCCAATTGGGCAAGAAACAAGGCGGGCTGTTCCATGCTCTCCTGTAGTTCGTAATACTAGGGTAAAACGCTATTTTTTCATTCTTTAACAAACTAAAAGAACAAGAAACACCCATGAGTAACACAATTTTAAACCATATCAAAAACATCCCTAATGGCTATTCCGAGGGAAAATATAACAGTAGAAGATACGGAATAACTAAAGCAATTTTCAATAATGGAAATTCGTTTAAAATTTATGGTGAGGAGCTAGGTGGCAAGGATTTCATAAGCCTTAACTATTATATTACAAAAGATAATAACCTATTAAAACCTTGCGAAATGCCAGAACAAAAGGTGGTGGACTTTCTAAAAAATGTAGTCTTAAATTAGTTTATAGGTATCAGTTAAAATCCAGTCTTGTTTACATAAAACGCCAATGACACTACCCATGTAATATAGAATGAGGCAATACAGATTCTCATAATGCTTCTGCACCCTTAAGTATACTCTTGATTTTTAGAAAGTAGGCTAAATTTCATATTCCGTATAAATCGTTATTTGTTAAAAAACACGTACCTTTTATCCTAAAATAAGTAAAGCTATATGGCTAAGGAATTCAACTCCAAGTACCCGTCTATGTACGACTTAAGAAATAAGGCCATGCGACGTATCCCAAAGTTCGCCTTTGAATATTTGGATGGGGGTTGTAATGAGGATGTTAGCCTGTCTAGGAATACATCGGAGATTAGGGAGGTGCAGTTACAGCCAAGATACTTAAGGAACCAAGGTGTTAGTTCTACCAAAACGACCGTGATGGGCATGGAGTTTGATGCGCCTTTTGGTATTGCGCCAGTAGGACTTCAAGGGTTGATGTGGCCCAATTCCCCTGAAATATTGGCGAAATCGGCCTATAAAAATAATATACCCTTTATACTGAGTACGGTGACCACGATGAGCATAGAGCGCGCCAGCGAACTTACCAAAGGCAACGCGTGGTTTCAATTGTATAATCCTGCGGAGGATTCCCTAAGGGACGATATCATCAATAGGGCGGCAGCAGCTGAATGCCCTGTGCTTGTTCTCCTTTGTGATGTGCCTACTTTTGGTTACCGTCCAAGGGATATAAGGAATGGACTGGCCTTACCGCCAAAAATGTCTATTACAAATATTTTACAGATTCTGGGTAAGCCCACTTGGGCCTACAATACGCTAAAATTCGGTCAGCCCACATTTGAGACGCTAAAACCATATACTCCCGAAGGATTGAACCTAAAACAGTTGGGTCAATTTATGGACAAGACCTTTTCTGGACGCTTGAATGAGGAACGGATAAAGCCTATACGGGACAAATGGAAGGGGAAATTAGTTCTTAAAGGTGTAGCTTCAGAACAGGATACACAAGATGCTATTCGCTTAGGTTTTGACGGCATCATCGTTTCAAATCACGGCGGCAGACAACTGGATGCGGCGCAGTCCACCATCAATTCACTTTCGGAATTAAC
>JBLICT010000146.1:0-7833 GCA_047632415.1 Maribacter sp.
GGGAGCAAATCTCCTTTACTCTCAGCTTTCGGGGTTTTAGAACTAGGCTTTGCCTTCTGACGCTCTGTAAGGACATTTTTGGTCCTCATAGCGTCGGAGTAGGTTTTTTTAGATTTACAACCTGTAAAAAAAATACTTAGGACTAGCAGCAAGAGTAGAATTCTGTTATTCATAGTTCTAACAAAGGTAAATTTTTCTTTTTCAGCACCGTATTCATTCCCTCAATTCCTTGAATTCCGCCTGTATGCACAGCCAAAATCTTAGTGCCTTTAGCAAAATTATCATTCTTAATCATATGGAACAACCCAAATAGCATTTTTCCAGTATAAATGGGATCTAAAGGAATACCGGTTTCTGCCTTAAAATTATTAATGAATTCCACTAATTCACTCGTAATTTTAGCATAACCGCCAAAGTGATATTCTGTAAGCAATCTCCAATTATGCTTTATGGTAATTTGGTTAATAGTTTCCTTTAGAAAATCTCCTTTTAAGGCAGAAAAACCCAACACTTGTTGGTGTTGATGAGAGGTATTGATGAGTCCGGCTATGGTTCCACCTGTTCCTACGCAGGTACAGATAATATCAAATTCTGAATCCTGCGCTACCAAAATTTCTTCACAACCCTTTACGGCTAATGGGTTGGTACCGCCCTCTGGAATTAAATAAAAGTCTCCGTATTCCTTTTTTAGTAGGGCGATAAATTCAATATGTTCCTTTTCCTTGTAGGCCTGTCTGCTTACAAATTTGAACCGCATCCCATTTTCATATGCTTGTGCTAAAGTTGGGTTTTGGTGCCAGTTTTCGTGGAGCTCTTCCCCCCTAATTACCCCGATGGTTTTAATTCCCCGTTCCCTGCCAGCATAAGCAACCGCTGCAATATGGTTTGAAAAAGCACCGCCGAAAGTCAGTAGGGTGCTGCATCCTTTTTCTTGGGCGGCTTTTAAATTGTACTTTAATTTTCGGTATTTATTTCCGGATATGAATGGATGTAACAAATCCTCTCGTTTTAGAGCTAGAATGATATTTTTTTCCTCAAGGATAGGAAGATGTACGTATTGATTTATGCTCTGCAAACTTATTGAGTTCAGGCGCAAAGATATTTAATAAAGCTGAACGGTTTACGTTGGGAAAGGTAATCTGATTGGCTCTCATTACAATAAGCCTCCCGCTCAAAGCTAATATTCTGGTAAGCACGGTAACTGTCCAAATACCAAATGGTTCGTAGCAACCATTCTGAAATATAAAGTATGTAAAAGGGTAAGATAAGTAATTCTCGTTGTTGCCTTAAATGAATTTTCTCGTGATTGATAAGAACAGCATCCTCTTTAAACGCATCACTTTTCAAAAAAATGAAGGGCCACAAGGAAAGTCCCACATAGTTTTTATAGAAGAAATGTTTAAAAACCAATATCATAGGCAACTGCGTAATCTATCTACACAAAGGTAATTATTAAATTTTTGACTAAAAAACATACTAGTTTTTCTTACCAACAATCCGGTCAAACGGAATAACACCTTAATTTACTCATAAAACTGACACTTAAACTAAGTGTTATCAATGGAAAACGAGTAACTTTATTATGGTAATGCAAAACAATAAAAATCGAAAATATACCTTTACAAAACGACCACTAAATAGTATATGTAACTGGTTAGCAAGTTTAAAAATCAATGAAAGAAATTATCCCAATTGAAGAAGGTGATTTTTATTGGACAGAAGAAGGGTATCGCGTTTTTACCAAACAGTTTCATTTAAAACGCGGTTATTGTTGTGAAAGCGGCTGCAGACATTGTCCTTATGGTTATGACCAAAAAACAAACAGCCAATGAACATCATTATGTTCGGCATGATTCTTGGTGCTTATTTTTCGAAAGATAAAGAGGCCCCAAATTAAAAAATAAGTATATGAAAAAGCTAAAATTACTCCTATTAACAGTACTTTCCCTTGTATTCCTTAGTTCCTGTAACGCGGTTCGGGTACTATCCGATTATGATGAAAAGGCCAATTTCAGTTCCTATAATTCCTATGCTTTTTACAAAACTGGAATCGATAAAGCTGAAATTTCAGACTTGGATAAAAAACGCATCCTTAGGGCCGTAGAGACAGAGATGGCATCTAGGGGATTCGTAAAATCCGATAGCCCAGATATCCTAATCAGCATCTTCACTAAGGAGCAGGAGCGCGTAGACGTATACAACAACAACTTCGGCTGGGGTGGTATGGGTGGCTGGGGCTGGGGAGGTTACGGCGGCTGGGGCATGGGCGGCTGGGGACCTGGACTCGGTTGGGGCTGGGGCGGCGGCAACATGGTAAGTACAAGCACTGAAGGTTCCTTGTATATTGACTTGATAGATACCCAAACCAAACAATTGGTGTGGCAAGGAAAAGGCGAAGGCACTTTAGCCAATACCAAAAACATTCAAAAGAAAAAACAACGTATAAACGAGTTTGTCTCACAGATTATGGAGCAGTATCCGCCTAATGGGATTGCCGCCAAGTAAGTTTTATAACATACAAAAATAAAAATCCAGCATGTATATTCACATAGATGCTGGATTTTTATTTTCTACAATAGCGGGAAATGTTGGCTATTTTTGACCTCGTTCAATACAAAGGCGCTTTTGACAGCACCTATATTGGGAAGACTAGCTATCTTGGATTTTGCAAAATCATAATAAGCATCCAGATTTTTGACCGTTACCTTTAATAGAAAATCGAACTCTCCTCCTACTACATAACAGGCCGTTATTTCTTTCAGTTCTTGAATCCTTAGTAGAAAATCATCCATAAAGCTACCTTTTTGAGCCTCTAAGGAAACAAAACTGAATACAGTAATACTCTCTTCTATTTTATCCGTATTTAAAATAGCAACATAGCCTTTTATAAACCCCTCCTTTTCTAATCTTTTTATCCGTTCATAAATTGGGGTTTTGGTTAGCCCCAACTTCTCTGCAATCGTTTTTGCACCCGTTTTGGCATCATTTTCTAAGATTTTTAATATTCGTCGGTCTATGCTATCTAAGTTTTCCGGCATACTATTTCCTGTTTCGTGTATTACTAAACTATACAATTCATACTATATTCCTTCATATTATTAAGTAAATAGGAATTATCACTAAAATTAAATCAATATAAATAAAATCAACCCATATTAACTACCTTTAATAGAAATTAATATATATCCTGCACCATCTTTCACAAGCTAACATTTCACGTTTTAGCGCTCCGCTGGACGACCCAATGATGAAAGAGTTTGTAGCTTTTTTGGAACCGGTAAATAAACTTGCAGAGGAAAGTCCTGGATTTGTATGGCGCTTAAAAGACAAGGAAAGGCGTTCCGCATCGTATCTAAATCACCCTTCAAAGACGAAATGATGGCAATTAATATAAGTGTATGGGAAGACATAGAATCTTTTAAAAACTTTGTTTATGGTACCGTTCACAACTATTTCCCTAAGAACAATAAAAAATGGCTTGACCTTTGGCAACCCTCTCAGTTTATTATGTGTTGGAGGCCAGCGCGCGAAGTACCATCCTTGGAGCGAACGAAGGAAAAATTAGAATACCCTCAAAAGCATGGGGATACTCCGCAAGCATTTTCTATGCGCCCCCTGTTTGACGTCCAAGGCAACACCGTTAAATTATCCTAATCATGAACTACGAAAGCAACCCCATACTAGACAAACTTCCAAAGCATCTAAAACAATACATAAAACCGCAAAATTATGCTGACTATACAGCTGTGAACCAAGCGGTTTGGCGCTATGTGATGCGAAAAAATATAGATTATCTGAGCCAAGTTGCACACGGCTCATATATGGACGGACTAAAAAAAACGGGGATTTCCGTAGATCACATTCCCAACATGTATGGTATGAATCGTATCCTGAAGGATTTGGGATGGGCTGCCGTTGCCGTGGATGGCTTTATTCCGCCAGCAGCATTTATGGAGTTTCAGGCGTACAATGTACTCGTTATTGCTTCGGATATACGCCAGTTAGAACATATAGAATATACGCCTGCACCCGATATTATTCACGAAGGTGCAGGACATGCACCTATCATTGCCAACCCAGAGTATGCTGAATATCTTAGGCGTTTTGGAGAAATTGGATGTAAAGCGGTATCCAGTGCCAAGGATTTTGAACTCTACGAAGCGGTGCGTCACTTGTCTATCATTAAAGAGGCCAAGGGTACCGACCCTTTGGAAATAGAAAAAGCCGAAAAGCATATTGAGGAGCTTCAAGAAAACATGGGCGAACCCAGCGAAATGGCGCTCATACGAAATCTGCATTGGTGGACGGTGGAATACGGACTTATAGGCTCCTTAGAAAACCCAAAAATATATGGAGCTGGATTGCTATCTTCCATCGGTGAAAGCGCTTGGTGTATGACGGACGAAGTTAAAAAAATCCCTTATTCTATTACGGCAGCGCATACTGCTTTTGACATTACGAAACCGCAGCCACAATTGTTCGTAACGCCAGACTTTGCTTTTCTAAATCAGGTATTAGAGGATTTTACCAATACCATGGCCCTACGAACGGGCGGACTCCAAGGCATCCAAAAATTGATACATTCCAAAGAACTAGGTACCATAGAACTAAGCACAGGACTACAGGTCTCTGGAAATTTTGAGTATGTGATAGCGCATGAGGGACAGCCCGTTTATTTTCAGACGAAGGGGAGATCTGCTCTAGCATTTCATGAAAAAGAATTGGTTGGACAGGATACAAACAAACACACTACCGGATTTGGCTCACCAATAGGCCGACTAAAAGGCATCAACATTGCCATAGAGGAAATGAGTCCGAGGGACTTAAAGGCGTACAAAATTTACGAAGGTGAAGTTGTCTCCTTAGATTTTGTCGGCGATATAAATGTAAGTGGTAAAATAATTACGGGGACAAGAAACCTGCAAGGACAAATCATTCTCATCACTTTTGAGAACTGTTCCGTTACTCATAAAGGAAAAATACTGTTCGAATCTAATTTGGAACCTTACAACATGGCTATTGGAGAACAAATCGTCTCTGCCTATAACGGCCCGGCAGATATAAACAGTTTTGATCTTTTAGACCATAAACTAAGCAAAACCATTGCTAACAAGGAGGGTAACCCGGACAATCAAATAACGCTGTACTACCAACAAATACGAGATTTTAGGGATGGGAAGAATGCCACTATTTCAAGAAACAAGGTATTTAAAGAAATAAAAGAACGATTTCCTCAAGATTGGCTTTTATCCGTTGAATTATATGAATTGGCAATTACCAATGGGGATACTGATTTCGCCTTAAATATCAAAAATCATTTAGAGCAAGTGAAGCGCAACCAACCAAAACTGGGACATTTAATTGATGATGGTTTATCTTTAGTAGACAAGCCTACAATCACTACTGTTTAAGTTGCAACTCGATAAAATCGCCAATGGGAACATCTTCATAAACCAATACCCAGCCCATACTATTCGTCAAGATATAGAATTTTTGGAGTTCGCTCAGCAGTCTATTCTTTGCGTTTGTCTTTAGACTAGATGTTTCTATCTTTTTAAGTAGGGAGGCTTTAACGTCACGCTTTATCTGATTGTAATCTCCAGCATCAAAAGGGTTCAGATAATCAGAAGTTACATCGTAATATTCAAAATCGGGATTCAGTTTTATTTCCGGTTCGGGAATGCTACTTATACGCAGTGTTTTATTAGCTTGATCCAGTTCAAAGGTTATTTTAGATAGGTCATAGACAATAAACACATCTGCATTTACTACAACCAAGGCCTTTTTTTCTGCGGTTATCAAAGGTCCAAATAATTCTTTGGAATCCTTATAATTATAGACCTCAGCAAAATGGCCTTCGGTCACTATTAATTTAGAAACGTTATCTATTTGCTGCTGAATCAGCATGGAGTTTTCTTGCAGAATTGCCTTGGTCTCCTTTTCATCAGCGCAAGTCCGAAAAACAAAAAAAACAGCTACTGCCGTCACAATACCTATTACAACTTTCTTCATATAAAACTACTCGTGTTCACAAACTAAATTCCATGAACGGAAATACTTTCTTAATATCATCTATTTTCTGTTGAAGGGAATTCTGAAATTTCTGATGCGCTTCACTATTCGGGTCAAAAGGTCTGTGCTGTGTACCTTTTTGTACTTCGCCTACCTTTTTCATAGTTTCTTTGGTGTCATCAGATATACAAACCCCTACAAACTTTTCCCAAATATAGTCTATGGCCAATTGATTAGGGTGTACCATATCCGTTTCGTAAAAACGGTAGTCCCGTAACTCGTCCATAATCAATTCATAGGCCGGAAAATAAAAACCTTTACCTCCTAAATGGGAAGCTTCTAGCAATTTATGTACTGCCGTTATTAGATGTGATTTACTTCTTTGATTTTCAATAAAACCATCTTTAAGATGCCGTACAGGTGAAATCGTAACTATTACTTGTGCATTTTTATTTATGTTTTGAATTTGAGAAACTGTGCATTGCAAGCTTGTAGCTATTTCGGCAACAGTTAACAACCGCTTGTCAAATTCTTTTTGGGGGACTTTATGACAGTTAGCCACGGTTTTTCCTGTTTCCTTTTTCTGGTATACCCATGCTGTACCTAAGGTAATACTAATGTGAGTCGCTTTGCTTAGCTGCTCTTCCGTCTGCACAAGTTGGGCATTTAAGTTTTCCAAAAGCTTTTCTTTGTGCACATCGCTTAAACTGCTATGGGCATCATAACAATGCCAGTGTTCATTTAAAAAAAACAGCTCTTCTTCTGTATAATATTCTTTTTTGATAGCCCTGGTAACTAAATTCTCAATCGCCGAAGGGTGGAAAAGAATTCCGAACGGATTTTGTAGCGTCTGGAATTTGAAATAATTGAGTTTAGCGCCAATATTTTCAGAGAAACAAGAACCTAACAATAACAATTGACTATTATAGTCTATTTGATTATCTGCTTTTGTTAATGGAATTTTAGTTTGGAGTTTCATTTTATCAATTTATAGTATGCAGTTTCAGTCGGCAATCTGAATTAATACCAACTACAAATTTCAGCTATTACAAATATCCCTTCGCTTGCTCCAAAGCCTCCCCTATTCCCGCCGGGTTCTTACCTCCAGCCGTGGCAAAAAATGGCTGACCACCCCCACCGCCTTGAATGTGTTTACCAAGTTCGCGCACAATGGTACCGGCGTTCAAATTTTTGGAAGCTACCAATTCCTTAGAAATATAACATGATAACAGGGCCTTACCGTTTTGTTCGGTTCCGAAAAGAAGAAACAAATTATTCTGGTTCTGTCCCATTTCAAAAGAAAGGTCCTTGATACCAGCAGCATCCAAATCTATCTTTTTAGCTAAAAATTGGATACCGTTTACTTCTTGGAGTTCTTGCGCCAAATCCCCTTTTAAGTTTTTTGCCTTTTCCTTTAACAACTGTGCTACTTGCTTCTTTAATTCTGCGTTTTCTTGCTGAAGACTAGATACCGCTTTTATAGGGTCTTGGGCGTTCCCCAATACTTCCTTGATATCCTCTAAGGATTGATTGTTATCAAAAAAGTATTCCTTTACGGCATCACTTGTAATGGCTTCAATCCTACGGATTCCAGCAGCAACTGCGCCTTCCGACTTCAATTTAAAATGCCAAATATCTCCGGTGTTTTTCACATGTGTACCACCGCATAGTTCTACCGATTTTCCAAACTTTATAGTGCGCACCGTATCCCCATATTTTTCACCGAACAATGCCATAGCTCCAGATGCCAAGGCTTCTTCCATGGGTATATTACGTTTTTCCTCTAAGGCTAATTGCCCTTCTATGCGTGCGTTTACAAAA
>JBLICT010000147.1:0-7801 GCA_047632415.1 Maribacter sp.
AAATGAAACGGGAAATTATTTTGGTAATCAATATGGTAGTGTTGGGTGGCCCGCTTGTGGGGAAATAGATATTTTGGAACAAACAGGATGGGATAAATCTAAAACATTGTCCTATTTCCATTGGGGAGATACCAATACAGGGGAGTATAAAACTGATGGAGGAGAGCTTGTAACCCAAGGTACTACAGAAAATTTTCATGTATATTCCCTTGAATGGACTAGCAGTAGTATGATTGCCAGTATAGACGATGAAGTGGTTTTTGAACTGTCTAATACAGTCGATAAACCATTTGATAACCCACACTATCTACTTTTAAATTTAGCATTAGGTGGAAATTTAGGAGGAGAAGTTTCAGAGAATTTTATAGAGGATACTTTTGAAATTGATTATGTTAGAATATACCAATAAAATTATAGTTGAGTTTTTAGTTTTAGATGTCAAAGACCAGTATAATTTTTACTGGTCTTTTTATATTTGTTAATTAGTTTCTTTTAAATTAACTTCCCAAATAACCAAACCAACCAAATATGAAATCTTCCGACACTGCTGTTCAAATGAACAAGTCTTACACTGTATTAATAAGTTTAATTGTTGCACTAGGAGGGTTTTTATTAGGTTTTGATAGTGCTGTTATTTCTGGCGCTATCAAGGGCATAACTATCTATTTTGAGATGACAGATGCCATGCTTGGGTTTGCTGTTGGTTGTGTTGTTTTTGGAGCCATGGCAGGTAATCTACTTGCAGGGCCGCTTGCAGATAAATTTGGCAGAAAGAAAGTGCTAATCGCAGTTGCTGCACTTTTTACTGTCTCGGCAACATGGTCAGCTTTGGCTACGGGTTATAATGAATTTATTATTGCCCGAATTATTGGTGGTATTGGTATTGGTGGGGCCATATTGATTGCTCCTATTTATATTGCAGAAATCGCACCATCAAAATTACGAGGAAGCTTAGTTTCCTTTAACCAATTAAACATTGTTATTGGTATCTCGGTAGCTTATTTTTCGAACTACTTTTTAGTAAACATGGAAGGCGATAGTTGGCGCTGGATGCTTGGTGTTGAGGCGATACCAGCTTTTATTTATTTCCTGGCCCTATTTACGGTGCCTAGAAGTCCAAGATGGTTGATACAACGATTGAATAAAGTAGAATTGGCTCGTGTAGTATTAATGAAAATAGGGGGTGAGCAATATGCCGAAACAACAATTATAGAAATTCAAAAAGGAGTTAATAAAAAAGAACCTAAGGGGAAATTAGCTGATATTTTTCAAAGTAAATATTCCGTTATTATGGTAATTGCTTTAGGTATTGCCTTTTTTCAACAAATTACAGGGATAAATGCGGTATTCTATTACGCGCCAACCATTTTTGAACAAGCTGGAGGCAGTACCGATTCCTCTTTTTTGCAAGCAATTGTAGTAGGTTTAACAAATCTAGTATTCACACTAGTGGCTATTTGGTTAATAGACCGGTTGGGAAGAAAACCTTTATTACTTATAGGCTCTAGTTTTATGACTATAGCTTTGCTAATGGCTGCTTTTGCTTTTAATAATGCAACTTATGAGTTTAATGAAGATACGCTTACAAAGGTTGAAAGTGTAGAAATTAGAATGCTGCTTTCAGATTTAAACGGACAATCTTTTGAAAGTCAAGGAGTGCTTTTTGAAGCTATTGAACAGAAATTAGATGATGCGCAATTTCTCGACTTTAAACGAAATCAAATTTCAAACTTTATACAAATTAATGCAACCTTGGTACTCATTGCAATTTTATTGTATGTAGCATCTTTTGCCATCTCTTTGGGACCTGTAATGTGGGCTTTACTATCTGAAGTATTTCCAACTAAAATAAAAGGTATTGCAATTTCAGTTGTGGGATTCTTTAACTCACTGGTTAGTTTTTCTGTTACTCAAATATTTCCATGGGAACTTTCTAATTTAGGTCCAACACTAACCTTTGGCGTTTATGCCCTATTTTCTTTCTTAGCAATCCTATTTATTCAAAAGTTTGTAATAGAAACTAAAGGAAAATCCTTAGAAGAAGTAGAAGAAATGTTAGTTAGAAAATAAACAAGTATTAAGGTGTTTTCAAAGCTATTGTGACCAAATAAATTCAAAATATTAAATAACCGATTAGAGTGTTTTAACGATGGATTATATTAAAATAAACAATGAAGGTTTTTATAAAATAGAAAACAGCGACTCCCTTCGTCCCTTCTTTATGAGTATTGTTAGTGATTCTGATCATTGGATGTTCATATCCAGTAACGGCGGATTGACGGCAGGGAGAAAGAATAGCGAGTATTCCTTGTTTCCTTATTACACAGATGATAAGATAACCGAATCATTTGAGACTACCGGTAGTAAAACGATTTTCTTGGTAGAATCTTCGGAAAAAAAGGTCGTATGGGAACCATTCTCGGATAGATATACCGGTGTATTTAACTATACCAGAAATCTATATAAAAATGAGTATGGTAACAAGTTGATATTTGAAGAGATCAACCATGACCTTAGTCTTAGGTACAGATGTGAATGGAACTCCAGTACTGAGTTCGGTTTTGTAAAAAAGAGCACGCTGCTTAATACAAATGGAAAGGCCATAAAGGTTAAGCTTTTGGATGGGTTACAGAATGTATTACCATACGGAATAGCTACAGATGTACAAGTTGCGTCTAGTAATTTGGTAGATGCCTATAAAAAAAGTGAACTTTTAGAAAAGTCTGGTTTAGGTATTTTTACCCTCAGTGCTATTATTGTTGATAAGGCAGAACCTAGTGAAGCGCTGAAGGCCAATGTAGTTTGGTCTATTGGTTTGAATTCCCAAAAAGTACTATTGTCTTCTTTACAGCTTAATGCCTTTAGGAAAGCTGGAACAGTCAGTGAGGAAAAGGATGTTAGGGCAGAGAAAGGTGCATATTTGGTTGTTTCAGAGTTAGACTTGGTGACTAACACAGAGAAAGAGTGGCTCATTGTTGCAGATGTAAATCAAGGACCTTCTGCCGTTATCAATCTATCTCAAAGAATAAAAAACGACAAAAACCTTAAGGAGGCAATACTAGAAGACATTGAGCTCGGCACAAAGAATCTTTTAAAGTTGACAACTGCAGCAGACGGTAAACAAATCACTGCTGATAAAAGAAGAAATACCAGGCACTATGCCAACGTACTTTTTAATATTATGCGCGGTGGTATTTTTGATGATAATTATACCATAGAAAAACAGGATTTCATCAGATATATAAGCAAAGCCAATAAAGAAGTATTTGACCAGAACAAATCTATATTGGTGGGCTTGCCAGAAACTATTCAATTGCCGCAATTAAAGGAATTTGCATGGGAAAGTAAGGATAGGAATTTTAGCCGTTTATGCTTGGAATATCTGCCTTTGAAGTTTAGTCGAAGACATGGAGACCCGAGTAGACCTTGGAATAAATTCTCTATAAATACTAGAAATGAGGTAGACGGTTCAAAAGTCCTTGATTACCAAGGTAATTGGAGAGATATTTTTCAAAATTGGGAAGCATTGGCTCATTCTTATCCTGAATTTATGGAGAATATGATTCATAAATTTTTAAATGCAACAACTTTTGATGGTTACAACCCTTATAGAGTAACCAAAGACGGTTTTGACTGGGAGACCATAGAACCAGACGATCCTTGGTCGTACATTGGCTATTGGGGCGATCATCAGATTATATATCTCTTAAAATTTCTTGAGTTTATAGAAGCCTATTATCCCAAAAAGTTAGAATCCTATTTTAATACTGATTTCTTCGTATATGCTAACGTGCCCTATGTGATAAAGCCCTATGGGGAGTTGTTGAAAAATCCTAAGGATACGATTGATTTTAATGAGGATTTAGATAATGAAATTCGGGAAAAGCGAAGTATACTTGGAGCGGATGCCTCGTTGTTATTTACACCCGAAAAGGATATTTATAGGGTTAGCTTAATAGAAAAATTATTAGCAACCGTATTAGCTAAGTGTTCTAACCTTATACCTGAGGGCGGTATTTGGATGAATACGCAAAGACCAGAGTGGAATGACGCCAACAATGCCTTGGTAGGTAACGGGGTTTCAATGGTTACACTCTATTATATGCGTCGGTTTTTTACTTTCTTCAAGAAGATGGTAGAAAATGCCTCGGTAGAAAAAATGCCCATTTCCACAGAGTTGAATTTGTTCTTTAAGGAAACGTTAAGCATACTGCAAGAGCAAATAGGTTCTTTGGCTAGTGACTTTTCCAATAAAGACCGGAAAGCAGTTATGGATGGTTTAGGGATAGCAGCTAGTGATTATAGAACTTCTATTTATGATAAGGGTTTTTCAGCACGGAAAGATGATATTACTAAAAAAGAGTTACTGCGATTTTCTGAGTTAGCGCTCCTGTATATAGATCATTCTATTAGCGCAAATAAGCGTAAGGATAATTTGTACCATGCGTATAACTTAATGACGGTAGAGAATAAAGATGAGGTTTCTATATCCTATTTGAGTGAAATGTTGGAAGGTCAGGTTGCGGTGCTAAGTTCAGGGTTTTTGACTTCTAAAGCGTCTCTTGAGGTATTAGACGCATTAAAACAAAGTGCTTTGTTTCGAGAAGATCAGTACAGTTATCTTTTATATCCGAACAAGGAGCTACCTCGTTTTACGGAAAGAAACAATATACCCGAGAGCGCAATTTTTTCATCACGTTTGTTACCACAACTACTAAAGAATGGAAACCTTCAAGTGATTGAAAAGGATGTTGTGGGGACGTATCATTTTAATGGAAAATTCAACAATGCAAAAAGTTTGGAAACGGCCTTGGATAATTTAGGCGAATCGTATTCCGATTTGGTACAGAAGGAAAAAAGAGAATTACTTCAAGTTTTTGAAGACGTTTTTAATCATAAATCCTTTACGGGTAGGTCTGGAACCTTTTACGGCTATGAAGGGTTAGGTTCTATCTATTGGCACATGGTTTCTAAATTGGCACTTGCCGTTCAAGAATGTTGTTTAAAGGCTATTGAAGAGAAGGAAAGCGGTGAAACTATTGGCCGTCTTTTGGAACATTATTATGAGATAAACGCTGGAATAGGGGTACATAAATCTCCAGAGCTTTATGGGGCGTTTCCAACGGATCCCTATTCTCATACACCAGGTGGTAAGGGAGCGCAGCAACCAGGAATGACGGGGCAGGTTAAAGAGGATTTACTCAGCCGTTTTGGAGAACTTGGAATCCATGTTTTTGACGGTGAAATTAAATTTGCACCTGTACTATTACAAAAACAAGAATTTCTAAAAAATGATGAAGCGTTTCAATATATAGCTATTGATGGATCCAAGAAGGAAATATTATTAAAGAAGAACGCACTTTGTTTTACCTATTGTCAAGTACCCATTATATATCAACTTGCTGATAAAGAACAAATTGAAGTGATTTTTAATACTGGTGATAGGCAGTTTATTAATGCATTACAGTTAGGGAAGGAATTTAGTGCTATGTTATTTCAGCGATCTGGGCAGATAGATTCTATCACTGTTTTTATTATGAAATAATAATGTTATCAACTAAATACAATAGTGTGATTAGAATTGTGAAGGTAATTTTTTTAGTAGCGTTGATAGCTTCCTGTACAACTAGTTTGACAGATACAAGCGTGACTGTAAAAGAAAGAAAAATCTTAGTAAACAAGACCCCTTATTTAATTAAGGGTATTTGTTATCATCCGGTTCCCATAGGAAGTACTAAAAGAGATTTTTCCGGTTTGACTCAAGATTTAGCTTTGATGAAGGAAGCGGGTATAAATACGATTCGCGTTTATGAGCCAATAGATAATAGCGCAGTACTAGATGAAATAAGCGAAGCGGGTTTTAAGGTGATTATAGGCTTTGGATACAATCAGGAAGGGGTCTTTGATATATTATCGGGTACGTATAGTGCGTATGTTGAAAAATATAAGAATCACAAAGCCATCTTAATGTGGGAACTGGGGAATGAATATAATTACCATCCTGAACGGTTTGAAAATGATATTGAAAACTGGTATAAAATGATGGATATGGCGGCTATCACCATTCATGAAATTGATAAGAACCACCCAGTAACCACAGCTCATGGCGAATTGCCTGATGCATTGGCATTATCTAGTTCACCCAACATTGATGTATGGGGTATGAATGTTTATCGCTGGGATAATCCAGAAGAACTATTTGAACAATGGAAAGCAGTGAGCAACAAACCAATGTACCTATCAGAAGCTGGCGGAGATAGTTATATGACCATTACGAAAGCTGGTTATGACAAAGGAGTAAACGAAAAAGCGCAGGCCGGCGCGAATGATGCGGTCTTAGAAAGTGTTTTTAATAATCTAGAAATATGCTCAGGGATTGCCTTGTTTTCTTTTACAGATGGCTGGTGGAAAGCAGGAAATCCGTCAACACAAGATGTAGGAGGCTGGGCACCGAATAGTACAGGAGTACCATATGATGGGACGCCAAATGAAGAATATTGGGGTATTGTAACTATAAATCGAGAGAAGAAGCAAACGTATAATGTAGTTAAATCTAGATATACCAATATTTCAGAGTAATGGAATATACTATTGCTACTAATGAGAATCGTTTAAAATCTATTGTTTGTATTTTACTATCATTCATAGTTTTTTCATGTAAAAACAATACCAAAACAGAAAGTAATATAACCATAGTGCAGCAAGAATTAAATATGAGTGCAAAAAATATATTGGGTAATCCTAAATATTTGGCTATGTCTTACGGAGGATATAGACAGGTAGATCATGATATTGAGCCTACTTTAAAAGAGCTAAAGGAGGATTTGAAAATTTTGGCAGCATTGGGGATAAGAATACTACGCACCTACAAGGTCCATTTGCCGCAAGCAAGTAATCTCGTCAAAGCAATAAGTGAGTTGAAAAATGAAGACCCAAATTTTGAAATGTATGTAATGTTGGGCGCATGGATCGATTGTAAAAATGCTTGGACAGATCAAATACCTGATCATAATCAAGAAAGTGATCGGAATGCTATTGAAATTAAAGAAGCTGTGCGGCTTACCAATAAATATCCTGATATAATAAAAGTTATTGCCGTGGGTAATGAGGCTATGGTCAAATGGGCCACAAGTTATTTTGTGCAACCAGCCGTGATTTTAAAATGGGTAAACCATCTTCAAGATTTAAAAAAGTCAGGTGAGCTCTCAAAAGATTTATGGATTACAAGCTCAGATAATTTTGCCTCTTGGGGTGGTGGGGGTGGTGAATATCATGTAGAAGATTTGAATGAATTAATTGCTGCAGTTGATTTTTTATCTGTTCATACATATCCTATGCACGATACACATTATAATCCGGTTTTCTGGGTAGTACCTGAAGATGAAAAAGAGCGGTCTGACCATGAGAAAATTGATGCTGCTATGCTTCGTGCTAAAGAATATGCCATGTCGCAATACAATAGTGTATATGAGTACATGAAAAGCTTAGGAATTGATAAGCCAATTCATATCGGTGAGACAGGCTGGGCAACCGTTTCTAATAAAGAGTATGGACCTAATGGCTCGAACGCTACAGATGAGTATAAAGAAGCATTGTACTATGAACATTTACGCGATTGGACCAACGCAGAAGGTATCTCTCTTTTTTATTTTGAGGGTTTTGATGAACAATGGAAAGATGCAGCGAATCCTCAAGGTTCTGAAAATCATTTTGGGTTAATAAACTTAAAGAGTCAAGCTAAGTTTGCCATATGGAACTTAGTTGATGATGGAACTTTTGATGGTTTAACCAGAGATGGTAC
>JBLICT010000148.1:0-7767 GCA_047632415.1 Maribacter sp.
GTCTGTATATTCAGAAACCATAGGTTTATCAAAGAATAATAACTTAAAAAATATTAATACGCTTATTACCGCAAGCAAGGTTGGGATCAAAAGTATAACCATAGCGGTACAAGCACTACCTACAGAGCGCAATACGACTAACAATACACGTACAACATTTGTAGAGGTGATAGATGAAAAAACTACGGTTGCGGTAGTTTCAGACATTACTCACCCCGATGTAGGTGCTTTGAAGAAGAGCATTGAGAGCAATGAACAAAGACAGGTTGCCATATTAAAACCTTCGGCAGGTTTGGAGGCTTTTGAGCAAGCGGATCTTTTTATTCTATATCAACCCAATGCGGCATTCAGAAAAGTTTTTGAATTCTTGGAGCAGAAGCGACCCAATGTTCTTATCATTACTGGCGTGCACACAGATTTCAATTTTCTAAACGGTATACAAGAAGATTTTAAAATCGAAAGCGGCTATCCTCAGCAAGAAGTTTTTGGGAATTTGAATAGTGGTTTTTCTAAGTATAATATTACCGATTTTAATATAATGGATTTTCCACCTTTGGAAAGCGATGCAGGTCCGGTAACCTTAAATCAAGCTAATGAAACACTTTTAGGTATAAGCATAAAAGGGCTTGATATGAAATCTCCATTATTAACTGTCTATGGTGAAAACGCCAGAAAAAAAGCGCTTTTAACAGGAGAAGGTGTTTGGAAATGGCGGGTGCAGTCATTTAGGAATACTGGAGATTTTTCAAATATGGATTCCTTTTTAGGCAAATTGATTAGGTACTTATCTGATAATACCACAAAAAACCGTTTGAACGTTTCGTATAGTTATAATTACGAAGGAAGTAATACGGCGTTTATTTCTGCTACCTATTTTGATGAAACCTATGTGTTTGATTCAAATGCTCGAATAGATATTGCGGTAACAAACAAGGAAACAATGGCAGTAAAAAAGATGCCTATGGTTTTAAAAAATGCCTATTTTGAAGCAGATTTAACGAATTTAGCGCCTGGGGAATACGAATTTACAGTAGGGGTGAAGGATGAGAACTATAAAGAAACAGGGACATTTACCATCTCCAATTTTGACTTAGAAAAACAATTTGTTTCCAGTAATTATAGAAAGATGCAGGAGCTCGCCCAAAACTCGGGAGGTATTCATTCTTTTTCTTCCAATTTTGAACATATAGCAACAGAATTAATTTCCTCTAAAGCCTTTGTTCCTACCCAGAAAAGCACTGAAAATAGTGTATCTTTGATTGATTTTAAAATACTCTTAGGGCTTATCGTTATGGCTTTTTCACTTGAGTGGTTTATTAGAAAATATAACGGATTAATTTAAAAAGAACATAATGGACAAATTACCAAAAATAGCCTTACCGGCTATATTTATTTTTATCATTTTAGTTATTGGAATATCAAAATCAACTGTTACTATAGACTCAGGTCAGGCAGGGGTTTTATATAAAACTTTTGGAGGTGGTGTAGTAACAGATGAGCCTCCAATGGGCGAAGGGTTTCACTTAGTTGCGCCATGGAACAAGGTTTACATTTATGAAGTGCGTCAACAAGAAGTATTTGAAAAAATGCAGGTGTTATCTTCAAATGGTTTAGAGATTAAATTGGATGCTTCAGCTTGGTTTGAGCCGAAGCGTGAGTTTTTAGGAAAATTACACCAAGAAAAAGGTACCGAGTATATTCAACGTGTACTATTACCTACAATTCGGTCAGCGGCAAGAAGCGTTGTCGGTCGTTACACTCCGGAACAATTGTATTCAAGTAAAAGGGATGCGATACAGGCAGAGATTTATGAAGAAACAAAGAAAATTGTTGATGGCCAATACATTCAGTTGAATGAAATTTTAGTTCGTGATGTAACTTTGCCAGGAACTATCAAAGAAGCGATAGAGCGTAAATTGAAGCAAGAGCAGGAGTCCTTAGAATATGAGTTTAGATTGGTTACCGCTAAAAAAGAAGCTGAAAAAGTAACCATTGAAGCGCAAGGTAAAGCAGATGCAAATAAAATTTTGAGCGCATCATTGACCGATAAGATTCTTCAGGATAAAGGTATCGATGCTACGTTAGAACTAGCAAAATCACCAAACTCTAAGGTAGTTATAGTAGGCAGTGGAGACTCTGGCTTACCATTGATTTTAGGAAACAACTAATAAACGTTTATAATTATTTTGTTTCATTTTAAACTTTTGTTTTGTGAAATCGAAAATACCGTTTACTTTTACATCATAATGAAAAATAGAACTACACATCATCATTTCCACACACACGCTCAGGCGAGGTAGGAATGTATTGTAGTAGTACAACATATTTAAAAACCCGTTTGAGCAATCAAACGGGTTTTGTTTTTCAACCCGTTTTGGTTGTTTAACATCAATAAAGACAAATGACAAAAATTAGAATTGCAATTCAGAAATCAGGAAGGTTAAACCAAGATTCCCTTCAAATACTTAAAGACTGTGGTATCTCTGTAGATAATGGGAAAGACCAGCTAAAAGCGTCTAGTAGAAACTTCCCCATGGAAGTATTTTATTTACGTAACGGTGATATTCCGCAATACCTTAGAGATGGTGTGGTAGATATTGCCATCATAGGTGAAAATGTATTAATAGAGAAGGGAATGGATATTACTATTGCAGAAAAGCTGGGATTTTCTAAGTGTAAAGTATCTTTGGCCGTGCCAAAATCTTTTAAATATAACTCTGTTAAAGATTTTGAAGGAAAACGAATTGCCACATCCTATCCGAATACTGTAAAAAACTATTTGGCTGAAAAAGGAGTAAACGTAGACTTACACATTATTAGTGGTTCTGTAGAAATTGCACCTAATATTGGTTTGGCAGATGGTATTTGCGACATTGTTTCTAGTGGTAGTACTTTATTCAAGAATAATTTGAAAGAGGTAGAGGTAATGCTTAAAAGTGAAGCTGTTTTAGCAGTTTCCCCAACCATTTCTGAGGAACGCAAAGCAATACTGCGTAAATTACAATTTAGGATTCAATCGGTTTTAAGAGCACGGAAGTCAAAATATGTATTATTGAATGCACCAAATAATAAGCTTAATGAAATTCTAGCGCTCTTACCAGGAATGCGAAGCCCCACGGTACTTCCGCTGGCAGATAAGGGATGGAGCTCTGTGCATACAGTAATTAACAAAGACACCTTTTGGGAAGTGATAGATGAATTAAAACAAGCTGGTGCAGAAGGTATTTTGGTTTGCCCAATTGAAAAGATGGTTTTGTAAGCTCTCTTGATTTCGATAAACTTTAGGACTAAAAGGAAAGCAAATGAAGAAGATATATAACCCAAAAAAAGAAGATTGGAAGGACGTTTTAAGACGACCTACTCAGACTGTGGAAGCTATTGAGGGTCTAGTAAATGATATTTTCAAAGAAGTAGAGGCAGAAGGAGACGTTATTATTAAAAAGTATACGAAGCAGTTTGATACTGTTTCATTAGATGATATGTTGGTCAAATCATCAGAAATTGCCGAGGCTAAAAAGCTTGTTTCACCTGATTTGAAAGCTGCAATTCAATTAGCAAAATCAAACATTGAATTATTTCATAAGGCACAAGTTACGGAAAGGGTGGAGGTAGAAACTACAAAAGGAGTTAGATGCTGGCAAGAAAAGCGTCCTATTCAAAAAGTAGGTTTATACATTCCAGGCGGAACAGCTCCTTTATTTTCAACAATTCTTATGTTAGCCGTACCAGCTACTATAGCGGGTTGTAAAGAAATTGTGCTTTGTTCTCCGCCAAATACCGAAGGAAAATTAGACCCAGCTATCCTATATACTGCATCACTCTGTGGGGTAACTAAAGTAATAAAAGCTGGTGGGATTCAGGCAATTGCAGGAATGACTTTTGGTACGGAAACGATACCACAGGTTTATAAAATATTTGGTCCAGGTAATCAATATGTAACTGTAGCAAAGCAGATTGCCACAAAGCATGGAGTCGCCATCGATATGCCTGCGGGACCAAGTGAATTGCTGGTCGTAGCAGATGATTCGGCCAATGCCGCATTTGTAGCTTCGGATTTATTGAGTCAGGCAGAACACGGGGTGGACAGTCAGGTCATTCTCGTGTCAACATCAAAAGAGCTGATTGCTAGTGTAGAACTTGAAGTAGCCTTACAATTGGAAGATTTACCTAGAAAGGAAATTGCACGTCAGGCAATAGCCAATAGTAAATTGATTTATGTTGAAGAGGACCAAATAGCTATCGATTTAATAAATGAGTACGGTCCGGAGCATTATATCGTATGTGTTACAAATGAGGATTTTTATTTGGAAAACACGGTAAACGCAGGTTCTGTTTTTATTGGTGATTATACTCCAGAAAGCGCTGGAGATTATGCTTCTGGAACAAATCATACCTTACCTACCAATGGATATGCGAAGCAGTATAGCGGTGTTAATCTGGATAGTTTTATGAAGAGCATGACCTTTCAGAAAATTACTGCAGAAGGTATTCAAAATATAGGGAATGCTATTGAGTTAATGGCGGAAGCTGAGGGTTTACAGGCGCACAAAAATGCAATTACACTTCGTTTGAATAGTTTAAAATGAGTTTTAATCTAGATAACATAACGCGAAAGAATGTAAAGGGCCTAAGTCCTTACTCTTCTGCACGGGATGAGTATATTTCTGATGGTTCTAAAATGGTTTTTTTAGACGCCAATGAGAATCCGTTCGAGAATGGTGTAAATAGATACCCAGATCCTAAACAACGCAGTCTTAAATCCATATTAGCCAAGCAGAAAGGAATACAGGAAGAAAACATACTTCTAGGTAACGGTAGCGACGAAGTATTGGATTTATTGTTCCGTGCCTTTTGTGAGCCTAGAATGGATAACGTTATTACTTTACCTCCTACGTATGGGATGTATCAAGTATTATCAGGAATTAATACGATAGAGAACCGAACCGTTTTGTTGGATGCTGATTTTCAACCGAATGTAGATTCGATTTTAAGCACTATGGATAACAATTCCAAGATATTGTTTATCTGTTCGCCCAACAATCCCACTGGAAATAGCATATCGACCCAAAAAATTAAAACGTTGCTGGAAAACTTCAAAGGCTTAGTGGTTATTGACGAAGCTTATATCGATTTTTCATCAGAACAAAGTTGGATGTCTAAACTATCCAACCATCCAAATTTAGTGATAACACAGACTTTGTCTAAGGCCTATGGTATGGCTGGAATCCGGCTAGGAATCTGTTTCGCCTCGGAACAGATAATAGCTGTTTTGAACAAAATAAAACCACCGTATAATGTAAATGAATTGACACAGCAAAGCGCAATGGAACGCGTATCCGACCAGAAATCTGTGCAAGAAGAAGTTGCTATCATTCTTGGAGAACGTAAGCTGCTTATAGAAGCCTTATCGGAAATTTCCTTTATTTCAAAAATATATCCCTCAGATGCCAACTTTGTATTGGCTAAAGTGGATGATGCTTCAAAACGATACAATCAGTTGTTAGAGAAAGGAATCGTAGTTCGTAATCGAACAACGCAGCCCCTTTGTGAAAACACGTTACGATTTACGATTGGAACCCCAGAAGAGAATACCCTTTTAATCACCGCATTAAAATCATTAGTATGAGTAAAGGAAAACAAGAAAATAATACTTCTTTTAATGGTAAACGTGTCCTCTTTATTGACCGGGATGGAACTATTATAAAGGAAACCGTTGATGAACAAATAGACGCTTTTGAAAAAATGATGTTTTACCCAAAAGTATTCACCTTTTTAGGAAAAATTGCTAAGGAGCTAGATTATGTGTTGGTTATGATAACCAATCAAGATGGCTTGGGAACCGATGTATTTCCAGAGGATACCTTTTGGCCTGTGCATAATTTCATTCTAAAGTCTTTTGAACAGGAAGGTGTTGTTTTTGATAAGGTATTTCTGGACAGAACTTTTCCGCATGAAAACGCAAATACTAGAAAACCAGGTACAGGTCTTCTAACTGAGTATTTTTCTGATGCCTATGACCTTGAGAATTCTTTTGTAATTGGTGATCGATTGACCGATATAGAACTGGCCAAAAATCTCGGGGCAAAAGGAATATTCATTAATGACGATACCCATCTAGGTACAGGTGAAATTACGATTAAGCGAGACGCCTTGGATGGTAGTATTGCATTGGAAAGTAATGACTGGGAAAAAATATATGAGTTTTTAAAACTTAAGGAACGAACCTCGGAAATCACCAGGAAAACCAACGAAACCGATATCTACATTAAATTGAATCTTGATGGCACTGGCAAAAGCGATATTAAGACCGGACTTACTTTTTTTGATCATATGCTAGACCAATTAGCGCGTCACGGACAAATGGACCTTACCATTAAGGTAATTGGTGATTTAGAGGTTGATGAACACCATACCATAGAAGATACTGGAATAGCACTGGGAGAAGTTTTTCATACTGCATTGGGAAATAAATTAGGTATTGAGCGCTATGGCTTCTGTTTACCCATGGATGATTGTTTAGCTCAGGTAGCTATAGATTTTGGAGGTCGTAACTGGTTGGTGTGGGAGGCCGATTTTAAACGCGAAAAAGTAGGTGACATGCCAACGGAAATGTTCCATCACTTTTTTAAATCCTTCACAGACGGAGCCAAAGCCAACCTGAATATAAAGGCAGAAGGCACTAACGAACATCATAAAATAGAAGCTATTTTTAAAGCCTTCGCCAAAGCGATAAAGATGTCTGTAAAACGAGATGTTGAAAAAATGGTTTTGCCGAGTACTAAGGGAATGTTATAATAGTAAAAGTCTTTAAAATTTGTTTTTACTTGGTACGCAGTACCTAATACTAAATGAATGAAAATAGTAATTATTAATTACGGAGCAGGAAACATCCAGAGTATCAAGTTCGCCATTAAACGGTTGGGGTATGCTGCTATTCTAAGTAATGATGTGGAAGAAATACGAAATGCAGATAGGGTTATATTTCCAGGTGTTGGAGAGGCAAGTAGCGCTATGGCGAAACTTTGGGAAAGTGGTTTGCATGATTTGATTCCGACCTTACAACAGCCGGTGCTCGGAATTTGCTTGGGAATGCAATTGATGTGTAATTCTTCTGAAGAAGGCGACACAAAAGGATTGGGTATTTTTGATATAGATGTGGTTAAGTTTGGTACTGAGGTAAAAGTTCCACAAATAGGCTGGAATCAAATAACCGATTTGAAATCTCAATTGTTTAAAGGGATTAATGAAAAGGAGCATATTTATTTGGTTCATAGTTTCTATGCGCCAGTTTGTGCGGAAACTATTGCCGAATGTGAGTACGGTTTAAGATACAGCGCTGCCCTACAAAAGGATAATTTTTATGGTACTCAATTTCACCCAGAAAAGAGTAGCTCAGTTGGTGAAAATATCTTGTTTAATTTTTTAAAAATATAATGGAAAATAATTTTTTCATCTCAAATGACAAAAAATTATTGAATGTAAATGCCATAAAACATTTCATAGCTGATGAATATTGGTGTGATGGTAGAACGGTGGAAGATGTTAAAAAGACCATATCAAATTCCTACTGTTTTGGAATGTATACCCAGGAAAATGAACAGATTGGTTTTGCAAGGGTGGTTACGGATTATATATATTTTGGTTATTTTATGGATTTCATCATATTTACAAAATTTCAAGGAAAAGGATATGGCAAAAAACTAGTTGAACATATGCTTAAAGATGATGTTATAAAAAGCCTTAAAACAATAGCCTTAAAGACCAAAG
>JBLICT010000149.1:0-7741 GCA_047632415.1 Maribacter sp.
TGATAACAAAATGTATCTCTTTTAAATCGGAAGATTAGTTTAAATTTGCAGACTTAAACAGCAGAACCATGTTACAGTTACAGGCCATCCGAGAGCAGAAAGACGAAATAATTACCGCTTTCAAAAAAAGAAATGTCGACGGAAGCGTATTACTTGAAGAAGTATTACAACTTGACGAAAAAAGACGCGCTACACAAACACGTTTAGATTCCGTTTTAGCAGAATCCAATTCGCTTTCCAAGGAAATAGGTGTCCTGTACAAATCCGGAAAGGCACAAGAAGCCAACGGACTAAAAGAAAAAACAGCAACCTTGAAAGAGGAATCCAAACAACTAAGCGACGAGTTGACCACTACTGCGGATGCACTTCAAACCTTGTTGTACCAAATCCCTAACGTTCCGCACAGCTCCGTTCCGGCAGGCAGTTCAGAAACGGATAACGAGGAAATCTTTAGCGAAGGTGAGATACCAGAATTGATTACTGATGCCCTACCCCACTGGGAACTGGCTAAAAAATATGATATTATAGATTTTGAACTTGGAGTCAAAATCGCCGGTGCAGGATTCCCTGTGTACAAAGGCAAGGGCGCTCGTTTACAACGGGCTTTGATTGCCTATTTTTTAGATAAGAACACGGCAGCGGGCTATACCGAAATACAAGTACCGCACCTCGTAAACGAGATTTCTGGTTACGGAACAGGACAGTTACCGGACAAGGAAGGGCAAATGTACCATGTTACCGCAGACGACCTATACCTTATTCCTACGGCAGAGGTTCCCGTAACCAATATTTTTAGGGATGTAATCTTAAACGAGAGCGATTTTCCCGTGACCTATACTGCTTATACTCCTTGTTTTAGAAGAGAGGCCGGAAGCTACGGCGCGCACGTTCGCGGTTTAAACCGTTTGCACCAGTTCGATAAAGTAGAAATTGTACGCGTAGAGCACCCAAACAAATCTTACCAAGCATTGGATGGCATGGTAGACCATGTAAAAGAAATTTTACGCGAACTAAAATTACCTTACCGAGTACTGCGCCTTTGTGGAGGCGACCTAGGCTTTACCGCTGCCCTTACCTATGATTTTGAAGTGTTTTCTACCGCTCAGGACCGTTGGTTAGAGATTAGCTCGGTTTCTAATTTTGAGACCTACCAAGCTAATCGTTTAAAATTACGCTATAAAGACGAAAACGGAAAAAGTCAATTGGCACATACACTTAACGGAAGCTCTTTGGCGCTTCCCAGAGTCTTGGCCGGTATCCTAGAAAATTACCAGACTGCGGACGGTATTCAAATTCCGGAAGTATTGATACCTTATTGTGGTTTTGATAAGATAGATTGATGTTTACCTAATAAGCTTCCCTAGGTTACACTACAACATTAAAAGTACTACAGCACTTCACTTAAATCGTATCCTAGATGTTACTTCATATCACATGAAAACTCATGAAACTATTCGTGCTAAAAATCGAAATCAACAATCTTACCAAACAGGAAGGGTCTTTATACTAAAATCTAATTGCAACACCTTACGGAACAGCATTATCTAATAAGGTAACGGACAAACTGATAAAAGCTCCAAATGTAAATGGCGTACTCTATTTCTCCCATCGCGATTATTTCGGTTTGGGCTTGTTCTACAAAAATGGCTCATTTACCCTGAACACGGTATATGATGGATATGGCCCAAATGCACTTATCGCTAGTTTTACTTCCGATGTGGATTTCACTAAATAGCTAGCCACAGAAAATGACCAAAGCATGTCGCTTTATGGGGATGAATTTAACAACCATAACAAAGCTACGATTAGATTAGTATTTAGAATAAAATTATTCTCCGGTATGGGATGACTATTGCGCTTATGTCCCTTCACTTCACTAACTCCCATTTCGCCATAGGCCACCTAAAGCAAAGCTTATTATTGGCAGATTAATATAACACCCCTCGCAAACATTTAAGAAAACAAGGTGTTATCATGACCATTTTAGAAAAGAAACTTGCAGTTTCTTTAACAGCTACTTATCCCATTCTCCTTATCTTTGAGTATGCGTTTCTATATATTTATAATTACCTATTTTGCGCTACTGTCAACTGCAATTGCCCAAGAAGATTTTTTGGCCAAACAGTATTTTGAAGACGGAGATTTTGAAAAAGCCGTGGTTTTTTATGAAAAACTGACTAAAAAAAGCCCAAGAAGAACCGACTACCTTCAAGGTCTTGTGGCTTGCTACCAACAATTGGAACGCTACGAGGATGCCAAACGTTTTCTAATGGAGCGCTTAAAAAGTAAAAGCCCCCACCCAACACTGCTTATTGAACTTGGCTATAATTTTACCCTTCAAGATTCCACAGAACAGGCGACTGTTTATTTTGACCAAGCCTTAGAGGTTATAGTGGAAAAACCGAATTATGGCTATGCCTTAGGCTATCAATTTCAAAAATATAGCTTGTTGGACAGAGCAGTTTCCGCCTACCAAAAAGCAATGGAAATAAATCCTGAAATGGATTATAATTTTCAGTTGGCTCGTATTTATGGGGAGCAGGGAAATGTAGATAAAATGTACCGCTCTTACCTCAACTTAATGAGCAACGGGAAAACCTCAAAATCTAATATCCTTAGAAGTATCGACGCCTTTGTTACGTCTGACCCGGAAAGCTATAACAACACTACCCTTAAAGCAATATTACTAGAAAACGTACAAAAAAATCCAGATATCATCTGGAACGAACTATTGAGTTGGTTGTTTGTACAGCAACAGCAATATGGCAGTGCCTTTAGACAGGAAAAAGCGATTTACAAGCGTATGGAAGATGGTAATACCTTGCGATTGGAAAACCTAGGCAAATTATCCTTGGACGCAAATGAAACCGATGTCGCCCGCGATATCTTCAATTATCTTATAAAGGAGTCTAATAATGTGGTTACCGCTTTAAATGCAGAACTCAGCCTTATTGATATTGATTTGCAAAATACCAATAAAACTCAACTGGAAACCATCCATAAAAAATATGAAGCACTCATTGAAATCCATGGTTACAAGACCCAAACCCTGCAGTTACAAGTAGCCTATGCTAATTTCCTGACCTTCAAAAAGGACGACCCAGAACCAGCGATTGTGCTCTTAAAGAACTCATTGGAGCTTCCTTTGAACCAAAGAGGAACTGCCTTTATAAAATTAGCCCTAGGTGATATTTTGGTGTACAATAAAAAATTTAATGAGGCCTTGATCTACTTCTCACAGATACAACAAAAACTAAAAAACGATGTATTGGGACAAAACGCAAGATACAAAGTAGCAGAGACCAGTTTTTATAAGGGCGATTTTGAATGGGCACTTACCCAATTAAAAGTACTCCGAGGTTCTACTTCCCAGCTTATTGCCAACGATGCCATGCAATTAAGTTTGTTAATTTCAGACAACTCCCTAGAAGACTCTACTCAAACCGCACTAAGAAAATATGCCCGAGCAGATTTTCTATCCTACCAAAACAAAACACAAGAGGCTGTGGATGCCTTAGAAGACATCCTGCAAAACCATAAAGGTGAAAAAATAGAGGACGAAGCCCTGTTGAAACAGGCGCAACTGTTCGAATCACAAGAAAAATATGACGCGGCAGAATTGAATTATATAAAGATAATTGAATTCTATGGCACTGGTATACTCGCGGACGATGCGTACTTCGCCTTAGGCGAACTCTATAGAAAACGATTGAACCAACCTGACAAGGCCAAAGCACAATTCGAAAAGATTATTTACAACTATCAAGACAGCTATTATTTCCCTCAAGCCAGAAAGAATTTTAGGATATTGAGAGGGGATGCCATAAACTAGGACATAGTTTACAAAGAGTAGTCGTAAGCTCGGTGTACCAATTTTCAGGTTAAAATATTCAATCCATATGAAAAAGTGTTTTTTATAACGTTTTAGGTAAACTACTTTTGTTTTTGCACCCATATACTGAGCGTAGTCGAAGGTTAAAAATTGTATTTATTCTTTGTATTTGAACTTGAACTTGAACTTGAACTTTTAAAATGTACATATATAACGTAACCACCAACATAGAAGAAAGCGTCCAAAAAAAATGGGTGCACTGGATGAAGGAAAAACACATACCTGATGTTTTGAACACAGGTAAGTTCATCAACGCCAAAATGAGTAAAGTACTTGTGGAAGAAGATATGGGCGGAGTTACCTATTCCGTTCAGTTTACAGTGGCAAGTAAGGCGCTTCTAGAAAGCTATTACAAAGAAGATGCGCCGCGTCTGCGAAAAGAGGCCAATACCTTGTTTGCAGGAAAGTTCGTCGCTTTTCGGACGGAGATGCAAGTGGTTGACGAACAGCATGTAATGCGCCCCAGCGCTACACATCAATTATTCACTTACGGGACACTACAGGAAGAGGCTGTGCAGTTAGGCGTTTTTTCAAGACTGCTTCCTGGGATTCAGGATACCCTAATTAATTATAAAATAGCAGTGCAAAAAGTGGCCGATCGCTACCCTACCTTAGAGCACACCAACAATGGAAAAGACAAAATAATAGGTAAGATATACACCCTAAGTCCAGAAGAATTAGAAAAGGCAGACACATATGAGGGAGAAGCCTATGAGCGAATTAAAATTACGCTAGTCTCCGGCAACAAGGCATGGGCATACCAAGCAAAAACGAGTTAAGAAGAAAGCAACGCAATGGGCAAAAAGAAAAATAAAAAAGGAGAACCCTTTCGTAAGAAATACGAAGAAAAAGGACCCGTTAGGGCAAAGAAACACTTAGGTCAGCATTTCTTAAAAGACGAGGATATTGCAAAACAGATTGCGGAAACCTTGACTTTTAAATACTGTACCAACGTTATAGAAATTGGTCCAGGAACAGGCGTGCTTACTAAATATTTATTATTACAAGAGATAGACTTAGTGGCTATGGATCTGGATGCAGACTCTATCATCTATCTCAACCACAAGTTCCCATTAGAACACCCAAAAGTATTGCAAGGCAAGGGGTCTTTTAAAGTGATAGAAGGGGATTTTCTCAAGTACGATTTATATAGCCTTTTTGGAGAGGAACAATTTGCCATCACAGGTAACTTCCCCTATAACATCTCCACACAAATCGTTTTTAAAATGTTGGAGATGCGCCAACAAATTCCGGAATTCTCAGGCATGTTCCAAAAAGAAGTAGCGCAACGAATCTGCTCGTCACATGGTAGTAAAACCTATGGCATACTCTCAGTTCTAGCACAGGCCTTTTACGATGCTGAATATTTATTTACCGTACATCCGCAAGTGTTCGACCCACCACCAAAGGTACAGTCTGGCGTGCTTAGGCTTACCCGAAAAACAGGTTTTGAATTACCCTGTGATGAAAAACTATTTTATACTGTAGTTAAAACGGCTTTTAACCAACGCAGGAAAACACTTAGAAACAGTTTAAAAAGCCTTGCTCTTTCAGATATTCTTAAAGAAGATGCTATATTTGACCAACGCCCAGAACAACTTGCCGTTGCAGATTTTATAGCACTTACCAAGAAGATAGCAGATGACACCCTTTAAACTCACAGAAGAACTTGTAACCGAGATAGAGCAGCTCATTAAATCACAAGGAGATGCAACACTTACTTCCCTTTTGGAAGATGTACATTATGCAGATATTGCAGAAATCATCAATGAACTTGATGAAGATGAGGCCACCTACCTTATAAAATTACTGGAAAGTGATAAAACATCAGATGTTCTTACTGAACTGGACGAGGATGTACGGGAGGCTATTTTGGGAAATTTATCCTCTAAAGAAATTGCAGAAGAACTAGAGGAACTCGATACCGATGATGCTGCCGATATTATAGGAGAGCTTCCCCAGGAAATAGTACAGAAAGTTATTTCGGAGATAGCGGACAGGGAACATGCTAAAGATATTGTAGACCTGTTACGCTACGATGAGAACTCCGCAGGGGGACTCATGGCAAAGGAACTTGTAAAAGTCCTTGATAGTTGGAACGTACTTGCCTGTGTTAAGGAAATGCGCATCCAAGCAGAAAACGTTACCCGCGTGCATTCGATTTATGTAGTAAATGAAGACGATATGCTTATGGGACGCCTATCTTTAAAGGATTTACTTACAGCAAAAAACACCGCTCAGATAAAAGATGTTTTCATTCCTAAGGTAGATTACGTAAACGTGAACGAAAAACCAGAAGAGGTAGCCAAAATCATGAGTAAATATGATTTGGAAGCTATTCCGGTAATAGATGAAATTGGCAGATTGGTGGGCCGTATCACCATTGACGATATTGTAGACGTTATCCGTGAGGAAGCGGAGAAGGATTACCAAATGGCAGCGGGTATTTCACAAGATGTGGAAGCGGATGATAGTATTTGGGAATTGACCCGTGCACGCCTACCTTGGCTCATCTTAGGCCTTTTTGGCGGAGCAGGTGCAGCAGTTATTATGGGAGGTTTTGAGGAAATGTTTAAGCAATACACCATATTGTTTCTATTTACCCCTTTAATTGCAGCGATGGCTGGTAATGTAGGCGTACAGTCCAGCGCTATCATCGTACAAGGTTTGGCAAATGACGATATTAAAGGGAGTATTGGTAGCAGACTGATAAAAGAAATGCTGTTGGCCCTTCTTAATGGGGTTATTCTGGCTGCACTACTATTGTTATTTACTTGGGTATGGAAGGGAGATTTCCTAACTGCCTTGGCTATATCACTTTCCCTCATTGCAGTTATTGTAGTCGCAGGATTTATAGGTACTTTTACGCCACTTTTCCTGCACAAAAGGGGTATAGACCCGGCTATTGCCACGGGTCCGTTTATCACCACTAGCAATGATATCTTTGGTATTCTTATTTACTTTATGATTGCTAAAACAGTCCTAGGTATTTAGAAAATTTTAAAAAAAAAAGATATTCGCATACGCTGAAAACTAAACGGTGATTTACGGCTATTTTGAATAGGTATAAAACAACAAAACACAGGTACATGAAACCCATCAACCTAAAAGAAAAACATGCCCTTTTTACAAAGGAATGGCATCCGCACCAAATTGCCACTGTAGATAACATGCAGGTGTTACTTGCAAAAATTCAAGGGGAATTCGTCTGGCATGCTCACGAAGATGAAGACGAGCTTTTTCAGGTCTTGAAAGGAACTCTATATATGAAGTTTCGGGATAGAACAGAAGTAGTTAACGAAGGGGAAATTATTGTAGTACCAAAAGGTGTTGAGCATTGTCCGTTTACAAAAGATGCCGAAGAAGTACATCTATTGCTTTTCGAAAAGCAAGATACCGCACATACTGGAGCAGTTAAACATGAAATGACCCAAACAAATTATCCTAAAATATAAGCTTGATGAAGGTATTACATGTAGATACAAACCACCCTTTGATTATAGAACAATTCAATACCCTAGGTTTTCATAATGATGAGGATTATACGTCCACAAAAGCGGAAATTGAAAAAAAAATACATCATTATGATGGACTTATCATCCGCAGTAGGTTTAGTTTAGACGAATCCTTCCTTAAAAAAGCGACCAAGCTAAAGTTTATTGGACGTTTGGGAGCAGGTCTGGAAAATATAGACATCCGTTTTGCCAAGGAACAGGGAATTTTTTTAGCCGCTGCACCGGAAGGCAACCGAAACGCCGTTGGCGAACATACCCTAGGAATGCTCCTCTCCCTTTTCAATAAATTGAATAAAGCGAACAATGAAGTAAAAAATGGTATTTGGGATCGTGA
>JBLICT010000150.1:0-7716 GCA_047632415.1 Maribacter sp.
CTTTTGAATTAAGATTTTTAAAGCAAAGGCCTCATCAAAAAGTTCCCGTTTCTGATACCTTTTATGACTATTCGTACTTTGGATTTTTGTTCCTGAGTTCTTCGCGTATTAAGAGGCCGCTACGGGTGATATCCGTATCGGGCCATTGGCGAACGTCACTTGCATTTGGTAGCAGAATGGCGGAGTTTTCTTGCTTGTCTGCAACAGACCAATTGCACCAAGATATTTTGTTTGTGTCCAAAAACGCCCACCAGGTATTGGTTTCTTCCACAGCTATGAATCCGTCGCCACTATAATCTGAAGTGCTATATTCGGTTACGAATATGGCGATATTATTGTCCTGGCTATTTGGGCTTTGTCCCGCAACTCCTGTTTGTGGGTGTGGGCATAGTAGTGTAGCGTATAGCCTACGTTTTCATCGATTATTTTATTATCAACAACGTCATCTATTTCTTGTCACCAATTCGGAGTGCCGCATATTACCATATTATCCGGGTCGTATTTTCGTATTTCAGCCAGAACGGCCTCATGATACGGTTTTAGAGCAGTATCCCAAGAAACGTCTAGCGGTTCGTTGTAGAGGTCGTAAATAATATAGGGCTGGTCGCCATATTTCTGTGCCACTTCTGTAAAAAAGGCTTTTGCTTCTTCCAGGTGATCTTTTGCATGATGGCTGTGCCAGTCTACAATTACATACAAACCCTGTTCGATAGCGGCATCAATAATCGTAAAGACTTTTTGCTTTTCTGTTTCCGGATTCGTTAGGTATCCATCGAAATCTTCTACACCCATTGCAGCCCTAATCACAGTAATCTGCCAATCGTTCTTTAACCATGCCACCACTTCGGGCGTGTAGTATTGCCCCATCCATTGACTCCAAAATAAGGACAAACCACGCAATTGAAAATCCTCATTGTTTTGGTCTACAATTCGGTTACCTGCTACACGCAGTGGTCCGTCCAGTGCAACAACAGTTCCCGAAACAGTTGGTGCAGATTTAGGCTCTTTGGCATCATTAGCTGTATTGGTTATGGTATCTGCTTCACTATTAGGTTTTCTATCTTTTGTTGAACTACAGGAAAAGGAAACCAAAAAAATCAGCATAAATGCCAGTAAAACCTTAGTTTCTTTGAGCATATATGCTGATTTTTTAGTTTTGTGTTCCCCTAAATATTGGCTTTTTGCTATCTAACTCCAGTGAGTTCTATATCAAAAATAACATCGGAATTTGGTGGAATTGGACCGGCGCCTTGCGCTCCCCAACCCATATGGGAAGGTATGAACAAACGGACTTTGTCACCAACTTTCATGGTTAACATGCCTTCTTCAAATCCTGCAACTAGCCCAGAGTTGGTCGCATAGGTCATTGCCGCTGGCATATAACCGCCACCTTGGGCTCTTTTTTCATCGTAGGTATTGTATTTCTTGGCTATTTCTTCGTAGTTACTTTCAAACAGGGCGCCATTAGGCAAATAACCGGAATACATTACATCTACTTTTTGGCCTATTTTTGGTTTTTCACCATCGCCTTCTTTCAATACTAACATTTTTAACCCTGATGGAAGTTGTTTCGCTTTCCCGGATTGTGTTTCCAGTTCTTTTGCAAATTCGGCCATCATACCAGCCATTGCCGCTTGTTTTTCAGCTTTTCCCTTTTCAATGACGGCCAAACGTTCTTCTTCGCTATCAAAGTAATCCGTCATTATCTGGATGGCGTCAAATTTTTTGGCTTCTTTTCCATTCCTGATAATTTTTATCGTGTTCATATTAACGCTGTCCACTGGCTTACTGCCCATGGCTACGGGAACATTAGCAATGGAATCTACCACGGCCATACCTTCTACCACTTCTCCAAAAATGGTATGTACGCCATCTAACCAAGGCGTAGGCTTGTCGGTGATGAAAAACTGACTTCCATTAGAGCTTGGGCCACTGTTCGCGGAGGAAAGAATTCCTTTTCTATCGTGCACCAAGGAGTCGTTAAACTCATCCATAAAACGGTAGCCTGGATTTCCCGTTCCGGTACCGGTAGGACATCCACCTTGTATCATAAAATCTTTCATAACTCGGTGAAAAATGAGTCCGTCATAGTATTTTTTACCTTTAAAATTTTCGCTAACGAAGGGACTATTGCCTTCCGCTAAGGATACAAAATTAGCAACGGTAACAGGAGTTTTGTCATGCTCTAAGCGCACGATGATATCTCCTTTACTGGTTTTGATGTCTGCAAACAGGCCATCTCCCAAATCTGCACGACTACTTGTCTTGCAACTGGCCAAGGCAAGTGCGAATACGGCTAAAACATATAATTTCTTGAACATAATAGTAAATTTAAATATCTGATTTAAGTTGTTGTTTTTCAATTTTTAAAATTCGAATCGTAGCTTTTAAGGGGACGTTGATTCCTATTTTTCCACCGTCTCCGTGTATTCCAAAAGCTAAAGAAGAAGGGAATAAAAAGGTAGCTTTTTCACCTTCCTTTAATAATTTTACTGCGTTCCTGAGTCCAATAAAAAGCTCTTGTTTGTCTACCTTATATGGTACAACGCCGATTTCTTCCTGGGAATACAAGGTGTCATTCTCTAGCGTAAGTAGGTCGTACGTCATAACAACAAGGTCATCTGTTTTTGGGGTGTAGTGTGCACTATCGTTCGCTACTAGGTAATGATACCAGGAACCAGATGCTGTATGGCTGTAATATTTTAACGAATCGGTTTTGATGATCTCTTGTATTCTTTGCTCCTCTGCTTTTAATAAGTTTTGGCTACGCTCTATAGAAGCCTTAAAAAAGCTTCCGCTTTTGGTCTGTACCGGTTTTCTAGGTTCGGGACCATCGCAGCTCATTAGTATGAGTAGTATAATAAAAACTGAAAAACCAATTTTCATTTGGTAAGGGCTGTTTTAAATAGTGGTAATATTGATTCAAAATAGCTTGTAGTATCGGCAATAGATAAATCACTTTTCCCTCCTG
Source organism: Maribacter sp. (assembly GCA_047632415.1). Taxonomy (GTDB): domain Bacteria; phylum Bacteroidota; class Bacteroidia; order Flavobacteriales; family Flavobacteriaceae; genus Maribacter. The sequence continues at coordinate 2,972 of JBLICT010000150.1, forward strand.
CTGCATTTGTATGTCCTCCTCCGTGAAAAAATTGTCTCGCAAAATTATTCACGTCAAAATCACCAGCGGATCTAAAGGATATTTTAAGGATACCTTCCTCTTTGTTTTCAATAAATATGACCGCAAAGCGAATATTTTCTAAGGTGAGTCCGTAGTTTACAAAACCTTCAGTGTCGCCTTTGGTAAACTTATATTGGTCTAACTCTTCTTGGCTAAGGGTAATATAGGTTGTGTTGTATGCTTCTAAAATCACCATATTTTTTAAAGCACAACCTAATAGATGCAACCTACTTGGCGAATTGGTGTCGTAGATGCGACTATGTATCGCTGTATTGTCTGCACCTTTGTCTATTAGGGCTGCAATTATTCTATGTGTTGTGCTCGTCGTAGCTTTAAACTTAAAGGAACCCGTATCTGTCATAATTCCGGTATAGATGCAGTTCGCCATATGGGAGGTGATTTCATCGGTTGCATCTAAATAATCCAAAAGGTGGTACACCATTTCACAGGTAGAACTCATTTGTACATCGGAATACATGATTTTTGCATAGTCCGATGGTTCTTGATGATGGTCTACCATAACAAAAGTAGCAGATGCTTTTTCCAAGTACTCCGTCATTTGGCCAACACGCCCAAGATGGTTAAAATCTAAGGTAAATATGATGTCCGCATTGTGAAGAATATTCTTTGCTTGCGCGTTTTCTTTTTCAAAGTTTAAAACGCTTTCTGCCCCTGGCATCCATTTTAAAAATTTAGGAAAATCATTGGGTGCTACGACTACCGCTTCATGCCCCTTACTCTTTAGGTAATGCCAGAGCGCAAGTGTAGAACCTATGGCATCGCCGTCGGGATTTTTATGTGGAATAATCGCTATTTTCTTTGATGCGGAAAGTAGCGTTTTGAGGGCATTTATGTGCTCTAAATTCATGGCGGCAAAGATACAATTTAATACTATAAAGGTAAAAATGAAAATGTATTTTTGTGTTTCTAACCTTATTATGTGATGAGAAAAATACTTTTACTTCTTTGTTTAACGGTAGCCAGCTCTTGTGACTCAACCAAAAAGACAACAACAACTAATGATGTCTTTACCATTGCCTTTGGTTCTTGCAATAAAGTCTCCTTGCCCAATTTATTATGGGACGATATACTGCAAACGAAACCAGACGTGTGGATTTGGGGTGGCGATAATATTTATGCAGATACGGATGACATGCAAAAGCTCAGAAATATGTACAGCGCACAAAAAGTAATACCGGGTTATAAAAAGTTGATTGCTACCGTAGAGGCTATTGGAACTTGGGACGATCATGACTATGGTCTAAACGATGGCGGAACAGAATTTTTGACAAAAAGAGAAAGCCAGCAAGCTTTTTTGGACTTTATGGATGTTGCAGCGGATAGTCCGAGAAGAAAAAGAGAAGGTGTTTACGCTTCGCATGCGTATCAAACAGCCGAGGGAAGCGTAAAAGTAATCGTTTTAGATACTCGGTATTTTAGAACGGCACTAACGCCAGATACGGAAACCAAGAAACGAACGAAGCCAAATGAATATGGAGAAGGTACCGTGCTTGGAGCGGCACAGTGGCTGTGGTTAGAGAAGGAGCTGACAAGTTCAAAGGCCGACTTTAACATCATTGTAAGTAGTATTCAATTGCTTTCCAATGAACATGGATTCGAGTGTTGGGGTAATTTTCCTCACGAAGTGGACCGGTTTAAGCGCTCCATTGCTAATTCGAATGCAAATGGTGTTATTGTGCTGTCTGGTGATCGTCATATATCAGAGATTTCTAAAACTGAGCTTGCAGATGTGTCCTATCCCCTAATCGATTTTACCAGTAGTGGTCTTACGCATGCGTACAGAAGTTTTACTGGAGAACCAAATCCCTTTAGGGTGGGAGCGGTGGTAAGTACCGAAAGTTTTGGTACCGTTCGATTAAATTTTAAAACAAAAACTGCGGTATTGCAGATGTTAGGTGATAACGGAGTGGTGCTTGGAGAGGTACGGCAACGCTATGAATAGTTGTGTGTTGAATAGAAAACCGTATTTTTGCGCAAAATTTTAGATATGAGTACACATAGAACATTTACAATGATTAAGCCAGATGCTGTTGCTAATGGACATATAGGGGCTATATTGGAAAAAATTGCAGCATCTGGATTTAAGATTATAGCTATGAAATATACGCAGCTAAGCCTTAGAGATGCGCAGGAGTTTTACGCCATCCATAAAGAGCGTCCGTTTTTTGGCGAATTAGTAGAATTCATGACAAGAGGACCTATCGTTGCGGCTATTTTAGAAAAGGAAAATGCTGTTGAGGACTTTAGGGCCTTAATCGGTGCTACCAATCCTGCAGAGGCAGCCGAAGGTACGATTAGAAAAATGTTCGCTACGGATATTGCCGAGAATGCAGTGCATGGTTCAGATAGTGACGAGAACGCTGCTCTAGAAGGTTCTTTTCACTTTTCAGGCAGAGAAATTTATTAGTTACAATAGCTAGTTTAGTATACAAAAAGACCGCTTCAAAAATATTTGAAGCGGTCTTTTTGGTTCGTAACGTGAAGCTTCTTGGTGGTTTAGATGCCTAAAAATCTCGTTGAGATTTTTTTAAATCCTTCAGCTTCTTAATTCTTAGAAATATATTTCAGACCAATTTTATTTTACACTTGCTTCTCGAAGTATTATTTTTCTGACTAGATTTTTACCTAGTTCTTCGTTAAGCATGCTTATGATTTTTGATCTGCCTAAGCTAAGTTCCTCGCGCAGTACAGATGACGAAAGGGAAACATAGAGAATGTCATTTTTAAGTTCAATGGCAGTGGTGTAATTGTTCACACCATTTCCCATGAGTCTTACCCAAGCGGCGCGGGCATCTACTTTATCCATGCCATCCTGCAGCTTATTCTTTTGGATAAATGCAGATAGTGCCTCTTTCATATTAAGATTGTTATTTTCTCTCTTGGCCATATTATGGGGAAATGCTGATGGGTTCAAAGCGTTTGTAGTGGTAAAGGATACCGTCTTCGTTTTTAATAGAAAAATTGTCCTTGCTTATTGCCGTTAAGGTTTCACTCCATTCGCTAAGGTTGTTTTTGTATACGATACTATAAATCTCTTCACTCACTTTTATTCGAAAAGGTTCTGCATCATCTGAGGTTTCGAAATTGCCATCAAATCTAGGCTTCATTTTTTTTCTAAACCCTTTTAATCCTTCCAATTGTATAAAATCTACATCGGTACTCATTCTGTATTCCTTTTCTCCTCCATTCGGAAATTCTACCCGGTCTATTTCCCAATAACCATTAAGTAGGTCTAGTTTTTCTTCGTTAACCGAAGTGCAGGAGAGTAGGACTGTAAAGCCTAAAAAAAGGAGTAAAGGTTTCATAGTTAAAGTTTAAAAATTTTATAGGACTGATGTATTTTTTTTACTACGTTTTCGGTTCTATCGGCATGCGTGTCACTCACGAATATTTGGCCGAAATTATCTTTGTTTACTAAGGTGATAATATGTGCGACCCTATGTTCATCCAATTTATCAAAAATATCGTCTAAAAGCAAGATAGGAGTTGTTTGTGATGCCTCTTGCATAAACTGAAACTGCGCAAATTTTAAAGCGATTAAAAAGGACTTCTGTTGCCCCTGACTTCCGAATTTTTTGATAGGATACTCGGCAATGGTAAAGCTAAGGTCGTCTTTATGTACGCCAACACTAGTGTATTGCAGCGCCCTGTCCCTATCTATACTTTTTCCCAATAGGCTAGCCATGTCGCTAAGGTGCAGTTTGCTGTCGTAACTTAGGTGTACTTCCTCCGTGTTTTTAGTGATTGCTTTGTATTGGGTTTTAAAAATAGGGATAAACTTTTCTAAGAATTCGGTTCGTTTTTCAAATATTTCCGACCCATAGGTATGCAGCTGCTCATTGTACACCGCCAAAGTAGCTTTATCAAAGGTATGGTTGGCGGCAAAATATTTTAACAGGGCGTTTCGTTGGGAGAGTACTTTGTTATAGTTAATTAAGGACTGCAGATAAGCTTTGTTAGATTGGGAAATGACACCATCCATAAATTTTCGTCGTACATCACTACCTTCTGAAATAAGGTCGCGATCTGCAGGAGAAATAATGACTAGGGGCAATAGGCCGATATGGTCGGCAAAGCGCTCGTAAGCCTTTCCATTTCTTTTAATAATCTTTTTATTGTTTCGCTTTAGGCTGCAAATAATTTTTTCCTCCCGGTTTTCTTTTTCAAAAAGGCCTTCTACCACAAAGAAATCAGTTCCATGCTTTATGTTCTGAGAGGAAATCGGATTAAAATAGCTTTTTCCAAAAGAAAGGTGGTAAATAGCGTCTAGTATATTGGTCTTGCCCTTGCCGTTATCGCCCACAAAGCAGTTGATTTTTGAATCGAATTCTAAATCTTTTGACTCAAAATTTTTGTAATTAAGAAGCGATACCTTTTTGAGAAACATTAAAATTTACCGAATTTTTGATTAGGATAGACCAATTTCACTTGAATAATCCAAAAATAACGAATAAATACGCCATTGGATTTCAATAAAAACTTTATTTTTGCGCGACCAATAAATATTGAGATGGCAACATATAAGAAAAGAGGATTTAAACCACAAACTAAGGCTGAGATTCAGGAGTTTGATGAGCAAGAGAGCACAACAGCAGAAGTGTTCAGTAGCTTGGACGAAGGAGCTTCAAGATCTGAGGAGTGGGTTTCCAAAAACCAAAATTATA
>JBLICT010000151.1:0-7702 GCA_047632415.1 Maribacter sp.
CAATTGTATGGCCTTGCTTACGTAGGCTCCCTTTTGCAACCACGTATTCATTGGGTCTAACATTTCAGTCGGTACGTCATGGCAATACTTAGGCATGTGCAGCCCGAAAATAGGATGCTGCTCGTAGTCCACTTTTTCTAGTTCTCCTTCCAAAATGGAGGAAATCATAGCCCGGGTGTATTTAAGCTTGATTCTAGAGCCAATACCGTATGGGCCTCCACTCCAACCCGTATTAATCAACCAAACATTAACGCCGGTGTCGGTCATTTTCTTACTCAGCATTTCAGCATAAACAGTTGGGTGCAGGGGCATAAACGGTTCTCCAAAACAAGCAGAAAAAGAAGGTACTGGTTCATTAATTCCGGCCTCTGTACCAGCGACTTTGGCTGTATAGCCAGATATAAAGTGGTAGGCGGCCTGCCCTGGTGTAAGTTTGGATACCGGAGGCAGCACACCAAAGGCATCGCAGGTCAGAAAGAAAACGTTCTTCGGATTTTTTGCAAAGGAGGGTTTTACAATATTGTCAATGTGATTTATGGGGTAGCTGACTCGCGTATTCTGAGTAATAGAGCCATCCATATAATCAACTTGTTTAGTAGCTTCCTTAAAAACAATATTTTCCAAAAGTGCACCTGGGCGAATAGCACGGTAAATATCAGGTTCCTTATCTTCGGTAAGGTCAATGACCTTGGCATAGCATCCACCTTCAAAGTTAAAGATCACGTTATCCTCGGTCCAGCCGTGTTCGTCATCACCAATCAATTTTCGTTCTGGATCCGCAGAAAGGGTAGTTTTTCCTGTTCCTGAAAGCCCAAAGAATATTGCCGTATCGCCTTCCTCTCCTACGTTAGCAGAGCAGTGCATGGGTAATACGTTTTTTTCAATTGGAAGAATAAGGTTCAAGGCAGAAAAGATGCCTTTTTTTATTTCCCCAGTATATGCAGAGCCAGCAACCAACGCTATCTTTCGTGTAAAATCAAGAATCGAAAAGTTACCACTTCTTAGGCCATAAGATTCTGGGTTTTTTGCCAAGAAACCTGGGGCACATAGCACTAACCATTCTTCTTCAAAATTTTCAATTTCATTATCATCTAAGCCGATAAACATATTTTTGACAAAAAAGTTAGACCAAGGATATTCGGTAATCGTTCTTACATTCATCCGATACTCCGAATACGCGCACACATAGGCATCCCTCACATAAAGCTCTTTGCCGGACATATACGTGGTGACTTCATTGTATAATTTTTTAAAGTTTTCCGAGGCTATAGGTTTATTAATGCGCCCCCACCAAACCTTATCCTTGGTGTAATCGTCCTTTACCAAAAATCGATCCTTTGGAGATCTTCCGGTAAATTTTCCTGTATTGACACAAAGTGTCCCATTTTCAGTTTCAGTACCCATGCCGTCTTTGATGGTCAATTTTTGAAGGGTCTCACCATCAAGGTTCCAATGTGCTGTGATATTTTCTAACCCATACTTACTTAGATTAGCATTTTTCGGTATAATTTCCATACGCTATAAATATTTCATATTAGTGTTAAATTAAAAGGACAATCCAAGGGGTGGTAAAAGTTGGTAGCCCAAAAATAAGGGGTTACCAACTTTTAGATAATCCATAAATTATATTAATTAATAGCCAATACAGGTACTGTGGAATGTAAGGTTAGCATTTGGGTAAGCTGTCCTTCAGACGATTGACTATTTGTGGTGTGGTTTCTTGGAAGAATCGCAATCATATCAATATTCTTTTCGGTTGCATAGGTCAATATTCCTTTTACTATATCAGGATTCTTGATAAAAACATGCTCGGAATAAAAATTTTCAAGATAGTATTGTATCGTATTTTCATTTTTTTCATCCACTTCTGAATAGCCATAAGTTTCTGGTTTATTCTCTATAGTTATGACGTACACCTTAGCGTTAAATTTTCTAGCCACTTCTAGAAGCTTACCAAGTACATGGGTATCTTCAATTTCCTCTTTACCTAAGACTAGGCCGATATGCTGAATTTGAAATTTTTTAAAACTATAGGGTACAACCAAAACCGGACAGTTCGCCTCAAAAACCAACTTTGAAGTATTGGTAGAATTATCATCCCATTCGCCTAGATTACCAAATGTACCCATTATGATAAGGTCTATATTCTCGGTTTTTTGAATTTTGATGAGGGTTTCTGTTAATGGACCACTTGTAGACACCCATTCTATTTTATGTTTGAGCGTAGTCTGGTATTTCTCCTTAGTAGCATTGAAACCTTCCCTGTGTTTATTAAAATTTTGGTCTTCCGAAATATAGGCTAAGAGAATTTTTAGACTTTCGTCCTTACCCACATAATCAACTGCATAGGAAAGAGCACGTTCTGCGGTTCTAGAAAAATTGAATGGAATTAATATTGTACGGATTTCGTTCATGACCTACTACTTTATTTGTTTGATACGTGGTAAAAGTAAATACTCATGTAAGATAAAAAAATGACCATCGTCATATCCAAATAGAAATTAATTTGGTGCCCATGAAGTGGGGATTAATGCTTGGTTATAATTAGGTAATCATATCAAATTTCACATGGCTGTATATTTAGGGAGGATACTATTTTTTATAAATAAATAATAGGGTAATGTTTCCTAATTACTATCCATAATTAATTCTTGGGATCTGTTATTTTGGAGTTCAATTATGGTCAGTAATATGACCATATAGTATGTTATGTATCTAGTTGAAAGAATTGATGCCTGTAGCACCAAAACTAAAATCCAATCGGTGAAATAAGAGGGCGAATGTCTTGGAAAAGTATTTGTCTAAAATTGTATTATTAGAATTTTTACGATTTAATTTTAGAGATACAGAACTATTTAGTGTTAAAGGAAACGACCTGCAAGACCTTCTTATGAATGCTTTCCTAGTATCAATACAAACTCAACGGTTTCTATAATAAACTTCCTGTTCCTTGATTTGTTAGAATAAATTCAATCACTTTGGTTTTGTTGTGGGGCAATGTGTTTTTTTAAATACGTTCAACTCTTCGTTAGTTTGACTCTTTCTAGAAGCCTTTTCACTAATATAGAGTTAGGTCAGTTCTTCCCTGGTAAAAGTTCCGATAGTTTTATAATGGTATTGTATGCTGCGGGGGTTTATAAATCAAGGTATTCACACCCTTATTATGAGCTCAGCATTTCAAGACCCAGCTCGTTTTCACAATCATCACCGTTAGCCCAATTAGTTATAGTCTTAAACATAATCTCTGCAATGTTAGTTAAGGCTTCTTTTGTTATAAAGGCTTGATGGGGGGTTAACAGTACATTCGAAAACGACAGTAGTTTTTTTAATTGCTCGTCCTTTAAGCCATCCTTGGAATTATCTCTAAAAAAGCTCCCTTTCTCTTTTTCATAAACATCCGTACAATAAGCACCAATAGTATTATTTTCTAAAGCTTTTATGAGCTCTTTGGTATCTACAATAGCCCCTCTTGCCGTATTTATCAAAACCACATTTCTTTTCATTAGCGCTAGTTTTTTCCTATTTATGAACTGGTGATTTTCATAGGTCATTGGTATGTGGATACTAATGATATCTGATTTTGTACATAATTCTTCTATTGTGGTATACCTCACGCCGCATAACTCAATCAAATCATTATCAGGTTTTTGGTCATTAGCTAATAATTTACAGCCAAAGCCGTGCATAATCTTTACCAAGACACTACCTATTCGCCCAGTACCAATAATTCCTACGGTCTTACCATGTATATTAAATCCTATTAAATTATCCTGTAGAAAATTGAAGGAATGTACTTGTTTGTCTGCTAAAATGACTTTTCTGTTTAGCGCCAGTAACAAGGCTACAGCATGTTCAGCGATAGCATATGGGGAATAATCAGGAGCATTGGCTACCCTAAACCCAAAACGTTTCGCTGTTTTTAAATTAATATTATTGTACCCGGATGATCGTATGGTAATGTAACGCACTCCTAAGTCCCATAGTTTTTCTAGAACTATGGAGCTGGCATCATCACCGGAGAAGATGCAAATAACCTTAAAACCAATGGCTTGGATAGTCGAGGCGCTATTTAAAGCATCTTCGGTATATGTTACTTGATGTTGGTTTTTGTTCGCTTTTTTTATAAAGGGAATTTCAAATTTTTTCGTGCTATAGACCAGTACTTTCATTGCTATGTTCTTTTATAAAAATTAAATCCTGCTCTTCCATGGCCAATACTACAAGCTGTATATAGTCGTTTATAGTTTTTTCAATAGTATTAGGGTCAGAAATATCGATACTACCACGCCATATCATTGCCCTCTCTTTTCCCTCACAAATACAATATAGCGTAGTTTCGGCATGGTATACGGTAAAGCTATCATAGTACTCCCCATTGTAGTAAATTTCTTGATGGCTTAGATAATCGTCATTAAAACGACGTTCATAATTATCCAATTTGGATAACGTTTTTATAAAGCTTTCTCGGTTCTCAGAGCCAATAATTTTGGTAAATAGAATAGCATCAAAATCTTTATCTAAAAGGCTTCGTTCTGCTTCATCCAGTTCTTTTTCGGTTTTTTTGGAATCAGTAAAGGCTAGGTCAAAAACGTCTAAACTTTTCATTGCTTCAACATCCCTTTTCTCAAATTCTTTTTGCAGCTTATTTTCAAAACGTTCTCTCACTGTTTCATTTTGGGTCATACCTACAATAAGCACCTTCTGAGCAGTAAATAATACAATATTTGGATTTTTCCAATTTTCTACTAAACTTGCTGAGGAACAGCTAAAAAATAGTAAGGTTAGTAATACGTATAGCTTTGTCATGAATTTATTTTTTCTTCACTGACTGTTATTATCTTATAATCCGGATTGGCTAAGGCTTTTTTTTGCTTGGCTGTTTTAAGAATAGAAGCCAATTTTACAAATCCTCTCTCTTTTACCGTTCTGTAGTCTAAAATGTAGTTGTTCATTCGTAAATACAGCTTTTTATGCGTTTTTAGAAAAGCCTTTTCCATTTCTAGTTGATTTACGCCGTCTACCAAAATCTCCACCTGGTTCATATGCTTTTGTACCTGTTTAAAAATAGTGTTTAGTCTATGCCGATTTTCTGAAATTGCATTTTTGAAATCATTAATTCTTCCAAACTCTGTGCTGTCCAAAGGTTTGGTCGCAAAAGATTTAAGTAAGGTATTAAGAAAGCACTGCTCATCTTTTATAAAGGAAAGTTCCGAAAACCACCTCTTAGAATCCTCATGCATTTCTTGGGCACTAAACCATTCTTTATATTCGTATTTCGTTGTCTTGGCACTCATCTGTTTCGCTTTTAGATACTAATTAAGTTTACTACTTCTAAATTAGACTATGCCCCACAGAGTAAAAATGACCAGCATCAGTTTCCTCAGCGTTGCATACATAAATACAAGATGTATTTTATGGTTTACGTTTTTTTAAAATACCTCCAGCATAATTAAAAATCTTTGATTTTAATTCTTGAAATTCTGCAAAACAATCATCAACTTTTATTTGTAATTTATCATGTCTTCTGTAATAGGCTAAATCACAAGCGCTATCCATACATTCCAACATACCACCTAAAGTATTTTCATGAGTAGAAATATGATTCCGAACCTTTTTTTTAGTAGTTTCAATCTTTTGTATTCGTAATTTATACTCCAGAAACCGCTCAAAAAGAAGAGGCGTGTTGGGCTGAAAAATATAATTACTCAAGAGTCGTTCTATAAATATGAGTTCATCGTCTAAAAATTGAAAATGAGATTTCCATTCTTGTATTTCCCAATGTAGTTCTTCCACTTTTTTTTCCTGTCCTTTTGTTGGGTCTTCTTTTTCCATCAGCATAAGGTATTTTGCTTAAAACTACCTCCTTAAAAAAAAGAATACAATGACCTTGGTCAGAAAAATAAACTTATAAATTAAGCTCCTGTACTTCGTTTAATTTGGGCGTATGGGTCTGCCAGCCATGGACATTACGTATTTTAACCCTAAAAGTATCTAGTGCGGTGGGCTCACCATGAATAAGAAATACCTCTTCGGGAAGGTTTTTGATATCGCTCATCCAATCCATCAACTCTTTTTGGTCTGCGTGGGCAGATAAACTTTCCAGATGCTGAATCTCTGCTTTTACGGGATAGTATCTGCCAAATATTTTTACTTCGTGAGTACCCTCCCAAAGTTGCCTCCCCCTAGTTCCTTCTGCTTGATAACCAACAAGGAGGACAGTGGTCGTTGGAATATCAATTAGCTGTTTAAGATACGTCAAAACTCGACCGCCCGTAACCATTCCGCTTCCTGCAATTACGATTTTGGGTCTAGGGTCATCAATAGTTTTCCACGTATCTGCATAGGAGGTTATGATGTTAAAATGATTGCACATGGCATGGTATTCTTGAATCGAGAGTTTATGCCATTCTGGAAAGCGTTCAAATACGGATAACACATTATTTCCCATAGGACTATCTATAAAAATGGGAATATTGGGAATTTTATTCTTTTTGTACAATTGCCATAACGTATACATCAGCGACTGTAAACGTTCTACTGCAAATGAAGGAATAATAAGGTTTCCCCTGTCATGAATTGTTTTATTGACCAAGGAAACTAAAAACTCTTCTACATTTTCTTTTGGATGTAACTTATTGCCGTAGGTACTTTCAATAAAAAGGTAATCTGCCCATTTAGGACGTTCGGGTGGTGATAGCAGGAGATCATTCTGCCGCCCAATATCTCCTGAAAAAACAAATACTTTTCCAAAAATCTCCAGTTCAATAAAGGTTGCACCGATGATATGGCCATTATACTTAAATTTAAACCGTATGTGTTCGGACAGTAAAATCCATTCATCCTTTTCAGCGGATTTGAATAAATCGATAGCCTTTTCAGCCTCTTTAAGCGTATAAAACGGTAAGGCCGGTTTGTGTTTGCTATAGCCTTCTTTATTGGCCCTTTCAGCATCTTCTTCGTGTATTTTGGCACTATCTAAAAGAATAATCTTGGCAATTGCTAGGGTAGGGGCCGTTCCAATGATTTCTCCCTTAAAACCTTCCTTAACTAAACGTGGCAGATATCCTGTATGGTCCAAATGCCCATGCGTGAGGAGTACAAAATCTATTTTCGAAACATCAATAGGTAAAAGTTCCCAATTCAATTTTCGAAGTTCTTTTAAGCCTTGAAACATGCCACAATCTATCATAAGATTCAATTCAGGTGTTTCTAGATAAAATTTAGAACCTGTTACGGTGCCCGAGGCACCCAAAAAATGAACTTTGACAGTTTTCATAGCTTATTGATTACAGAGTTGTTTTATTTCTTGAAGGATTCTCTCTTTTCTTGCTTTTGAGATTCCTAGGTGATCTAAAAAGAATTTATCCTTCCAGAGGTGTCTACAAAGGACCACATCCCTGCTTAATAAAAACTGTTTTTCTCTATTCGTTAATAATGTAGAAACGGTGATAGGGTAAAGTGCCAATCTATCTATCCGCTCCTTTAGACCATCGTTTAAAGGGTAATCCCAGCTCAAAAGGTACAATCCGGAGCATTTTCCATATCGTATGGCATGTTCCGTAAAACGTGTATTGGTAACAACCCAACCTTCATCCAAGGTTTTGGTTTCATCCTTTTTTTTATCCCAGTGCGACTTAACATCGTTATAACGGGAATGTATATAAAGTGGCACTTTTACGTTACAGTTGCGCCCTTCCTCGCC
>JBLICT010000152.1:0-7695 GCA_047632415.1 Maribacter sp.
AATTCCTGCCTTCACAAGAATGACCATAATGTCAAACATGCTAGAATCAATCTTAAATGATAAATATCATTCTAACTAATCCCATCAAGGCTTCAAAAGCCATTTTCTAACAACAACACAAACTACATGCTGTGGCAAGAAAATTAGAGCGGGAGACCGGGTTCGAACCGGCGACATTCAGCTTGGAAGGCTGACGCTCTACCAACTGAGCTACTCCCGCTTATTAATTTTCAAAATTTTAAACAAATACTTTTTATGTTAAAAGTGGGGAGAGCAGGATTCGAACCTGCGAAGACGTAGTCAGCAGATTTACAGTCTGCCCTCGTTGGCCGCTTGAGTATCTCCCCTTTTAACCAGTATTTTTAAGAACGTATTGAGCCGATGGAGGGACTCGAACCCACGACCTGCTGATTACAAATCAGCTGCTCTAGCCAGCTGAGCTACATCGGCACTTTTATTGTGCTTTTCAGCATAAAAAAGTCCGCTATTTCTAACGGACTGCAAATGTATTGATTTATTTGTTTATTCAAAACAAAATTTAAAAAATTTTACTCAAGCAATCAACCTTAATTTCTCTTTTCTTTTAATAAGCATTCTTTCCAAACAACTACATGCAGAATCTATTGCTTCTTCAAAGGTTTTACATTGCTTCTTAACCAGATATTTATCCTTAGGTATATTTACTTTTATTTCAACTATTTTGTTTGCCTTTCCAGCAGTATTCTCTACTTTCAAGTAAATATCGAAACTAATCACCTTATCATAAAAAGTCTCAAGTTTATCCAAACGCTGTTGCAAAAAATCCAACATACACTTATCTGCATTAAAATTAACGGATTGAGCATTTACCTTCATATATTTTTATTTTTGACGCCCTTATATTTCAATGACGTTACACCTCAACTCTATTTACCTGCTCTAGGATGTGCTAAAGCATGAACTTTTTTTAGTTCAGCTATACTATTGTGCGTATAGACTTGTGTTGAAGCTAAACTAGAATGACCTAATAATTCTTTTACAGAATTTAAATCGGCTCCCTTATTAAGTAAATGAGTAGCAAACGTGTGTCTTAATATATGGGGGCTCTTCTTTAACTTACTAGACACATCTGTAAAGTACTTATTTACAGTTCTATAAACAAGCGTTTCGTAAATTTTATTTCCTAAACTAGAAACAAAAACGTAGTTATTCCCATCTTTACGCTCTATTTTCTCACGTTCCCTGTAGTAGTTCAAAAAATAAGGTTCTAAACTATTGAGCATAGGAATGATACGCTCTTTGTTTCTTTTACCCAAAACCTTAATACTCTTGGTCTCAAAATCTACATCACTTAACTTCAAATTAATAAGTTCTGCCCTGCGTATTCCCGTAGCATAAAGCAAATGAATCATAAGCTGGTCACGTTTACCCTCAAAATCGTTTGTGTATCCAAAAGCAGAAAGCACCGTCTCCATTTCAAGTTCAGAAAACGGAATCTCTATTTTTTTGGATATCCTTAATGCCTTATGTTTAGCCAAAGGGTTCTCGGAGATACTTCCTGTTTTTTGCAAAAAACGATAGTATGCCTTAAGAGAGGCTATTTTTCTATTTATGGTTCTATTAGAAAGTCCGGCTTCGGACAGGGACACAATCCAACTTCGAATCACCACATATTGCACTTGATTTAAATCTGTTGCATTAAAATTATCCGCATAAAAAACTGAAAATTCCGAAAGGTCATTATTATAAGCAACAACCGTATGCCTAGAATAGTTCTTTTCTAGTTCGAGATAAGCAACAAAATCTTTAACAGCCATAAACCAAAGTTATCAAACCTTAGCTAAAATTAATCTTTTGACAAAAAAAATCCCGCAAATTGCGGGATTTTAATATTTTCAACGGAAGTTTTTAGATTTCTTCTGCATCTCTCAAACCTTGTATGTACTGCGCTTTTTGCATTTGTGCTCTGCGCACTACTGAAGGTTTATTGAACTGCTGACGTTTTCTCAGCTGTCTCATTGTACCTGTTTTATCGAACTTTCGCTTGAAGCGCTTTAAAGCTCTGTCTATGTTCTCTCCTTCTTTTATCGGTATTATTAACATGGGCTACAACCTCCTTTCTTTAGTGATTAAGAGCGCAAATATAGAACTATTTTTAGTATTCAAAAGATTATTTAAGCAATAATTCTAATGAATTTAAAAAACCTACTCCTTTGGCGCTTTATATTCCTTTTTATCAATTATAATCTTGGCTATAATCTCCCTTAATATTTCGGAAGTACCTCCTCCAATAGGCCCAAGCCTACTGTCACGGAACATCCTAGCCATTGGATAGTCTTCCATATACCCATAACCGCCTAGAAACTGTAAACATGAATAAATGACCTCATCTGCCATTTTGGTGGACCTTAGCTTCGAAATAGTGGCTTCTTTTACCATATACTCCCCTTTGTTCATCCGGTCGACTACGTAGTAATTGTACTGTTTACACATTTCCATATCTGCATAAAGATCTACAAAACGATGGCGCAAAGCTTGATACTGATCTATAGTCTTCCCAAAAGTTTCTCGCTCAGACATATAATTAAGCGCATAGTCCAAAGCATATTCTGCTCTAGCATGTGCATTTACCCCCATAATCAATCTTTCTAAAGCAAAGGCTTCCATGATAAATGCAAATCCGCTGCCTTCAGCTCCCACTAAATTGGATGCAGGCACTACCACATTATCAAAAGCAAGCTCCGCTGTATCAGAAGCTTTCCATCCTAATTTATTCAATTTATTAGCGGATACTCCGTCACTTTTTAGGTCAACAATAAGAATACTGATTCCCTTATTGCCCATTTCGGGGTTCGTCTTTACTGCCAAAATCACATAATCAGCATAAACACCGTTAGTGATAAAGGTTTTAGATCCATTTACGATATAATTATCACCTTGTTTGATTGCCGTGGTGCGCATACCAGCCACGTCACTACCGCCAAAGGGTTCAGAAACGCCTAAACAACCTACTAAATCTCCTTTTACAGATGGTTGTAAATAGGTGTTTTTCTGATAGGTATTCCCGTTTTTGTTCAAATGAGTCATCGCAAGATACACATGTGCCCAAATAGCCGCAGCAAATCCTCCTGAATTAATTTTCTGCAATTCTTCTAGCAGCACAATGGTATAGAATAAATCGAGGTCAAGGCCTCCATCCTCCTCTGAAGTGGCAAGACCAAAAAATCCCATTTCACCGAATTTCGACCAAATAAATCTATCGATGGTGCCGTTCTCCTCCCACTTTTCTATATGGGGAACTACCTCTTTTTGCAAAAAATCCTTTAAACTCTCCCTAAATAATTGATGTTCTTCAGTGAAGTTCATTCGGCTCATAGCATTAAATTTTTAAGTACAAATATAATGCAATTCTGTTAATTCGGTCGGCGGGAAAACCCTCTATTTGTAACAATTCATCAAAAGAATCGATTCCTCCGTTACGCCCCCTATAGGCCACTATATCGTAAGCCACACTTTTTTGTATGTATACTAAGTGCGCCAATTCTTCCGCAGTAGCGGTATTAAGGTTCATTTTTTTAATAAGTGGTATTTCTAGTACACGAAAGCGGTTTAAGGTTCTTTCTACCACCTCTGGCTTTAATCCATAAACATCAGAAAGCTGATCATCTATAAGAAAACCACCCAACCTATCCCTAAACTTAACAATACGCGCTGCTAGCTTATCCCCTATCCCATTAATCAATTTAAGCTCCGCTTCGGTAGCTGTATTCAAATCTGAAATAACAGTACTCGTTTTAGATTCCTTAGACCTATTTATATATGCTTTTTGAACAAAAGGAGTTGATTTATTGGTTACCCAATCCGGGAATTTAAAGAATGGAGCTATCGCATCTAAAAGAGCGTCTGAAACCAAGGTTACCTGTTGAAATTCCTGCGCTGAATTCACATAAGTATTATTTGCCCTAAACGCATGTAGTCTATCTATCTCTTCTAAGGAAAGCCCCAGCGTATACCCCTTGTAATCGGTAATAAAATTAGGATTAAATGGATAAATCTTAAGCGTATCCTTTACTGTAGCATTTTGCCTAAGAATGTCTATTTTCTGTTGGGTTTCCAAGTCAGGGACTATCACTTTTGCCCCTACAATAGTATTATCCTTAAAAACAACATATCCTATTTGCGCTAAAATCAATAGCAGTAACAAAAAGAAAATCCCACTTCGTTCCTGTTTATTGAACTTGAAGTGGGATTTTAGAGATTTCATAAAAAATATTACTCTGCTACTTTTTGCTTCTTATAGAGTTGATTTGCCTTCAACTTTGTTAGATACACACCAAGGTCTTTTTTAACCTCGCCTGACATAATATATAACCCAATGATATTAGGGAAGGACATGGCTAAAATCATCATGTCAGAAAAATCCAATACCGCACCCAAACTTACCGATGCACCTATAACCACAAAGACTAAGAAGAACATTTTATAAACAAATTCAGTCCTTTTACTTTTACCAAACAAATAGGTCCAAGCCCTCATACCATAATAGGACCAAGAAATCATAGTCGAAAAAGCAAAAAGGAAAACTGCAAGGGCCAAAACGTAAGGAAACCATGAAATTTGACTTCCAAAGGCATCAGATGTCAACTGCGCACCTGCGAGACCTTCAACCTCGTGCATTCCTGTAAAAATCAATACTAAAGCCGTAAGAGTACAT
Source organism: Maribacter sp. (assembly GCA_047632415.1). Lineage (GTDB taxonomy): Bacteria > Bacteroidota > Bacteroidia > Flavobacteriales > Flavobacteriaceae > Maribacter. Next base: position 4,694 of record JBLICT010000152.1, read on the forward strand.
ACCACCACTGTATCTATAAAAGGCTCTAATAAAGCTACAAAACCTTCTGAAGGTGGATGATTGGTCTTTGCCGTACTGTGTGCGATAGCGGCCGACCCCACGCCTGCCTCATTTGAAAAGGCAGCCCGTTGAAAACCAATGACCAGCACTCCAATAATACCCCCTTTTAAAGCAGATGGACTAAATGCGCCATCCCAAATGGCAGAAAAAGCTGGACCAATATTCTGAATATTCATAATAATAACCGCTAACGCGGCAACGATATAAATAGAAGCCATTACTGGTACAATCCTACCCGTAACGTTAGCTATACTGTTTATACCACCAATGATAACAACTCCTACTAAACTAGCAGTTACGATACCGAACCAAAATCCATTACCTACCAAGACTGGAAATTGTCCTGCTAATTGCTCAAATGACTGGTTGGCCTGGAACATATTACCACCGCCAAAAGAAGCTCCTACCGCCAAAACTGCAAACAATCCTGCAAGCACTTTGCCAATCCCTTTCATATTTCTTTTTTCAAGACCGTAGCGCAAGTAGTTCATAGGCCCCCCAAATACACGTCCATCAGGTAAAATATCTCTGTACTTTACACCTAGCGTACATTCAACGAATTTTGAGGACATCCCCAAAAGTCCACAAACAATCATCCAAAATGTTGCACCAGCTCCACCTAAGGAAACTGCGACAGCAACTCCCGCAATATTCCCCAGACCAACAGTACCAGAAACCGCAGTCGCTAAAGCCTGGAAATGGGTTACTTGACCAGGAGCATCCGGATCATCATATTTACCTCTTGCCAAATCCAAAGAATGTTTAAAACCTCGTATATTAATGAAGCCCATTCTGAATGTAAAGAACGTTGCTCCTAATACAAGCCATATAACAATAAAAGGGATTCCCTTGGTTATTGGGTCACCATTAGGATGGGTCATAACCAAAGGTTCGTCATATTTTACCTCAGCAAAGAAATGTGCACCCTGCTCAATTACATGCTCCTGATTTTCAGAATTATAAATAACCTTTCCTTCTGCAGTTAAATGTTTTAAGGTTCCGGTAGCGTTGGATAGTATCGTTTGATTCGCACCTTTATCCTGAGAGATGACGGCAACAGCTTCTCCCTTTTTTACTTTTTCACCTTCTGCCTTTAACCACTTTGCAAGTACATATTTATTTTGCACATCCGGACTCCAATCCGGTATCGAGATACGTTTTAAATCGGCATAGGCAACGGGGTCATATATTCCTAAGGCGGCAAAGGGATCCCAGAATAAAACAGAACCAAGTGCTCCTACCGCAGGAGTCATTGCCCCGTTAAATACTTCTGTAATAGCTTCGGTTTCCACTTTAAACACTTTGGTAACACTTGCACCAGCAGCATCCGTTATAACCACATTATACGATACACCCTCAACAAGCCCTGATGCCCTTTTTGAATCTAATGGTGTTTCTTCATTACTCCACTTAAATGTATAAGGTTCTGTTCCTCCTATTACTTTAAGCTCAATTACACCATCGTTTATGGATGAAGAAGGATTATAGGTCTTTCCCGTAACCTCCAGTTCCTGTGCAGTTAGTGCGAAACAAATAAAAAGAGAAAAGAAATAAAGTAATTTTTTCATGTGGACCATGTATCTAATTAATTTTAGTTGGTTTATTTATCACTACTTGGCAATATCTTAAAAATTATGTAGGGAATCAAATATACACCGAAAAGATTCTTAGGCGATATTAAACATTTCATTCAGTTTTTTGATTTGTTCCGGTCGCCCCAAAACAATCACTTTACTTTTTGGCTGTAATTTCAAATCTGCTTCTGGATTGATGATATATTCCCCTTCTGGCGAAATATAGCCAATAATAGTGCACCCTGTCTTTCTGCGCAAGTCCAAATCTCTTAATGAGTTACACTCCACTTGGTCTGCAAAGTCCTCGATTGCTACCTCCTCTAAATTGGTAGTATGCTCCCCTTCCATAGACAGTTTATCCATAAACGTAATCAAATCGGGCATCACCACTAAGGATGCCATATGGTCTCCGCCAATTTTATCGGGCATAATTACTTTGTTGGCCCCTGCTAATAGCAATTTTTTCTGGGAATTAACTAAAGACGCTCTACTTATAATGAATAGATTTTTATTTAGCTGCCTTGCCGACAGGACTACAAAAAGATTTGTAGCATCATCTGGAAGTGCCGTAATAAGAAATTGCGCACGCTCAATACCTGCGGTCAATAACACCTCGTCATCATTTGCATCACCCTCAACAAATAATACAGTATCATCATGCCTATCTATAATTTCCTTTTTTCGCTCTATAATTACAAATGGCTTATTATAGGCTTTTAGGCGTTCCGAAGCCTGCATACCATTTCTACCAAAACCACATACAACAACGTGGTTGGATAAACTGTCTATGGTTTTTTTCACTCTCTTTTTTTTTAAGATTTGTAACGAATTTCTACCCAATATATACTCTGTAACTACCGAAATAGCAAAACCTACTATAAAGACACTAGTTACAATTAGCAGTATCGTAAATATTTTACCTTCAGGGCCCATAGGCCTCACTTCAGAAAAACCTACGGTAGTAACCGTAATTATGGTCATATAAAGCGCATCTATCCACGAATAGTCAGTAATATAGCGATACCCGAGCATACCAAACAAAAGCACGACCACGATTAAAACCAGTGCCAGATAAATTTTGGATCTAAAAAATTTAATCATTGCTATAAATCAAAAACAGAGGTCCTTTTTGTATGCATCAAATCCTTTATTCCTAACCAAAAAGCTAAAAAAAGATATAGTGCGAAGCCAAAACCCAAGGTTACAAAGGTTAAGTAGATAAATGAAGTGCGCACCACTCTGGCGCGAATCCCCATTCTTTCCGCGATTCTTCGGCAAACCTCAAAACCTCGCTTTTGCAAATAAAGCAATAAGCTGTAAAATCTGTTCATGCCCTAAAATTAAGTCTTTAAAGTTAATAATTTCGAC
>JBLICT010000153.1:0-7576 GCA_047632415.1 Maribacter sp.
GTCTAAAAAGAGCCGCTTCAGGAAACATATTGGTCCTCAAAAGTGAGCTTGCCGTATCTACTGCCGTTTTAAACGCTGTTTGCTCATAGCCCGATAGGGGATTGGAGGTTACAAAGGAATATAAAGGCCAAGTTTTTCCAATTACTTTGGATGCTTCGTCGATACTCTTTAAGATGGCTTGTGGCATCATTAGGATTTAGATTTATAGAATAAAATCGATTTTTTGTAAGGCTGTGATATGTTCATGAGTTTTACATATATCCAAGGCACGTTCTTGTAAACACCCAGTTTCATAATGAAAAACCCGATTAGGAAAATCACGCCAAAAATAATTTGCACGGCGGAAAGCGGCAGAGCCACAGCCACCATGGGCAAGTCTGCCATTAAAACCGTTACACCGTTATACATGAGTGCGTAACAGCCAATACCTGCAATAAATAAAACGGGCGGTAAAAAGATTTTCTGTACAAGTGATAAACTTCTTTCCTTAACTATATTGTATGTCGCCTGCCCTACCGTTATTGCAACGATTAAGGTTAGAAAAATACTACTATCCAAGATTGTTCCTTTTCCTGTGAGTTGCGTAAACAGAACTGCTCCCAATACACCAAAAATCAAAACTGCTAAAGCTTGCACTGGTGTTATCCTAAAATGAGCTGCCTTTTTTGGTTTGGAATGCACTATTTCCTCTCCGGAAGACAAAAATAAATAGGCCTTGTAAAACCCATGTAAAATAAGATGCGCCACTGCTGCATTAAAAAATCCAAGGCCGCACTGCATGATCATAAAACCCATTTGGGCAATGGTAGAGCAGGCTAATTTTTGCTTGACATTTACTTGTAACAACTTGGTAAACTGAGCTATAATAGCAGTTAAGCCACCAATAACAAATAGCACATCTAAGGTGTTGGTAGCAAATAACACTGTAGAGAACAAGGTCAATAAAATTCCAGCACCATTTACGAAACCAGCATGCATAAGGGCTGAAGCAGGAGTGGGTGCAGTCATAGCTGAAAGCAACCAGCGATGAAAAGGATATATGGCCGACTGTACGATGGCCGCAACAATGATGCAGACTGCGGCTATGGATAGAATATACATCGGTAGCTCATCCATCGAAGCAACGATTCCGCTTACGGTATACATATCACTTTGAAAGGCCAATAGTAATACTCCGATACTAAGAAATAACGTACCGGTCATAAAATACTTCAATGTAAATTTAGATGCCTCACGCGCTTCTAGCCATTGTGCGTCAACACCAATCAATTTAGCCATTACAATGCCCATCATCAACCAACTACCCAATAAAAGAGCCACGTGCTCTGATGCTACAAATAGCATTACCGACATGGTAAAAGCCAAACAAAGTAGCATAAAATTTAAATGATATCTAAATCCTTTCAGGTAGTTGCTCGCATAAGTACTTACCAAAGCACCAAAAAAAGTAACCGTAGTCCAAATTAAAATAGTGAAGCCGTTTACCCTAAAAATATTTTCATACCCTAATTCTGGAATAGTTGGAAAAAAGGAGAATAGGTAAGCTACATTGGCTGCAAAGAGGAACCAAAGAAAGGATGTTATAATTTTTGATGCTACTTTGGCTGTGCTACTTTCTGATGTAGCAGATTGATTTTTGACACCTTGAGAGTGATTTTCCACGATTCTAATATAATTTAATTGGTTCGGTTATAGCAGTTGGTAAAAAATAGAGGTTTGATTTCAAATAAAATATCTGGCTAGTGTAATATAGACAAGGGATAATTTCAAGATTTCGATATTGGTACAAGGTTAATCATAATACTACTATCAATCTTTAGCTCCATACCGTTCTTATGAGCTGTAACAACAAGCTCTTCTACTCGCTTTTTAGCCTCATTCAACTTTAAAATACGTTCGGCAGAACTACAAACAGTGTCTTTTTCAAGCTGTCGAAGATTAAGTGCCTTTACTGTATGAAACTTTATCTTATCGTTGAGTAGAGATAAGAGTACATCAGCCGCTTCAGCCGGACTAAACTGGCCTTCTATGAATTTGACATTTTCGTTCATTTATAAAAAACCTTTAGGGCATATTATTTTATACTATTCAACGTAATTCAATCTTAAGCAATCAATCATATTTAAATACATATTTCTTGCTTCGAGTACGAAGGTCAGACATTCTATTTATTAATTTTTATTTATATTAGTTATATTTTGTATAAATAAAATTTATATTTATTCTAACTATTGCTAAAAGAAAATCTAGTGAAACTTTTCATAGACTTCGGAAAGCTTCTGAAAATAGTTATTTCTATTGCAGAACACATCTGCTAAATTGACCGTTTATTAATTTTAGGCACTACTAAGACTAACTTATTATTGGTAGCAGAAAGATAAACCTGAATCAAATTAGGCATTAACCCTTTACTAAACCAGGAGGATAACTGGGGCTGTGTTTTTAGCGTACATACTTCTTTTTTAAACCAAGCAGATTCTTAATAAAAACGAATGACTCTGATCTGATAAGATTCCTAGAATTAATTTTAACGCGACCATTTTACATAACACAAATTGAATATCAATAGGAAACTGATAATACCTAAGGCCCACCAAAAGTTTAATGCTGTTATAAACGTAGCAAATAATATAATGTAGTAAACCAGGAAGCCTAGAAACGATGTAGCAAAGCGAAAAGTACCCGTAAATTCGGCTTCAGGCACCTTTGGTTTTACTACTAATCTCCAAAATAGAATTACGGGAAAGTTTAGGGACAAGAAGATTATCTGAAAAATGGAGCGTTCCTTATTGCCCAACGTGATAGTTTTCGCAACAAAGCTTGTTTCGATAATCCTTTGTTTTATCAAACGATTGGTTCTTACAGGATCTAAAAAATCGACCTTTTGAGTTTTAAGGTAGTTTGTAATTTCCACATACTGTATTTCGGGTGAAATATGTGTGGTGAGGGTTTTCAATTGTGATGCCACCGCTTCTTTTATTCTAATTACAGAACCTTGTGTGTCTTCTTCATCGTACAATGCCTGTACTGAAATAGGCTTACCATAACATAGTGTAGCTGAATCTGGAAATTTTTCTGCGTGCACATAATTGAGTCCAACGGGTACGAGCTGAATATCCAACTCAGGAGATTGTTCCAAGGCGCGAAACAATACCCTAGTAAAACCCTTACTCAAAGGCCGCACTCTTCGTTTAAGGTTATGATTACCTTCTGGAAACATAACTATAGCTTCCCCCCTGCTTAGCACATGCGCACAACTATCAAAAACCGCATCATTCTTAGACAAGGTATTCCTTCCATCTCGAATACGATAGATAGGAATCATTCTTACATAGTTGAAGAGTGCATTTAAGACCTGTCCTCCAAAAACGTCGGAACGAGCCAAAAAATATGGTTTTCGATTACAATCTACACCAACTAAAAGCACATCGATTAAAGCATTCTGATGGTTGGGCAAAAAAAGTATCGGTTTGTTTTTAGGAACATTTTCTAATCCTTTAACCTCAATTTTTCTATGATAGCAAAACAGCCCAAAGTGAATGCTATTTTTAAGTACCCAATACAACATAGATTTAAGCTAGTTTTTCGGTATTCACAAATTTAGGACTCCAGAAGGTGGCTAACAATAAGCCAGAAATAATATGCCATATACCCCAAAATGCAGCTAAAAGTGCCATCCCACCAAGACCATCGAAAAAAGTAAAGATAAGGAGTAGTCCCAACCCGGAATTCTGAATCCCCGTTTCTATAGTAATCGACTTGGTATTCGCCGTATTTAAGCCAAAAATCTTAGCTATTGAAAAACCAGTAAAAAATGCCAATAGGTTATGAACGAGTACAATCCAAAATACATAAAAAATATAATCTAAAAATACCGTTCTATTGTTAAACAAGGCTAAAAATACCAGAGTAATAAAGAACAATAAAGAAACCACCTTTAAGATTTTTGCCATTTTCAGAGCAAGAATAGGTTTCCAATAATTTACCAGCATACCTATAAATAAAGGAACCCCTAATAAAAGGGCTACTAATTTCACCATCTGCCAGGGAGAAATGGCTACTTCCTGCAAAATAGCAGCTGTGGGCCCATAAAATGAACCCCAAAGTTGAAGATTTAAAGGAGTCATCACTACAGCAAGTAATGTGGCAATTGCAGTAAGACAAACAGAAAGCGCAGTGTTTCCTCCGGCCAAATGCGAAATAAAGTTAGAGATATTACCTCCTGGACAGGCAGCTACCATGAACATTCCCAAAGCTATACTGGGATACGGATCTATTAACCAAACGAGAAAAAACGTTAAAGCAGGCAGCACCAAAAACTGACTCATAACCCCAACCAAAACAGGTTTGGGCTTGGACCATAACTGTTTAAAGTCACCTACCGATATTTCCAATGCAATACCGAACATAACGAATGCTAACACTACATTCATAGCCCATAGTGCGTCCTCATTATAATTTATGTGTATGTTATCTAAAAGAGTATCGGTCAAAAAATCTGTATTTACGGCTTTAGACTATCGCGTCTAGTTTATTTCAAAACGTGTTTGTATATTCCAGAGCGCTCAAGATACTACTTTCAGCTTTAATTCGATACTTTGCTTTATTGTTAAATAGTGCCGTCTAACCGTTGAAACCTTGAATTGTAGTTAGTGAAAGAAAATCTGAGTAGCATAAATGAATTGATTTTCATCCATTTACCATAGCGCTGAAATTACCCTTAACTTTATCGGATAAAGTTAATAATATGGCAAGAACAGAAAGTAAGATGCTAGCCTTGGGCACTGCTGCACCAAATTTTAGTTTACTTGATACATTAAGCGAAAACACCCTTAATCTAAAAACAATGACCGGAACAAAGGGTACGGTAATCATGTTCATTTGTAATCATTGTCCGTTTGTGATTCACGTAGATTCGGAAATTTCTAAGTTGGCAAAAGAGTATACAAGCAAAGGCTTTGGGTTTATTGCCATTTCCAGTAACGATGTTGCAAATTATCCGCAGGACAGTCCGGAACTTATGAAAATAAAAGCAAAGAAAGAGGACTATACGTTCCCATATCTTTATGATGAAACCCAAGAGGTAGCCAAAGCATACGACGCAGCATGTACTCCCGATTTTTATCTCTTTGATGACCGTTTGAAATTAGTGTATCGTGGACAACTGGACGACTCTAGACCAGGAAACGGTGTAGCGCTAACAAAAGGAGACCTAAGAACCGCTTTGGACTGTATTTTAACAGGAAGTTCTATACTTGAGCGTCAAAAACCAAGTATTGGTTGTAATATTAAATGGAAAATAGATTAAGGCTGAATCCAAGTAAGCTTTTAATCTGCGTGAATCCAAATACCAGGTCTAAACTTTACCGGTATTTTTGCTACAGGTATACTTTTATACGAACCAGAAGGCGAAGAAATGGCATAATTAACTATGAAAGATATTGTTCATTTTGAACCTTTACGCACAGAAACCTTTTATAGTTATATAAAAACAGGGACAAAAGCATACAACCAGCATTATATGCATTTATGGCCAGATGGCGATACTGCACCTTATATCCAAACTAGCTTTACAATAGCAATACTAAAGAAGGAATTGATGGATATAAATACACAGCTTTTCTTAATTCATCGCAACAAGGAATGTGTTGGGATTCTAAAACTAATAACGGATGCTCCACTTGAAGCCTATGCTGAAAAAGAAGCGATGTATCTAGACAAAATTTATATCACCAAAGAAGCTTCTGGCGAAGGAATTGGAACTAAAGCGCTTCAGTTTACATTGTTATGGGCCAAAGCAGCAGAAAAAAAGGTGCTTTGGCTTGCTGCAATGCAAAAAGGTCCCGCACTTAACTTCTATAAGAAAAACGGATTCTCCATTCATAGCACAACTGAAATCAAATTCAAACAAGCGATAAAAGCGGAAAAACCAATGTTTATTATGATAAAAAAAATAGACTAGGTATTCGCTAGCACCAACCTTCCCTTTTTATCAAGTTTTGAATATGGGCCAAATGATGATTCCCATGCCAAGCATATTTACCCATATTTTCTCCAACGCTTACTTTTCTATTATCTACAGGATGCACATAAGACCTCTTTAACTGCTCTTCCGAAAGCCCTTTTAGAAGAAATACTAGCTTTAAATGAAGCGCATTAAGGTAGTACAATGAAACATTAGTAGGAGCGGTGCGTGCGTCCAAAAGGTCGGACCATGCCTTTTCTTCATATGCTTTGATTATCGGATTTTCCTCTGTCAAAGCCCATTTAAACCTAGTATAGCTGTGGTGGTGACTATCCGAAATATGATGAATTAGTTGCCTAACTGTCCAACCGCCTTGCCTATATGGGGTTTCTAGTTGTGACTCGGTCAAGTCATCCACCGCTGCTTCCAAACGTTTGGGAAACGTTTCCAGCGCCTTAATCCATTCTTTAATTTGTAAAGCAGTTATATGCTCGGGACAGCTAAAATGTCCTATTGGGTACTTTAAGTGTTCTAAGTTTTCCATAGGCTAAATGTAGTAAAGAACTCGGTATTGAAAAACTGACTTTTTAAAATACGAGTATATTTAAAAGGACGCACTTCTCCTCAACACTATTTGGCAATATGTGTCGAAACCAAAACATCAATTATAAACTATCTGTATGCAAGCATACGACCTATAAAATACCAAGAGGTAAAATTCAAGATTAGCCTACCAGCTGGCGTATTCAAATAAATGAAACTTGTGCAATAAATGAAACCTTATGAGCTAAAAAAATAGTCGGTAATGATGTTAGAAGCTAACCTAAGTTACTTATGGCAGGTTTACTTGTTATCCTATTCTTCTCAATGTGATAAAAGTAAAAACATTAATACATTTTTAACGCTAAACAAATGAAAACTATCAATTAATCTATTAGTTTTATAGGAAACTAATACTTAAAAATATACAATAATGGCAACATTAAGATTAGGTGATACCGCTCCAAACTTTACAGCAGACAGTTCCATGGGCACCATTAACCTTTATGAATACTTAGGTGACGGTTGGGGTATTTTATTTTCCCACCCAGCAGATTTTACGCCGGTATGTACTACGGAATTGGGCACTGCGGCAAAATTTAAAGATGAATTCGATAAAAGAAACGTTAAGATGTTAGCATTAAGCGTCGATGGTGCTGCATCACACAAAGAATGGATAAAAGATATAAACGAGGTACAACACACGACCGTAAACTTTCCTATTATAGCCGACGAGGATAAAAAGGTATCCGATTTGTATGATATGATTCACCCCAAAGCCGATAACAACTTAACCGTACGTTCGGTATTTATAATTGCGCCCGACAAAAGTGTGAAATTAACCCTTACCTATCCTGCTTCAACAGGTCGCAACTTTTACGAACTGTTGCGCGTAATAGACTCATTGCAACTTACTGCTAATCATAAGGTTGCTACGCCTGCAAACTGGGAAAGCGGTCAAGATGTGGTAGTGAGTCCAGCCATCACCACGGCAGATGCAAAAGAAATTTTTAGCAAAGGGGTAGAAGAAATAAAGCCCTATTTAAGAATGACACCCGATCCTACTAAATA
>JBLICT010000154.1:0-7559 GCA_047632415.1 Maribacter sp.
GTGAAATTTACATTCGACAATAGTGATATTTCCATTTTTTTCGGCGACAACATCTATTTCGTGTGTCACACAGATACCGTCCATAATTATGCCTACTTTGGTAGAAAAACCAGAATATTCTAATATGGCACTTATAAAACGTTCAAAGGGAAAACCGGTAGGCCCTAATTCGTAAATCGCCTTTTTTAGTTTGTATTTGGACGCAAAGGCCGATTTCTTTTTTTTAAGTAAAGCATACGCTCTATTGTAGATTTCATTGGTAGAAATACCTTCGTAAAGTTCATTTCGTACTTTGTCAACAATTTCTTCTACCAAGTTATGGTCCGCTCCGCTGTGCTTTAATGAATTTCGGAGTTTATCTAAAGAAAACCTGACTTTTTTACCTGAAGATTTAATGATATCGATTTCTGTTTCTGCGTCCATATTACTTTTTTATATTAACCTCCAGTTCCGGTATTTTTAGTAATTGCAATGTAGCAGAGGCCAAAGTAACACTGCTATTTGTTTTGGAAATAGCTTGTTCTATGTGATGAAACAATTGATGTTTTGTGGCTCTTCTTAATTTATAATCGGTGATGTACCTTAGGTTCAGCACAATCCAATTATCGGTAAGGCTCAAAGCTAGTGTAGGTTCTAGTGTTGCATTTTCAATATAATAACGTGCTACCATCTCTTTCCATTTTGTTAACGAGTTTTTAGTGTATTCTGAAAGTAATTCCGATGCTGTATTTAGTATAATTTTCTTTGCCATTTCAACATCCGAACCGTAAGTAACCAGAATATTCAACTCGTCCCAAACAAAAGGAAAATCCATAGAGTAATTTTTTATTGGTCCTTTAAAGACAAAGGCATTACTTATTTTGACAATTCTACCTGAATAATTATCGCTGCTCACCCATTCACCCATTTCCATTAGGGTAGTGTAAATACTATCAATATCAATCACATCTCCTTTAATGCCATTTATTTCTATCCGGTCTCCTGGTTTGTAAACACGTACAAAAAAAATGTAAAAAGAACCAGCTATACTTAGGATCAACTCTTGTAAGGTAAATGTGATTCCTGCAGTAAAAAGACCTATGATTATGGTATAGTCCTCAAGATTTTTAATAGTAAACGACATTAGAATAAGTAGCCCTATAAGCACATAACCAAAAACTTCTACTCCTTTTTGAGCCTTATAGCGAATCGCAACATCATTTATTCTACGTTTTAAGAGCTTTCGTAAAAAACTTATGACGAAGACGATGCATAACACCCAAAGTATAAGTTTTGCAATTTTTATAATGATGGGCTTGTCAAAAAAATTCAATAGTTCCTCCATAGTTATTTATCGGTAAGACCACCACATAAGCACTGTTTTATGGACCTTTAATTTGAATAATATATCATTTAACCTTTATGCTTATAATAATCTTTGACCAATGCTTTTATTTGGTTATCGGTCATGCTATCGGCTTTGGTTACTGTTTTTATTTTATCCGCCAAGGACTTATAGTTGTTTTGCAATTCTTTATTGAACTTTTCATTCGTATCAGAAGGGCCAAAAAGGGCAATAGCATCAGCGTCACCAATGGTATTGGCTAAACGTGCAAAATATTTTTTTAATTGGTGCTTTTCTTTTTCCAAGTATTTGCTGTCTTGCACTACATCTTGTGGGCCCCATTTTGCTGATTTTGTTCTTGAACCGCCCGCGGGTTTAAAAAAATCTAATTCTGATTGAATAGTTTTAAACGCTTCTTTTTCGTCTTCTAGTCTTACGATATGAGCTTTTTCCATATCTAACCAAATACCTATATTTTTCATTTTTATTCTTTTAAAATAATATTGATTAATGTAATGCCAATATTGGAACAATGGCCTCGTAGCCTATTTCCTTGACCAAGGGTTTTGAAAAAATGCTACCAAAGAAAAAGTGCTTATGATTGATAAAAGCAATCATATCGCTTTCCCTACTTTCTACAAATGAAGTTATCCCATCTGATACATCTTTTTCGGACAGGGTATGGAAGCTATGGTCTGTAGCTGACAGTATATTGCCCAATAAATTTTTATTATTTTCCTGTGACTCAGTCAAATCACCCTTTTTGCTTACATATAGTACTCGGATAGCGGTCCCGTGCATTTTTGCAATTTCAATAAGGTAGCGTAGTTCTTTACGTTTGAAAATAGCCTTGTAATCTGTCGGAAAAACGATTTCCTTAGGCGGTGTAAAGCGAGTATAGGGAGGGATAGCCAGTACTGGACATTCCCTAATTTTTTCCATGGCATTAACAGTATTGCCCCCAAAGATGATTTCGCGATCGGCGGTAGCGCCTCGCGTACCCATAACTACTAATTGGATATCTTTTTTAGCGATTGTTTGCTTCAAGGCTTCGGATAGCACATTGAACGTAGAAATCGTATGATAGGAATGTTTAGGATTGTCTCGGTGCAGTTCTAACATATCCAATAGTTTTTCGAATTTTTGTTCAGATTCTCTCTTAGCAGATTCGTATACTGCACTTCCTGGCTCTGGAATAATAAGGCTGTCAGTATTATAACTGTCCAACTGAAAAACATGCAAAAAATAGAACTCGCAGTTTAATTTTCCGTATAAATCTAGCGCATAGCGCATCGCACTAAGTGCATTTTTTGAAAAATCTGTAGGTATTAATATTCTTTTATCCATGATGTACTTTTTTTGGTTAGAGTTATAAATATATTTTATGCTTTGCTTATTCCCTATGACAATGATCAGTCACGTGAAGGAAGTATTAAAAAAGGAAGATCTACATACATACTCACATCTTTGATAATTGGTTCATGAGTCAACTTTTCAAATAGATTATGTCTGTAATTGACCATGACGTACATATCTATCTTTAGTTTTTTGAGAATAACATCAATGACCTTGGCTTTATCATCAAATTCATGGGCTACATGAAACGTGTGCTCCACGGCTTGTAGGCATTGCTCCAAAAGTTTCTTGTTAGACTCCTGCGTAGCAGTTAAGACCTTTTTTTCGTTTATATGAATTACCCTAATGGCAGCTTTTGTAATTGAGGCTACGTCCATTAGAGGTGCGATGGATTTTTGGTTGCAGTCTTTTTCAAAATCGGTAACGAAGGCTATTTCTTTTGGCGGCACGAAATTCATTTCACCTGGAACAGCTAAAACCGGACATGTTTTTATTTTGCTGATGGTCTGTATCGTATTGCTGCCAAAAAAGATATCCGCAGCTTCGGTAAGTCCTTTATTGCCCATGACCAATAAATCTATGTTCAGTTCTTCCAACTTTTTTCCGATAACCGTAACTAATTCTCCTTTTTGGGATATTGTTTCAAACACATGATTAGGGTTTTCGGTATCCAATATAATTTTATGAAACACACTTTCAAGCTTTTCCTTAGACTCCGTCTTTAGTTGTTTCAATTCTTTTTGACCCCCAAACCCCGGCAGTAGCTTGTCTTTTAAAGCGGTAAGTTCAGAATAGGTATTCAATAAGTAAAAAGTACATTTTTTTGACTCCAACAATTTTGCTGCATAGAAAAGCGCACAGTACGCATTGTTTGAAAAGTCGGTAGCTACGAGAATATTTTTCATTTGTTGATTTTATTAATTGGCGAGTTATAATTTTTCGATTTACGTTCAGATCTGTGACTACTTTTCGTTACAAATCATTTCATAGCAATACATTTTATAATTGGGGAATAACCATAAAAGGGATTGTAACATGAAATCCAATTTTTTTGATAACGGGTTCTATAAATAACCTTTCCATAAAGGTGTGTTTGTTCCGGACCATGACCAAAAGGTTGATGGGTGTTTTAACTTGAAAATCGTTTACGGCCGCAATGATTCCGTTATCGGGTACTTCATGGACCTGGGCTCGTGATCCTACTAACTTTTCAAGTTGAGCCTTGTTTTTTTCTTGTACGATGCTCAGGTCATAGCCTTGGTGCACGTGCAATACGTTAATTCTAGCTTTATGCTGTTGGGCAATTCCTAAAAGTGATGCGAATGTTTGCTTTTCGTATTTAATTTCGTAGTCCGTTGGAAACAAAATCTCCTTTGGTGCTTTATACGCTAATTTTGGGGGTATGACCAATACTGGGCATTTCGCTTTTTTTATAACGTGCACTGTATTGGTCCCGAACAAAATTTCTTTTGCACCTGTCGCTCCTTTGGTTCCCATCACAATTAAATCTATATTTTCAGTTTCTACCTTTTCCGTTATTTCGCCCTGTAGCGTATTAAAGGCAGAATGAACTATAATCGTATGCTTTGGGTTTCTGAATAGATTTTCTAACCGGCTTTTTAATTCTTCCAATTGGGTCATACTACTTTCCCGTAGGATATCACCCAATCCAATCTGACCCGGACTGCCTATGAGATATTCGGTTTGATAAACAGCGGGTGTATAGGTATTCAGTAAATAAAATGTAGATGTCAGCTCTTTATATACCAGCAAAGCATATTTAATTGCTTCAATGGAATTATCGGAAAAATCGGTGGGTAAAAGAATTCGTTTCATAGCATGATATATTTTTAACGCGTAGTAAAACTAGTGGAGAAGTATTTCATTACCCATGACATTGGTCAGTTCGCCGAGTTCCTATTTTTAGTATTTTTAAGTTATTAAAATAACAAACGGATGAAAAGTAGTTTTTCTGAAATCATCGATTCGGATACGCCAGTTCTCGTAGATTTTTATGCCGACTGGTGCGGCCCCTGTAAAATGTTGGCGCCAATTCTAAAACAGGTGAAGGACGAAATGGGCGCAGCCATAAAAATCGTAAAAATCGATGTGGATAAAAACCAATCGATAGCTTCAAAATATCAGGTAAGGGGAGTACCCACCATGCTACTGTTCAAGAATGGGAAACAGTTGTGGCGCCAGTCGGGGGTTTTGCAGAAGCATGCTATTGTACAGGTAGTAAAATCGCATGCTTGATTAAAATAAAACTAGTTGATTTTTATTGCTTTTTTAATCAGCTTATAAGCCCAATCGTAGAGACTCGAAGTTGCAGAAATGAGATAGGTACCCAATGAAGTGGAACCTGTTCATTTGTATTTTTTCTTTTCAAAGAGTTCTTGTTCCGGATGTTTTTCAACTAGCTTTTGAATAGCCTGGAAAGAAATATTGAATAGTTTTTTTATAGCTGTATAATCAGCGTCTTTGTATTTTTCCCAGATGGTGCGATTCAAATCTGGAACGGTTTTCCATGAATATCTTTATGAGGGCATTTCTGGTATCCCCCCAGACATTCCTACGGCGTAACAGCCCAGCACCAAAAGATGCCAATGATGTAGGTGGGCAAGGACATCCGTATTATTTCTATTTAAATAACTTTCCGGAAATTCTTTGTTGTGATCCGTTTCGTCAAATGATTCAATAAAATATATAAGCTTATTATAGTTCGCCTTACTTAAGGCTAATAGTTCTTTTTTTGTTGTTGGTCTTGGCATAGTTTAAGACTTAAATCTTGGAGTGCTATTACGTTATTCATGCAGTACTAAAAAGGGAACCGTAGTATGATAGCTTATTTTCTCCACCTTAGGTCTAAATAGAATACGTTCTAGAAAATTCAGGTTCTTTGCTATCATGACAATCATATCCAAATCGCGACTTTCAACAAAATGTTGGATGGCCTCGTCCAATTTTTTCCCCGATAGGGTATGAAAAGAGTATTCGGTATCAGTAAAATAATCCTTTAAAAATTCACGATTTTTTGTTTGAAGCAACGTAAGGTCCTTTCCTTTGGAAGAGACATATAAAAACCTTAGGGAAGACATATGCAGCATAACTAATTCCTTTATGTTTTCCATTATCTTGGTATTATAATCCAACTGAAAGTCTGTCGGAAACCCAATTTCTTTTGGTCTATGGTATGTTGCATCTTCCGGAACGGCCAAAACGGCACAAGGTACCTTTGTAATTACATTACCTGTATTACTTCCCAGAGAAACAGCTTTTAAGCCACTAGCCCCTTTTGTCCCCATTATAATTAAGTCAATATTTTTGTCCTTAACCTCTTGCTTTATTTTATCGGTAAAAAATCCGTATAAAACTTCGGCTTTAAAGGTATGTTTGATATTAATGGGTAAACGTTCTATAGCTTTAAGTAGTTTTCCCATGGTTTCTTTGTTCTCTTTTAACACACTTTCCTCAAGTATTTTAGGTGGCACGTACATGGTCGCTTCACCACCGGCATAGGCCGCAATGGGATGCACATTAACAACATAAAAGCTGCATTTCGTTTTGTTGAACAAAGCCATACCGTAGGTAATTGCATTCCAAGCATTGTCCGAAAAATCTGTGGGTATGAGTATATTTTTCATTTTAAAATTGATTTGTACTCAAAAGTAACGAGGGATATATAATTTTCAAATGATACTTATCATGCGCCATGGTTTTTTTCTAATGCCATCCATGCCAAGGCTGCTGGGCCCAGAACAGCATTGGCGCTTGTAGCGGTAGATAATAGCACGTGTATCTTGCCTTTGTAGGCATTGAAAAGATGGTGCTCCATTCTATTTTTTATTGGATTTAAAAGAATAGCTCCCGCTTTACTCAATCCACCGGAAAGGATGAATGCTTCTGGATCCAAATGGGCAACTATATCCGCCATTTTACTTCCTAGTATCTCGCCAGTCTTTTCAAAAGCCGTTAAAGCGATGGTATCCCCGTTTAAAGCAGCTTCCGAAATTACCGTTCCGGTCATGTCTTCAAAACTAATATTTCGTAAAGGGGAATTTTCTTGCATAGTTGCCATCAACTCAAAAACGGTACGTTTAATACCTGTGACGGAAGCATAGGTTTCTAGACAGCCTTTTAATCCGCAATTACACATTCTACCATCTGGATATACGTTTACATGGCCTATTTCTCCTGCAAGACCATGTTCCCCATTCAGTATTTCGCCATTGATTACGATTCCGCTTCCCAGTCCCGTGCCCAAGGTCAATATGACAAAATTTTTCATTCCCTTGGCGGCACCGAAGAGCATTTCGCCCAAAGCGGCGGCATTGGCATCATTTGCTAGTCTAACAGGGAACTTAAAACTTTCATGTATGATTTTTGCTATAGGTGTCGTCTTGCCCCAGTTTAGATTTGGGGGATTCTCAATTTGTCCAGTATATGAATTAGCATTGGGCGCACCCACTCCAATGGAACATATTTGGATAGTGGGATGCAATGTTGAAATTAGGTTTTCCATCTCTAACTTCAGTTTTTTCATAAAACTCGGAAATGGTTTTTGCGCATCTGTTTTAAAAACGATTTTATCCAAGATAATCCCTTCTTTGGTTACCAGTCCCAGCTTGGTAAGACTACCCCCAATATCGATACCCAGTACTACTTTTTTTATCATTTATTTTTGGTTTTACACTCCTACAAATAAAAAAAATATAAAGTTGGTCTCAACTGATGTATATCATTTTAAATCTGGAGGTCTATGTTTATTTTTCAAAGAAACCCAAAAACAAATACCATGAAAGCACATGCTACTCTTAAAAATGTAGATTCCGAATCTTGCAAGCCTATTATTATGCGGAACCTCAACAGAATCTTAGAT
>JBLICT010000155.1:0-7545 GCA_047632415.1 Maribacter sp.
AATCCTGAAATGTGTACAAAGTGATCCTTTTCAACTCCTTCTTCAGTGATGAATCCAAAACCTTTTGTGTCGTTGAAAAATTTTACTGTTCCTTTACTCATTGTAATGTAATTAAATTTATAATACTGTTTAGTAAACAAAGATGGTGCCATTTTTTTGACTAACAATATAATAATTCACTTATTTTCAATTTATTATCAATATTCTTACAAATAGTTCTTCAAGAATTATAAAATATGGTAACTGTATCCCATGTGCTACCTTCGTTTGAAACTACTCAACCATCTACATTCAGGCTATTATGAGGTAAAACCCAATCTATTTTGAGAACTAGGATATAAACCAAGGATAGGTGCTTCTTAGCCCACCGTATCTAAAGGTCTAATTATGAATAGTAAAAATTCCTTTTTCTTAGTAGCGAGGTTCTAATAAAAATATCTACCTAGTACTTTATGAACCATAGCGTTTTGGATTGACACGTACTTTAGTAAGTAAGGATTAATTACCCTTAAACAACATCGATTTTAAACAGCAACCTCTTACGGCAAAACCGTCTTAATTCCCTCATGATACTGAGGAAATGAAACCAGGTTGTTGTGTTCTCCCTTATCCACAGTAAAAAACGTTTTTCTTTCGTGTGGTATCGCATCATATAGCTTATTGCCAGATTCATAGGGCACAACGGAATCGCTTGTGCCATGAAAAATGGTGATGGGACAGGATACGTACTGCATGTACTCGAATGAAGGAAAGGTATATTTTAAGAATAAGGAAACGGGTAATATGGGAAACATACTTTTAGCTACCTCTAATAAACTGTAAAACGGCGTTTCGAGCACCAATTGTTTAGGGCTATTTGTAGCTGCTAAATGAGTAGCGATGCCTGTTCCTAATGATCTGCCGTAAAGTGTCATCCTACTTTCATCGTATTGCCCTAAAGTGTAGTTGTAAAATAATTGGGCGTCATCGAACAAGGCCTCTGGACTCAATTTACCTGTACTTTTACCATAAGTTCTATAATCCATAATAACCACATCGTACTGTTTTTCAACAAAGTAAAGCGCTATTTCTCCCCAACGGGATAAATCGCCAGCATTTCCATGAAAATATAGGATTACTCCCTTCGAATCTGAATTTTTGAAATGTAATCCATTTAAAACAGCCCCATCTTCTGTTTTTAAATTGAACTCTTCGTGAGGTAACTCAAACGAGTACGCATAATCTTGCGGTAATTGAGATGGAAGGAAAATGAGTTTCTCCTGAAAGAAATAGAGCATAAGGGTACTTAGGATATAAAAGCCCAAAAGAAATTTAGCCAACTGTTTAAGTCTTCGCATGTTTCTTTTTTGAGCCGTGTTTTACATGGATGCTAGAACCTTCCAAATTTATTGCTTTTGGGCAGGAAGTTATGATTTCGCTTAACATTTTGTGATAGGCTTCAAAGGTGTTTAAATCTTTGTGTCCACCGCCGATAACCGTGTGTAAAGTAGTCGTTTTTGGTCGTATACGAGATAGTTTTACACTCGTGTTGTAGGGAATAAGCGTATCATCCGTACCATGAATAATATGTATAGGGCAGTTGACGTATTTTAACCATTTGTAGGTTGGCATGGGAAACTTTATCAATAGCGATAAAGGCATAAATGGTAAGTATCGCTTTGCTATTTTGCTTAAGCTGTAATACGGGGCATCCAACACCAACATCCTAGGATTGTTCATCGAGGCTAATTTAGTGGCAAAACCAGAACCAAGAGATCTACCATAGAGGATAATGTATTTCTCATCTACCTTCTCCTTTAATTTGTTATATACTACCTGTAAATCTCGCTTAATGGCTTTTTGTGTCCGCCGGCCCGTGCTTTTTCCAAAGCCACGGTAATCTACCATTACCACATCGTAACCGTGGCGTGTAAAGTCTACTGCAAACTTGCCCCATCCTTTAATACTTTTAGAATTTCCTTTTAAATAAAATACGACCCCTTTGGAGTTTTCTGTTTTAAACCGGAGTCCGTTAATCACAGCGCCGTCCCTAGTCTCGATATTATATTCTTCTATCTCTTGGTGCTCATAGTAAAACTGAAAATCTTTGGCAAGTTTCTCTGGCTTAAACATGAGGTAATCCTGTAAAAAATACAAGAGGATATTCAATCCTATATAGAGTATCAAAATTACTGTGAGAATGTATGTCCAGTTTAATGAAATACCCATTGGTTTAAATTACGAAAATTAACTGTAACGGCTCGTTTTAGTAGCCTATATCTATGCTGAGGTTCGGCTTTCGGTTCCAAGTAAGCCGACACAAGCAATAAGTAAAAACGAAAAAGACACAACAAAAGAACGGTAAGCTAGGTCCTTATAACCAATCCTTCTTTTTAAAATAGATCAGCATTCCTATGAAAAGTACAATCATAACGCCCCATACGTAATAGTATCCATTTTCTGTATGCAACTCGGGCATATGGTCAAAATTCATTCCATAAATACCCGCAATAAAAGTCAAGGGAATAAATATCGATGCCATAATAGTTAACACCTTCATGACCTCGTTCATTTTATTACTCATATTACTCATATACATTTCCATAAGGCTCATCGACATTTCCCTATATATCTGAAGGTTTTCGTTGATTTCCAAAGTGTGGTCCATGGCATCTCTAAGAAATAATTTCGTATCCTTGGTTATGAGCGGACTCTCGGAATCTATAAGCCGACTTATCAATTCCTTAACCGGAAAAATCCACCTGCGAATTTTTAGTATTTCCTTTTTTAATTCCTGAATATTCTGGGCCACAATTGGTTTTGGGTGGTTGTAGACCTCATATTCCAAAGTATCAATTCTTTGGTTTATATGTTCCAATACCAGAAAATAGTTGTCGATAATAGCATCTAAAAGGGCAAAGAATAAATAGTCCGCTCCCCTACTTCGTATTCTACCAGCCTTGGCCTCTAATCGGTTTCGAACACCGTCAAACACATCGTCTTCTACCTCTTGGAAAACCAATACGGTATTTTCCATAAGTGTTAGGGCTACGTGTTCGCCTACAACTTCATCGTTAGCGTTGAGGTACAACATACGGAAGACTCCAAAAATATAGTCTTCGTATTCGTCTATTTTAGGTCTTTGCTCGGTGTTTATCGCGTCCTCCAATACCAAGGAGTTTAGGCCAAATTTGGTGCCCAATGTTTCGATAAAATGCTCATCGTTAATTCCTATTACATTTATCCAAGCAGTTTTATCGGATGCTTTTAAATCTAGTATATGGGCAATGTCTGTCGTCTCTTCCTTTTCAAAAACATCGATATTATATAGTGTAGTGAATACCTTACTAGCTATTTTGTCTTTTGTACCCAGATAGCTAACAGTTCCTGGCGCCTTACCCATTTTAGCCGAAACCCGTGATACGTGTTTCTTTTTCTTTGGGAATCCAATTTTTTGTTTTTGTCGCATATGGGCCTTTTTTGGTTTAAAGATACTAAAACCGAATAGCTTGGCTAGTCAAAAGTAAGCTTGTTTAATAGTAATCCCGACCCTGGTGCTACAGTGGTGAGCACTATATTGGTGTTTGGCGTAAGCGACTCTTTAATAGCGTCTAAAGATAATTCTCCCTTGCCCACTTGAAACAAAGCCCCCATCATCATTCTTATTTGATACCGCATAAAACCCGCTCCGTTTACGGTTAAAGCATAACTCTCTTTAGGAAAAAAATTAGCCTTCAACAAGGTATTTGGTGCAAGTGTGCAATTTGTTATCGTACGTATCACTTTGGTATTAGGTTGTAATTTAGCCGTGTAAGAAGAGAAATTATGCGTTCCCGTAAATAGTGCGGTAGCCTCTTGCATTAGAGCAATATCTAGCTGCGCTATAATATTGGTTAAAAAGGGTGCGCAAAAAGGATGATTTTTTGTTCCATAGGAAAAAAGGTACACATATTCTTTGCTTTTACTTTGCTGAATAATATTGAAGTCTGATGTTGTTGGTATAATTCCTGTCACTTTTATATCCGAAGGTAAGTTTGTGTTGAATAGGTCGATAAAGCCTGCAAGCTCCGGAAGTTCCTTTTCTAAGACAAAAAGCTCAAAAGCCCCGTCCAAGGAGGATACCTTAGCATCTGTTCTGCCTGCTCCAAGTATTTTGAATGGTGTTTCGGGTAGGATGAATTTTAAGGTTTTAATTAGCATACGTTCAATAGTTAGTTGTCCGGGTTGCTTTTGCCATCCACTAAACCTAAAGCCTAAATATTGTAATCGTACGATATAATAAAAGCGTTTTTTTTGCATAAAAGTAACTGACATAATAGATCTAATTAATTGAAAATAAAATGATTACCTATTATATATTCCAAAATCACCTATCTTTTTTGTACTTTAACTTTACTAATCTAAACCAAATAATCATGACAATCACAACAAATATAAAGCCACCTACCTGGTTTTGGATGGTAAGTGCCCTAGGCCTTGGATGGAATATAATGGGAGCCCTTGCTTATCTAGAGCAGGCGTATATGCCAATTGAATCCTTGGAACAGATGTCTCAAGCCGAACGTCTATTATTTGAATCGCAACCAGTTTGGGTAACGGCTGCGTTCGCAATTGCAGTTTGGGGCGGAACCCTTGGATGCTTATTATTACTTTTTCAAAAAAAATGGGCTAAACCTGTATTGCTTATATCCTTAGTAGGGATTTTAACACAAATGAGTCACTCTTTTTTTATGAGCGATGCTTTTGTTGTCTACGGTGCTGCCGGTCTGGTTATGCCAATTATGGTAGTATTGATTGGAGTTGTATTGCTGTTTTTTGCAAGAAAGGCAATTTCCGAAGCTTGGCTGCGATAGCATTGCGTGAGATATAGCAAACAACATTCCATCCTTTTTTAAGCATTTCCCTTTAATTAAGACCGTTTATCGATTATATTGAAATAAAGGAACATTAAAGACGTTAATTTCACATTGTACGGTTTTCCGTATCCCCCTAAACCAGCATTTAGAATGAAGTTTTTTTACGGCGTTTTACCTTGGAAATGGACACTTTTATTGTCTGTTTTTGTCTTAATACTAGTAGATATATTTAGTTTTTATGGACTGTATACAAATAAGTTCTATCTGTTCAAAATAGATAACTTTATTGTTCCAGTGCTATCTATCGTTCATTTTGTTTTCCTGTATGTCTTATGGTTTAAAATAAAGGAAAAAGAACTTAGCGATCCTCCGATGCGTAATTTAGAATACTCTCTTTATATAATCGGTATTATATATGCCTTCAAGTTCTTTGACACACTAATTATCCTTTTGACTTATAGTGAATATGAAAACTATTTAATGCCAGATACTTTTATTCCATTAGGGTTAGGAATACTTTTTCTCTATCTCTTACTCTTACTCCTAACAGTTATCACCATAGCAAAAAGAAAACAACTGGTTGGCACGTATCATTTTGATGATATGAACCAACATGTGGATAATTGGGGAGAGTAAAGTGGGCATACAAACGACCACACCTAAGCTTCAACTGTTTTGCAAGCGCTAAATCAAATACCAAAATCTCATAAACAAAAAAACGCTATTACGTGGCCCTTATTTATGGCTTGGCAATAGCGTTTGTATACGTTACTTTAAGTACTACAAGTCATTTATAAAACTTCCATAAACATCTTTGAATTGATATCCGTCTTCAAATCTGTTTTTATTCAGTTTTTTATAGGATACTAGACCCCATAATACCAGTTCCTTTAAAAAATACTCATCTTCTTTAGGAAACTCTGGCTGGTGCTTTTTAACCAATTCGTTCAGTGCAGGAATGCTGTCCAACGTACGTTTATATTCTTCATCTGTAAAATCGTCTAATAGCTCAAAACCTTCGCCTTGAAAAAACCAATGTAGTAGCTCATCATAAGGCGTTTCGGCATCTTTACGCTCTAACTTGTTTATTTCAGGAAAATACTCAGGAAATAGGGATTTTACAGCATCATCTATCAAGATGCCTGCAACACCGTCCGCACCTTCTTGCTCGCCTTCGTATACCAACTCTATTTTTCCAGTTATCGCAGGAATTACACCTAGGAAATCGCTTAAACGCACCATGGTTTTATCTGCACCGGTCAACAAAGCCCTTCGTTCTGCAGTACTCAATAGGTTTTGAAATGCGGTTATACTGGTTCTGGCACTTACACCACTTTTAGCATCTACATACTCACTGTCACGTGCTTCAAAACTGATTTGCTCCAATAAATCCTTTGCTAAATCTGGAACGTAAACCGAATCTGTTTGCCTCCCATCCAAATTAGATTCCTGCTCGGTTATCTTCCGTGCCGTTTCTATATCCTCTGGGTAGTGTGTTAATATTTGAGAACCTATCCTATCCTTCAAGGGGGTAACAATGCTCCCTCTGTTGGTATAATCTTCTGGATTTGCGGTAAAGACGAATTGAATATCTAAAGGCAAACGTAGTTTAAACCCTCGTATCTGAATATCACCCTCTTCTAATATATTAAAAAGTGCTACTTGGATTCGTGCCTGTAAATCGGGCAGTTCGTTAATAACGAAAATACATCTGTTTGCCCTTGGTATCATACCAAAGTGAATTACACGATCATCCGCGTAGGAGAGTCTTAAATTAGCGGCTTTTATAGGGTCTACATCCCCAATTAAATCTGCCACTGTTACATCTGGTGTCGCTAATTTTTCATAAAATCTATCGTTTTTATGCATCCAAGAAATGGATGTATCATCGCCTTTTTCGCTAATCAGTTCTATTGCGAAACGAGACATAGGCTTTAATGGGTCATCATTAATTTCCGAGCCTTCTACTACCGGAATCCACTCGTCCAATAATTCCACCATCAAACGGGCTAATCTCGTTTTTGCTTGACCACGAAGTCCCAATAAGTTAATATTATGACGAGAAAGAATAGCGCGTTCCAATTCTGGAATAACGGAGTTTTCATAACCCCAAACTCCTTCAAAACTGTCTTTTCCTGTGCGTAAACGCTCTCTTAGGTTATCGCGTAATTCGTCCTTAATGCTTTTACTACTGTACCCGGCCGCTTTTAACTGACCTAGATTTTTAATTTCTGTATGTTTCAATTTCAATTTTTTTGTTGATGCTATATATTTAACTTTTTCTTACTTCAATTTTTTCCTCCTATTCGACTCGTAATCCTCAAAAATCATTTCTCCTAGTCCTTTTAGTCCAGTAAAGAAAGCTTTGCCTTTGTTGGCTTCGGTAAACTCACGGATAAACTGCATCAGATATGGGTCTTGAGCAATCATAAATGTAGTAATAGGGATATGTAATTTTCGTGCTTGCCGAGCCATATTGTAGCATTTTTCCACAATAAAATCGTCGAGTCCTGCACTATTTTTATAGTATGTCCCATCGGGAAGTCGCAAACAACTTGGCTTTCCGTCAGTAATCATAAAAATTTGTTTGTTCGTATTCCGTTTTCTTCGCAGCATGTCCATTGCTAATTGTAATCCTGCAACTGTATTGGTATGGTATGGGCCGACTTTTAAGTAGGGCAAATCTTTGATGGGAATAGGCCATGCATCG
>JBLICT010000156.1:0-7533 GCA_047632415.1 Maribacter sp.
AGTGTATATGCTCTTCGCTTTGTGCTGTTGATTATTACTTATATCGTGTTTTGCCATTCGCTATGCGTATTCATGCATTAGGTCAACTACTGTATAATTCACAAATTAAAAAACCAAGTAAAGGTTAACCATCGTAACCCAAACCATATTTTTCGGTAGGATATAAAATACCTTGCTTTAGGATAAAAATATCCTTGTAAGGATCATCTAAGAGTTCCAGGTGCCCATCTAAATCGGCGTATAGGATGTTGGGACGCGATAGGGCAAAATGTAAGCCTGCCGCTATTCCTAGACCGCACTCGTCTATACAGCCCACCATAACCTCCAATTTGGCAGACTTGGCTACGGAGTTTATATGCGTACCTACCATTATGCCACCCACTTTTTGGAGCTTTATGTTGACCATGTTTACGCGTTCATTTTGAGCGAGACGAAATGCATCGGCGAGGGTTTTTAAACTTTCATCCGCCATCACGGGGATGGTTGTTTTATCTGTAACTTCGCCTAAACGTTCCTCCGATTCTATTTTTGTTGGTTGTTCAAATATTTCGATACCTACAGCCGCAGTTTTTGCTTCAAACTCAAGAGACTCTGCCACGGTATATCCTTGGTTACCATCAAATCGCCAAGTAACTTTAGGAAAAGTTTTATGGAGCTTTGTCATTTTTTCTACATCTTCGGCCACACTACTCCCACCCTTAATTTTAAGGATAGAAAAACCTTGGGCCACATATTCTTTGGCATGCTTCAACGTCTCTTCTATGGAAAGAATACCAACAGTAATACTGGTAGGAATTGAATTTCTATATCCTCCCAAAAATTTATAGAGCGGTACTTCTGCTTTTTTTGAAATCAGGTCAAAAAGTGCTAAATCTACCATAGCCAGAGAAGATGCTCTTTTTCCTAAAATCTCCTTCAGTTCCAATAACAAAAGGGCATAAGTAAAAGGGTCTTTACCTATTAAATAATGGGTGATTTCATTTTTTATGGCCAGTTCTACCTCGTCAGGTGTTTCTCCTGTAACCACCTTGTCCGGTGCCGCACAACCATAGCCTACCCATGTACCATCGGTCTCTATTTTAAGAATAAAATTACTTGTTCTATCAATCGTTTCATAAGCAATGGTATAGGGTACCGCTAATTTTAAGTCGATACGTTCGTAAGATACTTTCGTTATTCTCATTATAATTTTTCCATCAACAGGTTTACTAAATCAGCTGCTCCATATTCCAAAACATCAAAGGCCGGCAATTTGGTTTCCAAAGTAATTTTTTTACAGGCATCGAGAATTTCATCTTTGGTCATCCCTTCATGGTTTACCGTTATGGCCAGGACCTCCTTACCGGAAATTACCTGAATGGCGTTGATTTGGTCCTTTAGTGAATGTATTTTATAGCCAGGAAATCCGTCATATTCCACACGGGTGGGTGCATGCTGTAAAATCACATAATCAGGTCTACCAGCGGCTAAAATCTCAAATCCACCGGGATAGGCGGGATTCATTAAGCTTCCTTGCCCTTCAATTACAATAACATCGGGATTTTCATTGGTATAGGCACTAACTACAGCGTACTCTATCTCTCCAGAAACAAAATCGTTGATACAGCTATCCATGACCATACTATATTTAGCACCCTGCATCCATGCAGTTTGTCCTGTCCCAATCATTTCAGCCTTTTTGCCTGCCGCCCTAAAGGCATGAACCAATAACCAAGCGGTAGTGCGTTTTCCTAAGGCGGAATCGGTTCCCAATATGGCCAATTTCAAGCAGTCGACCTTTTCTATATCCCCTGTAAAAAAATGTAACTTATCCCTATCTGGCGTTTTTCTAATATCACGTACCTGACACTCATTTTTAATAGCGACTGCCATTAAATCAGCATCGTTAGTTAAAAAATCATGGAGACCGCTATCCACGTTCCACCCTTTTTCTAAGGCTTTTCTAATGGTGCCCTTTGCCTCCTTAGGTAAGCGACCGCCATCCGGTGCCAAACCAATCACCAAATAACCTGGTGTATTATTTGCGGCTGCCAATTCCGTTACTGCCGTATCAAAATCCTTGAAAACTGGAATTCCGTTAGAACTACCATCCAAGACCGTTCCTGAATCCTGACCCTTATATTTAGCATCTAATACCCCAACTACTTCATACCGTTCCGTAAACCGAACAAGACCATGTGCCGTTTTTCCGTTTGGTGTATTAAAAGCACCTTCACAATACACCAAGGCCTTACCATCAATTCCTTTTTTCATGCTGTATTTTTTAATGTTTTGCTGTGAGTACCGCTACAAAACGGTCGGGCTCCAGGTTTAATTTTTCATCCAATTCTAATAAGCCTATCAATCCTGCAGTCGAGGCAGGTAAAATTTTAAACCCTTCTTTTTTTGCCAAGAGGGCTGTCATTTCCCGCAGTTTCTTATCACTAATATTAAAGGCACTTCCGTCAGATTCCCGCAAGGCGAACAATGCTTCCTCCCCATCAAAACTATGCCAATTGATAAGGGGTTCATTGAACTTTGTTTCTTTAATACGTTCAGGATTCAAATCTTTACAATGGTCTAATCCTTGTAAAAAAGATTGTACAATAGGATTTTTAAAGGAAGAGGAGGCCGCAATCATTTTTGGTACTCTAGAGGTCTTTCCTCTTTTGTACAAGCTCACAAATCCCCTATATATCCCAGCAAAAAGAGTTCCATTGGATACCGGCACGGCACAGTATTTTGGGGCATCTCCCAAATCCTCAAAAATCTCCTGTGCTATTTGTGCGTAGGCCGATATTTGCAAAGGCGTATTGGCGCCGCCAGGATTGGCATCGTACCATCCGCTCTCGATTGCATATGCAGTGCTAGCGATTACCACATCCTCATAACTACCCGGCAAACGAATTATGTCCGCATTTAATTTTTCCATTTCCTGAACTCTATCCGTATGGTAAGATTCAGGGATATATACTTTACATTTAATACCCGCTAAATCTGCCGCTAAGGCCATAGCTACGCCATAATTACCGCAAGTCGCAAGCGACACTACCTTATATTCCCTACGCAATGCATCGTATACTTGTGCAAAAGCAATCCGGTCCTTTTGGGTGCCGGTCGGGTTATCGCCTTCATACTTAATATATAGTTGTCTAAGGTCAAATTCACGTTCTAATGTTTTTGCTCTACTGAGTCCTGTATCGCCAACTTCTAGGCTTATAATATCCTCATAACTTTCTAATCTATCCACCAAGGATTTAGAGGAATCCTTAACCAATATACTAAGCTTCCTCGCCTCTGAAGAAACTTTATTTTCCGCGGTTCTAACGCCGTCTTTAAGATTCATTTTTCATTGTTATATTCTTCTTTTAAGATACATTAAATTAGATTGGTTAATACTATTATTAGTTTAATTTTATTTCTTAAAAAAGCATGCATAAGTACATTTTTTAAATCACCTATCTTGAATTTTAACAATTAATTTTTATAGAAAAGATTAGCTATGTTGTTTCTGTTAGGTTTGTCGATAATCTATATCTCTAAAAATTTAACACACTACCAAACAGTCCTTTATCTACATTTGACTACATTTTATAAACCATAAATAATTAATGAAATTAAACTTTTTATTTTTTGCTTTTACGCTTTTATCGGCGATCACTTTAGTTGGGCAGCAAGAGCTTCCTATACGGATAGATAATGCCAAGATTAAACCACTACGAAAATTGGTAGACAGCTCGTTACAAGCGAATCTTGAACGTGAAATTGCGTCCCATTCGGATTGGAACCGACTTATTTCCCAAAAGAAAATGGCGGTAGGCATTGTAGATTTAAGTAACCCTGAAGAAGTAAGATTCGCTAGTGTGAATGGCAACCATATGATGTATGCAGCAAGCTTGCCTAAAATAGCCATTCTTCTTACCGCTATGGATGCCATTGAAAAAGGTGAATTAAAGGAAACTGCCGAGGTTAAAAAAGATATGAGTTTGATGATTAGCAAATCAAATAACGCTGCTTCTACACGTATGATAGACCGGGTAGGTTATGAGCGATTGGAAGCTGTAATGACGGATCCTAAATATGAATTTTACGATGAGGATAACGGTGGTGGTCTTTGGGTAGGCAAACGTTATGGCGGTGGTGGCGATACTAACCGTGAACCATTGAAAAACTTAAGTCACGCTGCAACGGTGGCTCAAGTATGTAGGTACTATTATTTATTGGCGCATGGAAAATTGGTCAATGAAAAACGGTCCAAACAAATGTTGGAAATTATGGAAGACCCAGCGTTACATCATAAATTCGTAAATACATTGGACCAGATTGCACCCAATGCAAGATTATTCCGTAAATCCGGCTCCTGGAGAACCTACCATTCCGATTCTATTTTGGTATGGGGCGAAAATCCAAATCGTAGGTATATTCTAGTGGCTTTGGTAGACGACGCTAACGGAGAACAGATAATTAGAAGTTTAGTGAAACCTGTGGAGAAAGCCTTAAAAAAGCCTGTACTTTAATAGCTGAAAATTCTAATGTTACCAAAGGTGAATGATTAAACGTTTCATTAAAAATATATTTGATATACGGGAGGGTGAATTCAAAGTATCCCTTTGGATGCTCTCCTATATATTTTTGACCATTGCCGTATTATTAATCATTAAACCTACAGTCAACTCCCTGTTTCTTTCAGAACTAGGTGTAGGCCAATTGCCATTTGCATTTTTACTGGTAGCCGTTACCGCCATTATTAGTTCCTTCTTTTATTCCAAAGCCGTTGCAAAATACGCGCTGAATAAAATCATAGAAACCACATTAATAGCTTCTTTGTTTATATTAATATGCTTGGGTGTGCTCTTAAATCTAGGCATTAGTACTATTTTTCTACTTTACTTTTTTTATGTCTGGGTGGCTATTTATGCCGTACTTTCCGCCTCACAGTTTTGGGTATTGGCCAACTTGGTGTATAATGTAAGAGAGGCAAAACGCCTCTTTGGATTCATAGGTTCCGGAGCTATCATGGGGGGTATCCTAGGTGGGTATATCACTTCTATTCTCGCCTCTTTTATCGGCAATGAAAATCTAATGTTCGTTGCCGCTTTTTTATTAGTTTTCTGTATTCCGTTATTACGAAATATTTGGCGCGCCAAAGTAAACATATCCGGAACTACAAAAGAAAAGAAAAGAGCTAATCTAATCAGTGAACGTCCGCTACAGCTCATAATAAAATCAAAACACCTTAGCTATATTGCTTGTATTGTTGCTGTAAGCGTTTTGGTTGCCAAACTGGTAGATTATTTATTTAGCGACTTTGCGTCTGCCTCTTTTACAGATGCCGATGAACTTACCGCATTTTTCGCATTTTGGTTCTCTACTTTCAATTTACTCTCATTGGTTATGCAACTGTTTTTTACACACCGTATCGTGGGAATTTGGGGTGTGGGTTTCTCGCTATTATTACTCCCCATCGGAATCTTTGGTGGCAGCATTTTCTTTCTACTCCTTCCTGAGCTTTCTGCAGTTGTTGTCATTAAGGCCATGGACGGTATTCTAAAACAATCGGTTCATAAGAGCGCATCTGAACTCTTGGCCTTACCCCTACCTTTTGACTTAAAAAATAAAACCAAATCTTTTATAGATGTGGTTGTAGACAGCATTGCTACAGGTATTGCAGGTTGCTTATTGATATTTGTGATTCGTGGCTTGGAGCTTCCCTCCTTTTACATTGGTGTTCTCATACTTTTATTGGTCTGCTTGTGGCTGTTCTTTATACTAAAGGTGCGTCAAGAATATTATAAAACATTCCGAGCGAATTTAGAAGTGCTCACCGACAAGAAAATTAGTGGTAGGAAAATAGCCGAAAAACCAATTTCTGTAGTTGAAGGGATGAAAGAAGTCTTCCAAAGCGGAACAGAGATGCAAATTCTTTTTATGTTGGGTAAATTGATGGAAATTAATGACAAACGTTTTGAGGAAGATGTAGAACGATTGCTAGAACATGATTCTATAAAGGTGAAAACCGCTGCCATACAAAACCTATATTTCTTAAATAGTAAGACGATGTCAGCGAAGGTTGGTGACCTCTTAAAGATTGATGACACCGCACTTACCGTAGCGACATTAGCCTATGTCCTTCATTTTTCTGAAAATGATAGCAGTTTTGTGTATGACCACTATTTAAATAATGATAATACCCGTATCGCTAATGCCGCATTATTCTGTTTAGCACGGGAAGCATATGCGAATCCTGTACTTCAAAAAAATTATACCATTACAGCACGGCTATCGGAAAAAGTAACACTTTTAGACAAATCTGATGTGCCGCCTAGTGAGATTACCACCCTTCTGGAAACCATTGGAGTGGCGAATCTTCCAAATTTCTATCCAGTGCTCGCTCACTATATTCAGAGCAAAAATGAGCAACTGGTTAGCACTACTTTGATGGCAATGGGTCAAACAATGCACCTGCCCTTTCTAAAAAGCATCCTACCCTTCTTAGGGAATAAAAGTCAACGAAAAACTACCATCCAAGCGTTACAGGGCTTTGGGTTGAACGCTATTCCATTATTATTGGAAACTATACAAAAAAGAAATCAGCCCATGTCGGTGCTCCGCTTTATACCAATGGCCATACAATCTTTCAACTCTCAAGTATCGGTAAAGAATCTATTGCTGTTGCTAAAGGACCCCGATGTCACAATCCGTTTGGAGGTTATTCGTTCATTAAGTGCGATACGAAGTTCACGTCCAGAGCTTAAATTTGACCGGTATAAAGTAGTTTCAGGGATTTATGAGGAATGCAAATTACACCACCAGACCTTGGCGGCCATGCATACCCAGATTATCATATCCTACCGTAATCGAAAAAAATCTAAAAAGGAAATCAGCGATGCGGAACGCGAGGCACGAACCAGTCTACTAGAATTACTAGAGCGCAGATTGGACGCAGGTCTAGAACGTATTTTTAAACTATTGGGATTACGCTACCAGCAGAAAGATGTAGACATTGCCTATGAAGGCCTCTTGAGTAACAAACAAGAAGCCCAGACCAATGCGATAGAGTTTTTGGATAATCTACTAACGGGCGACTTAAAACGTAAACTGCTGCCTATTATAGAGGATTCTGCCTTGGATGTATCCTCAGAAGCGGAACTACAAAAGATAAAACATAAAATTCCTAGCGAAATAGAGTGCTTTCAGCTCCTATTACAAGAAAATGACCTCAAAGTTAAACTGGCGGTATTATACTTGATTAAACAACAGAAAGAGGCAAAATACCTACCTATAATAGAACCCTATTTGAACAGTGAGGATTTGAAATTACGCACCTTTGCAGGGGAGGCCGTTATTGCTTTAAAGAATGTTTAAAATCCGAGAAGTATGTTCCAAAACGGACGGTACTAGATTATTCACAGCGATGGAGCTATGAACATTACGGAAAGCCTATAAAAGCTATGTTTTATAAACGTTGTTAGTATTTCATTTTTATATTGCAAATATTTTCACCCATTTTGCTCGATTTATTCTTAAAAATATAGCACCAATTATCGTAATTAC
>JBLICT010000157.1:0-7519 GCA_047632415.1 Maribacter sp.
ATATATTTTGGAATGGAAGAAGTTTTACCCTTCAAAAGCCCTTGATTCAGGTATGCGACCATCGGTTTTCCGGTATGAAGATCGTTCTAAAGAAACCATTATCAAATGGTTGGTCTTTAACGAGGGAATACTAACAGCATTATCCGCCAAGAACTCAAATATTGACCCAATTGATGGGCGACTTTTAAGCGTGAAGGCACAGTCAGAAGTAGACAAATGGCAAATGCTAAGTGAACATACTACCTCATTTCGGTTGTATACCAAATTAATTAAAAATGCAATTACCTCAGTTTTCAAAGCTGATTACCTTCTTAGTTCTGAGAAATCGGTTTTGATTTGCGACCGACTTACAGCAATAACAGAACTAGCCAAGGCCGCACAATCGAATCTAAAGCAAGTATCAATAATTGATTTAGGAAAAGGATTGGAAGATTTGGGGAGTATAAGTGATTTTCTTCAAAAGGATTTAGAGAAACAACTACTATCAAACGGACTATCAAAAACCTGTGATAACCTTAACTTGCAGCTAACAACAGCATTACAAAGTGTAGAAGAACTAAAAGAATTTAGCGAATCTACGCTTCAAAAAAATACAGTGGAATCGGTTTTTGTATTAGGCGAACAAGAATACAACCGCAGACTGTCACTTTATACCGATAGCGATCTTACCTCAAAAAAATTGTCCGAAATGGCATTATCAGAAATCCAAACCGTAAAAGGTTTAATGACCGAGGTCTCTAAGAAATACCTAACCGAAACCTATCCTGATAAAACACTTCCAAAAAACGATTTGAAAATTATCAATTTGGCCTTATCAGATATGGAAAAAGATGCTCCTATCAATGCTGCGGACTATCTTCAGTTTTGGAGGCAATTAGCGGACTCGGCTATTGAATTCATTAAAGAAAAAGACATCACTACATTACCAAAGAACACTACCTTAAACATACAAACAGCACCTGAAAGCGCTGGTGCTGCAGCACGTATCGGTTGGGTGGCAAGTGCCCCACCTTTTGACCCTAACCCCATGACTACGTTGAATTTACCCTCTATTCCCGAAACGCTTCCAAAACAAGAACAAATAGATTTCTGGGCATCATTTAATAAACCTTTCAATCGCATGATTGTGATTCATGAACTATATCCCGGGCATTACATGCAATTGAAAATTAGTCGGGAAACACCCCATCCGATTCGTATGTTATTTCCGTACGGGACGTATATCGAAGGCTGGGCTACCTTCACAGAAAAAGTAGTGCTCGATGCTGGTTGGGAATCAGGTAATCACCTAACCTATTTGGCTCATCTTCGTAAACGGCTCGAAAATGCAAACAGATCGTATACGTCGGTAAAAGTGCATTGTAACGGATGGAATCAGGAACAAGTCCTAAAATTTTCGACCAAAACTTCCTTATTGGCTCCACAATTCGCTAAAAGCCTTTGGGGGCGCATTATGAACTCTCCCATGCAATTAACATCTTACTATTTGGGTGGAGCACAGTTCACCAAATTACTAGAAACGGAGAAAGAGCGTCTAGGAAATAACTTTAACTTAAAATTATTTATGGACACTGTAATGAAAGCAGGGCCTATTCCTATTGACGAATTTTACAATATATTCAAAAACACCAAGCTTCATTAATTTATGGAAAGAATAGAATTACAACCTGGATACTCTATTTCAAGAGTCATCAAAGGGGGATGGCATTTGGCCGGCGGACATGGAACTATAGCTGAAGAACAGGCTTTGGAAGATATGCGCCATTTTGTGAACGCAGGAATTACCACCTTTGACTGCGCGGATATTTATACAGGTGTAGAAGAACTCATTGGTAAGTTTAGAAAAAAATATCATAGTGAATTCCGAGCCGGAGACTTGCCCCCAATTCAAATCCACACTAAATACGTGCCAGATTATAGCGCATTGGCCACTTTGACTAAGGGGCAAACCACAGCTATTATTGACCGTTCCCTTAAACGATTGGGTGTAGAACAATTAGATTTAGTGCAATTCGCTTGGTGGGATTATCAGTTTCCCAAGTATTTGGAAACCGCAGTACACCTTTCTGAGCTGCAAAAAAGTGGAAAAATACAGTTGCTGGGCATTACCAATTTCGATACCCAACGTATTCAGGAAATGCTTGATGCTGGGGTTGATATTGCCTCCAACCAAGTGCAATATTCCGTCCTTGATCAGCGTGTGGAAACCGACATGACTCTGTTGGCAAGAAAGAATAACATTCCTTATCTGTGTTATGGCACCGTTGCCGGTGGATTTCTAAGTGACCGCTATTTGGGTGCACCTAACCCAATTCAACCCTATGAAAATCGTTCCTTAACCAAATACGGGTTAATCATTGACGAATTTGGTGGGTATGAATTGTTTCAACAGGCATTGCAAATGCTACGGGAAATTGCCGATAAATACGAGGTAGGCATTGCAGAAGTCGCATGCAAGTATATTCTCCAGAAACCTATGGTGGGAGGAGTGATTGTCGGCGCACGGAATCGCAAGCATTTGGAAAGTTTACAAAAGCTTGCCAAGTTCCATTTGGGTACTGATGATTTAAGCAAAATTAGAACGATAGTTTCGCAAAGTAAAGGTCCAAACGGACCATTTTACGATTTGGAACGCGACAAAACTGGTAAACACGGCGCTATCATGAAATACAACCTCAACGAAGACTGATTTTGAAACTCGAAGATACATCGGAACGGCTCTCAAAACTCGAATTTTACGGTGGTACTTTGGGCGTTCTTTTTCCATTTTTTATATTTGTTATCGGAGTAATTACCATAGCACTTTCGGGAGCTCCGGATGAACGCGGATTTTGGCCCGTATTAATCCTTGCGCTTGGTATAGGCCTTATGCTTTGTAAAAATAGAACTGCCTTTTCCGAAGCCGTCATTTCAGGAATGTCACAAAAAATCGTGATGATTATGATTACTGCATGGATTTTGGCCTCCATCATCGGAATTTTAATGACCTTAACAGGATTTGTAGAAGCGCTAATTTGGCTTTCAGACCAAGTACAGCTTTCGGGTACAGGCTTTGTAATCGCAACGTTTATTATCTGTTGTATAGTATCGCTTTCTACCGGTTCTAGTTTTGCTACTATTTTAATTTGTAGTCCACTACTCTACCCATCTGGCGGAATACTTGGAGCACACTTACCTGCTTTGGCGGGTGCTATTATCGGTGGCGCTACGTTTGGAGATTTTATTGCACCTATCTCAGATACCACTATTGCCAGCGCCTTAAGTCAAGACGCTAAAATTGGAGCTACCATCAAGAGTAGATTAAAATACGTGCTGCCGGCTGCATTTTTGGCCCTTGTTGCTTATTTTATCGTTGCCTATAGCTCTGGTTCCGAAGAAGGTATTAGTAAAGCTAGCTCTTTGGGCAACCCAAAAGGGCTTCCCATGCTTCTGGTTCCGGCTTTTGTGATTTATCTTTTCTTAAAAGGAAAACACCTATTACATGGGCTCCTATTCGGATTATTACTCGGAACACTTCTTGGTCTTGTTTTGGGACTATTACCTATTTCAGAAGTTCTTTCTCTAGATTTGGAAAACTTTGCTGCCAAGAGTTTCATCATCGATGGTATAAACCGCGCTGTGGGCTTGAGTATATTTACCATATTATTAATGGGGTTGGTCGCGACGCTAAAAGCAAGTGGACTCATGGACAAACTGGTAGACTTTGCCGCCACGCGTGCCAACACCGAAAAACATGCCGAAGGTTGGATTGCCGGCGTCATGAGTATTGCAGTACTATTAACTACACACAGTATTGTGGCTATTTTAATGGTTACCGATTTTACTAAAAAAACTGGAGAACGGTTAGGCGTGTCCCCAATAAGACGGGCTAACTTATTAAGTTTGATTGCATGTATATTTCCCTTTATGCTGCCTTATTTTATTCCCGTAATCTTAATGGCCAACATGACGAATACCGGGGAAGAATTTGGAATCCCACAGGTGAGTCCGTTTGAAGTAGGGCTTTATAACTTCATGTCTTGGGGCCTATTGCTCATGGCATTGATTACCCTACTTTTTGGCTGGGGAAAAACAAAACTAAAAAATGATGAAGAAGACTGAAGTACTAAGAGAAGACCAATTTGAACTCTACGATTTAACCGTTGTAGTGGAGAAAATAGAAGGGAATTGCACCTGTAATATGGTTATTGGAGATGAATTCTACTTAAAAGGTGGAAAAATATCGATGCCAGAAGAATCGGATTTCTGCTTATACGCCCTACAATCTACTATTCCACTCTTACCCACCAAACAAAGAAAAAATCATCCTGCCGACTGGATGGAAACCGATGCCAGAGTTGTTTGTCCAGACCCTGAATGTAAGTTGGTCATGCGCATAGACCGAGACGGGCTTAGGGTTTTAAATCATGATGATGTGAGTCCGGTGAAGTGGGAGAAAAAATAAACTTCTAGATTATTAAATTTACCCCAAACTCCACCGATTCCAGAACCAATAACCATAGTATTGTAAGCTAGTTTTTTTTGATACCATAAATTACCATTTATGACACTTTCAAAGACATACGGTAAGTAAACTTAAAAAATGGAAACCTACTACCCTTTAAAATCCTAAAATTGACCTTATATTTAACGAGTAAATGTAATTTATATTTACAGAAACCATTTACAAAGACACACGTACCTCCTAAATAATCCTATTTTGAAAAAGACCATTCTAAGCATAATTTTTGTTGCATGTATACTCCTAGGGTGTAACTCCAAAACTGACAAAACCGAAGAAACTACATTACCAAGAATAGCAATTGCAGGTATTGGAATAGAATCTAGTACCTTCTCCCCTGCGCAGACACATGAAGAAGCTTTCCACGCGAGAATTGGGGATTCTATTTTTAGTCGTTACCCCTTTTTCGCAGATGGAAGCGACATCAGGAAAAGAGCCGAGTGGGTTCCGACGCTGTTAGGTAAATCTTTACCGGGAGGAATTGTGACCCGTGAAGCCTACGAATCCATGGTTGAAAAGACACTGAAAATGTTAAAAGAAAATGGACCCTATGACGGACTCTTTTTTGATCTCCATGGAGCAATGAGTGTTGTGGGACTTCAAGATGCGGAAGGCGATTTAATTAAACGCGTTCGTGAGGTGATTGGTACGGATGTTTTGATCTCGACTTCAATGGATTTACATGGTAACGTTACAGAAACACTGGCCGAACATTCAGATCTAATCACCTGTTACCGAATGGCACCCCATGAGGATGCCTTGGAATCAAAAGCTCGAGCAATAACGAATATGCTTAATCGCCTGGAAAACGGTAAAGGAAAACCTAAATTTAAAGCATGGATTCCTGTTCCCATATTATTACCTGGAGAAAAAACTAGCACACGAATTGAGCCCGGGAAAAGCTTGTATGCAAAAATTCCAGCGATAGAACAACAAGAAGGTGTCATAGATGCCGCTATTTGGATGGGATATCCTTGGGCAGACGAAGCTCGTAACCACGGTGTGGTTATGGTCACGGGCGATGACAAAAAACAAGTGACCAAAGCGGCCGAGAATTTAGCAAAAGCCTATTGGGATGTCCGGAAAGAATTTGAGTTTGTGGCTCCAGTAGCCACCTTGGATGAAAGTCTGGAACTGGCATTAATGAGTAAAGCAACACCATATATGATTAGTGACATGGGCGACAACCCTACCGCTGGTGGTGCTGGAGATGTCACTTGGACTCTAAGGGAACTATTGAACCGACCTGAATTTAAATCGGAGACGGGACCGTCATTAATCTATGCGTCTATTCCTGGACCTGAATTCATAGCTGCGGCATTAAAAGTAGGTGTGGGTGGAAAGGTATCTTCCATGGCAGGTGCTCAGGTAGATGATCGCTTTGCTCCTCCGCTCAAATTAGAAGGAACCGTTACCGCCATTAGAGAGGGTGACCGTGATGCTAAAGTAGAAGTTGTAGTGAAAATTGGAAGTATTAGCGTCATCGTGACCGACAAACGTAAACCATACCACCAAGAAGCAGATTTTACAGATTTGAACTTAAATCCTCGTGAGTCTGATATTGTAGTCGTAAAAATAGGCTACTTGGTTCCTGAGCTATATGAGATGCGTGGTGATTGGATTATGGCCTTAACACCTGGAGGCGTGGATCAAGACTTGGAACGCTTAGGTTACGAAAATATAAAAAGGCCCATGTTCCCTTTGGATAAGGACATGAAAGACCCAGATTTAAGTGCTCGATTGATTTCAGCGTCAAATAAATTAAAAAGTATATCCTATTATTGGTGTGTAATCTGACTTGTTACGCGGTTTGTGCACAAATAAAGGATTCGATTACAGAAAAGCTGACAGAGAAATTAAAGCAAATTTCTAAGCAAGACCATATCAACGGGTTTTCCGTAGCCATCGTAAATTCAGATACTACATTATTCACTCAAGGATTTGGATTTGCAGATGTAAAACAAAAAAAGAAGTACACGGCAAATACAGTTCAAACCATAGCCTCAATTTCAAAGACCTTTATTGGCTTGTCATTATTAAAAGCACAAGAATTGGGCAAACTCAAACTTGATGACCCTATCAACAAGTACTTGCCTTTTAAGGTTGTTAATCCATATTTTCCTAAGGAATCCATTACTATTAGACAACTTGCATCACATACCTCGAGTATAAAAGATGCAGCGCAATATGAAGGTAAAGGATATATTTTGAGAAAAAAAAACAATGCAGGTGCTAAGGTGAACAAGAATTTTCGTTCTCCTAATGAAATGATGGATTATTCTTCCTTTTTACAAAAAATATTGAGTATCGAAGGGGAATGGTATAAAAAGAGGAACTTCATTAAAAAGGCACCTGGTGAAATTTTTGAGTATTCAAATATAGGGGCTGGACTGGCAGCTTTGGTCTTACAATATGCAGTAGATGAACCCTTCGATGCGTTTACCAAAACACATATTTTTAAACCCCTGGGTATGTCAAATACAGGTTGGTCTTCAGAAGATATTGACGCTTCAAAACAAACGAAATTATATGCTGAAATAAACATAGAACTGGCTCCATATCAGTTAGTAAATTATCCGGATGGTGGATTGATAACCTCTTCAAAAGATTTAGGAAAATACCTAAGCGAGTTAATTTCTGGGTATAGCGGAAATGGCATCCTTCTGCGTAGCGAAAGTTATGAGGAATTGTTCTCCCCGAATCTAAACGATGAAAATCATAAAAACAGAAGTGAAAGTACCTATAACGACGAATACAACATGGGTATTTTTATGGGGATATCAGCTAAGGGACAAATCGGTCATTCCGGTGGAGACCCCGCTGTAACAACACTGATGTTTTTTAATTCCGATACTAAAATAGGTAAACTACTTATTGCCAATACAGACCTAAGTAAAGAAGGAATTGAAGAGTTCATCACTATTTTTAAAATACTGGCATTGTACGAAACCAAACTGTAAATATCTTTAAAAAATGAAACGTACCATCCACAAAAAAAAAATCGCCAATTTGAATTTA
>JBLICT010000158.1:0-7499 GCA_047632415.1 Maribacter sp.
TTGATTTATTGAATGTCAACTTCGTTATATTAATCTATACTTTTTAAAAAGTCAACAACTGGTTTTAGACTTTCAACCGGTCGTTCTTCCATTGGCGTATGCCCTGTATCATGTAAAATGACCATGCTGTTATTTGGCAGCTCTTTTTTAAATTCATATCCATTCTCCAGGGGAATTAGCATATCGTTTGCTCCCCAAAGTATAAGGGTTGGCTGTTGAACATTTTTAATTTGCGTATAGGTAGCCGAATCTATAGAAGTATTAAGCCTATCGACAAAGGCTTGTCGATTACCTTCCCTAAGGGTGAGTTCAAAGTACCTGTCCACTAGTACATCAGTAACTTTTGATGTGTCAAAATATACATTTTCAACACTAGCCCTAACC
Organism: Maribacter sp.; assembly: GCA_047632415.1. Lineage (GTDB taxonomy): Bacteria > Bacteroidota > Bacteroidia > Flavobacteriales > Flavobacteriaceae > Maribacter. Next base: position 385 of record JBLICT010000158.1, read on the forward strand.
AAAAAACGGGGTGTTACATGGATAAGTAGTTTGTTTAGCACAGGTAATTTAGATAGTTTAAAGGCAATTGGTTCGCTTTTCGAGTTTTTCGGGTATCCAGCTGCATCAATTAAAATCAATTTTTCTACCATGCTTGGTTCCTTTAGGGTAAAGTTCCATGCTATTTGCCCACCTAAGGAATTGCCAGCCAGTACGCATTTTTTAATTCCCAAGGCAGTCAAAAAATCTGTAATGAAACTCGTATAATGCCCCATTGAATAATTAGCATCAGGAAAAGGACCAGTTAATCCGTAGGCGGGAAGGTCCATTCGCACTACACGGTTTGTTTTCTTCAACGCATCTGCCCACACATCAAATGTATGTAAACTTGATCCTGTCCCATGGATAAGTACTATCGGAATAGAGTCGGTTTGCTTTCCCTCATCACGATAGTGAACCTCCATTCCATTCACAGGAATAAACGAAGAAGCCGCATTTGCATACTTTAGTTTTAATTCCTCCAATGGGATGTCCCTTTGACCAAAAAAAAGAACAACGCCGATTATTACTATGCTAGTAAGAATTAAAAGAGCCTTTAAGCCTTTACGGATATATTTCATAGAATTACTGTCATCATCGTATCGCCTTAACCCATTTCGTTTTTAATTGCTATTTGGTCCATTGCGTGCTCCGCAATAGCTGTTATGGAAAGTGATGGATTTACCCCTGGGTTCGCAGAAATCATAGCGCCATCAATAACATATAGCTGCTCATAGCCAAAAACTTTATTGTTTTTGTCAATAACACCAGTGGTAGCATCCTTTCCCATTACGGCACCGCCTAAGATATGGGCTGTAGACGGTATCCCTGCCAATGTTTCTAAAGCAAAGGAGCTGCTAACCCCGTTTATTGCTTTTCGGTATGCCTTTACTAGTTGTATTGATTCTGGAATAAATGGGGTTGGAGCTTTACCCGTACTTACACTTGAAGTCATCTGTCCAAAAGCGTTTCTTTTAAACTTTAAGGTGCTATCAAGGGTTTGCATAAAAAGTAAAACAACCGTGTTTTTTGCCCAGCCATTAACAAAGTAAATTTTAAAATATGAAACGGGATGTTTTAGGAATTTCAATAGTATTTTAAAAAGTCGTGATATGACATTAGAACCCGTTACATAGGGTAGGTGAATTAACTTCCATGCATCGGAACCTTCACTATATCTGCAAATTTCAAGATGGCTGTTTTCATCGGTATCAAGAATACTTCCTATCGCTATACCTTTAGAATAGTTTTTATCTTTTTCCATCCCAGTAACGCTAACTAAAGTTTCGTTGTTACTACGAATGTCTTCACCGAGTTTTTCAGATAAATTTGGTAAAGACCTGTGTTTAAGCTTTAGCAGTAACTTAACCGTTCCTAAAACACCCCCAGAGAAGATAACTCCCTTTGTTTTGATTTTTTGAGGTCTGCTAAAAATTTTCGTACTACTTTTTAATGAAACTTCATACCCTTGGGAACCGTTGTTATTTCCAATAGGACGCACGTCGTACACTTCATTTTCGGCCCGTATTTCTGCACCATTCGATTGCGCTAGGTAAAGGTAGTTTTTATCGAGTGTATTCTTGGCATTATGTCTGCAACCCGTCATACACGCCCCACAAAAAGTGCAACCAGAGCGCTCTGGACCTTTGCCACCGAAATAAGGGTCTTTTTGTTTTTGATTCGGTTTTCCAAAGAAAATAGCAACGCGTGTTGGGGCAAATTTTTCTTGGATATTTAAATTTTCCGCCATTTTCTTAAGTCCCAAATCACCATCAAACAATTCTGGGTTTTTAGCCGCTCCAAGCATTTTTAGCGCTAAGGTATAGTAGGGCTTTAATTCATTTTCCCAATCGTTTAATTCATTCCAACTCCCTGATTTGAAAAAAGTAGATTTTGGGGTTGGTAAGGTATTGGCATACACCAAAGAACCACCACCAACCCCAGTACCAGAAATAATAGCGATATGTTTAAAAACGGAAAGCTTCATTATACCAAAAAATCGCAGGTATGGTACCCATAACCATTTTTTGAAGTTCCAGTTGGTCTTGGGGAAATCTTTGGCCTTGAACCATTTTCCTTTTTCAACCACTAAAACCTTGTATCCTTTTTCTGATAGTCGCAAGGCACTAACCGAACCTCCAAAACCACTACCTATGATAACATAATCGTAATCCATCTCTACTCCACTTGATAAAACAAATAATTATTATAAAACCATTTCTACATCGGTAGCGAAGTTAGTTTTTTCTGTTTTTTTTATCAAGCCTAGTTCCTAGGAAAATATCCATTAGTTTTTAACTAATTTTGATTGCCGTTGTAAAAAATAAGACCCAATATGCATTACAGTTGGAACTCTAAGCTAAAAGATGAATTTGAAAAACCTTATTTTAAGGAGCTAACGGCTTTTGTAAACAAGGAATACATTCAAAATACCTGTTACCCCAAAAAGGAAGCTATATATGCCGCTTTTGACCATTGCAGTTATGAGCATACCAAAGTTGTTATTCTAGGCCAAGACCCTTATCATGGGCCAAACCAAGCAAATGGGCTCTGTTTTTCTGTACAAGACAGCGTAAAACATCCGCCATCGCTCATCAATATTTTTAAAGAATTACAATCAGATGTGGACAAGCACTACCCGGAAAGTGGTAACCTGGAACACTGGGCCAAACAGGGTATATTATTACTGAATGCTACTTTGACCGTAAGGGCACATGAAGCGGGTAGTCACCAAAAAAAGGGCTGGGAAACGTTTACGGATGCCATTATCAAAACCCTATCGAATGAGAAAGAAGGATTGGTATTTTTACTATGGGGTGCATATGCTAAAAAGAAGGCAAAACTCATAGACGACACCAAACATCATATTCTTACTACAGGTCATCCTTCTCCTTTAAGCGCAAACAGAGGGTATTGGTTTGGAAATCGACATTTTTCAAATACAAACCATATTTTATTAGGGTTAGGCAATAAAACTATCGATTGGTAAGTTATTATTCTATATATTTTGTTAATTTTGATACTGTATTTTCTTACGATATAAAATTAAAAAGACTACATGAAGAAATTTAATTCCATTAAATCTATTTTACTTGTAGACGACGACGAAGCAAGTAATTTTCTACACTCTATTTTTATTAATAAACTAGAAACGGAAATTGAGGTTAACGCCGCTATTAACGGGCAAGAAGCTTTGGACTTTATTTTGAGTAAGGGTCAGGGAAGTTTAGCGTTGCCTTGCATGGTAATGTTAGACCTTAGAATGCCAATTGTAGACGGTTGGGAATTTTTAAGGATGTATGAGGAGCAGGTTTCAAAAGAACTTAAAAAACAGCTGATGATTGTTTTGGTAACTATCAGTGACAATCAAGCTGATAAGGACCGTGCAACCAACAACCCTCATATCGTAGACTTCGCACAAAAACCCTTGTCTGATAGTACTTTCAGAAAAATAATTAATAAACATGTGAATCTTTCCGTAGACGTCTAGACTAAACTAGTATATAGAAAGTCTTTAGTGGGTAGTTTCTCTTGAATTAAACCCAACGTTATCAATGTATCTTGTATTTTTTCCAAACTTGGTTTGGAAAGTTGCGCTGAGCTCCACTCCGTCAAGGACATCCATTCCTGAATGTCGGATAGTTGCTGTCCGTAACGGTTTGCCAAGGTTCTGTCGATACTCGGTATTGACTTAAACTCAGAAGTGTATGTTTCTAAGACCTCCAAGATATGGGTTAGGATACTAGAATTTCCCTCAATAAAACTATCGGTGCCGACCAACATAAAACAAGGCCATGGAGTAGGGCAATCGCCTAAACATCTAAAAACACCTTCATCTACTAAGGGTTTTGTGGTAAAATGTTCCCACATAAAGTAATCTGCTTCTCCGTTTGTAAGCGCGTTAACAGCACCATCTAAATTGTGAATGACCTCAAAAGAAAGATCGTTAAGTTTCCAACCATTGTTCTGAGCATTTACGTAGGTCATCAAATGGCTACCGCTGCCAAAACGACTAATAGCTGCTTTGGACTGTGCCAAATCTGTCACCGTCTTATATTGGCTTTTCGCACCCACATGAATACCCCACAAAAGGGGGGAGGCAATATATTGTTGAATAATTTTTGTCGGGTTGCCTTCAGATATGCTTTTGATGATACCCTCTGTAAGTATAATAGCCAAATCGGTTTCTCCATTCTCCAAAAGTTGACACATTTTACCCGTTCCTTCTGGAATGTCTTTCCATTGCAAGTCTATCCCACGTTCTGCAAAGGCTCCTTCTTCGATTGCCAAGTGCCATGGAAGGTTAAAATGTTCAGGAACCCCAATGATTTTTACGGTTTTCACTTTGAAGTTAATTTAGTTAAGGTACTTTGGATAAGTTCTTGGACGGCTTTTGATGGATTATTGGAAAATTCTCCGGTCATCCTATTGGCCAAGATACAATTTAAAGAAACCGCCTGATGCCCTAGTAGTTTTGCCAAGGCATATATACCAGAAGTTTCCATTTCTAGATTCGTAATCTGCAGGCCATCAAATGAAAAACTAGCCATTCTTGACATGACTCCAGATTGACTAGGTGCGAGGCGTAGTTCTCTACCCTGTGGCCCGTAAAATCCTGTATTTGTGGCCGTAAAACCTAATCGTATACGATTGTCTAATAGTTCTTTTGCTAAATCTTCGTCAAAATCTACGATGTAAGGGCGTGCTTTTTCTTGTGCCCACTGGGTGTGCGCCATAAATGCATCTTCTAGATTTTTGTGGGTACCGAAAGCGTGCTTATAAAAATGTAAAAGTCCGTCGAATCCAATAGCATATTTGCTCATGAGAAAAGAATCTATTGGGATTTCTGGCTGGATAGCTCCTGAGGTGCCAATGCGGACTATTTTTAATCGTATCCGATTTTTATTTACCGTTCTGGTCTTGAAATCGATATTTACCAAAGCATCGAGCTCATTTAAAACAATATCGATGTTGTCTGTTCCAATACCTGTGGAAATAACACTGATTCTTTTGCCGTTCAAAACGCCGGTATGGGTTAAAAACTCTCGCTTTCCTTTTTGGAGTTCTATAGAATCAAAATGTTGTGATACATCAGAGACACGATCAGGATCACCAACCGTAATAATGGTAGTGGCTATATCTTGTGGTAAAAGATTGAGATGGTAAATGCTTCGATCTGCATTCAAGATAAGCTCAGAGGGGCTTAATTGCATAGAAAATTAGAGCTTTAAGATTCTGCTCGTACTTGTATTATACAGGAAGTTATATTTTAGAGCACCTCCTAAATAGACATCATTGTCCTGGAGGCAGGAATAATAACTGGTTTTACCATCTAAGATTTCTTTCCCTTTTTTGGTTAGTCTAACAGGATTGAAAGCAGTAAAAAGTGGTTTAAGCCGGGTTATGGCTCTATCATATTGACTATCCCCAAAACCTAAGTTACCCTGATTTTGCAATACCGTATTTAAAAGGTCTTTTCTAGAACTTAGTTTTTTATCTGCGGATAAACTCAGAATATTATTTTCCATATGGTTCAGTCCATTAGTAATGCTAGGGAAACGTTGTAGATGACTTTTTACGGCATCGCCCAAATATGCGAATTGATAATCTTCAAAGTCCGTTAGATTTTCTAAACGCATAGGATTGTTACTGCAATATAATTGCCAAACATAGTCTGCATACTCTATGTCATCTTGCGATAGTACTTTTTTATTCTTGTAAAGGTCCAATAATTGCGCATTAGAAAGCTCATTGAGGGTATACATTTTATCTGATTCATCTTCCTTTCCACTGCAAACCAATGAAATTTGTGCATACTTTCTATTTGCCAACAACCAGCTTATCACCGCTAACATATTTACTTGACAAAACAAGTCGTATTCGAACCAAAGTACAATTTCATCCTGCTGCTTATGATTACAAAGCGAGCGATATTCTTTTAAGGTCTTTTCTATAAACCAAGACTTAGATACTTTGTAGTTTTTATGAAGAAACTCATAGCGCGTCTTCCAAAAAGATTCACTACCCACATGGCTCAAAGTCTTTCCTTCGCACAGCATTTCGCGCCAAGTAATAACGTCTCCTTTAATATCTAATTTATTAAGCCGTTTAGTAAAACTGTCGCCGTTAGTGATGTGTAATAAGGAACTCATTTCCGATTGGTTTAGGTTCTTGTTGGTTAAATGTAAGCTTTATGTGAAATAAATAAAAAAAATTAACAGAAAAAGAACCACAATAGGCGTCATAAAAAAGTGAACGAATAGCAATCAGCCACCTACCCGCTTCACTTTAAATCCCTTTTCCTGCAACATAGTCATGATTCTATCTCTGTAATCGCCCTGGATAATGATTTTACTATCCTTAAAGCTGCCGCCAACACTTAGTTTTGTCTTTAGTTCCTTTGCCAATTTTTTAAAATCAGCATCGCCACCGGTATAGCCCTCTAAAATAGTAATGGGTTTTCCCTTTCGCTTCTCGTATTTACAAATAATAGGGTCGTCTTGCATCCAAATACTTTTTTCAATATTTTCTTTTGGAGTGTCTTCCGGTGTATGTTCAGGGAAGAGATTTTTTAGTTGATCTTGCAGGTCCATTGCTATTCTTTAATCAATCCTAATTCAATTAAGCGCTCGTGTAAAAATGCACCAGCCGTAATATCTTCAAACCCCTTCGGATGCTCCTCGTCTACACAGTTATCTAAGCAATTTAATGGCATTTCGCTAATAGGGTGCATAAAAAATGGGACAGAATACCGGGAACTTCCCCATAATTCTTTAGGAGGATTAACCACTTGGTGAATGGTAGATTTTAGTTTATTGTTAGATAATCTAGACAGCATATCTCCAACGTTGATCATCAGTTGATCAGGCTGTGCTATGGCATCTATCCATTCTCCACGATTGTTTTTCACTTGCAAACCCTTACCGTGAGCGCCCATCAAGAGGGTAATTAAGTTAATATCCCCGTGGGCAGCGGCACGCACTGCATTTTTTGGTTCCGACGTTATCGGTGGATAGTGAATGGGACGTAAAATCGAATTTCCATTGGTGATATAGTCATCAAAATAGGTTTCCTCCAATTCCAAATGAATTGCTAGG
>JBLICT010000159.1:0-7484 GCA_047632415.1 Maribacter sp.
GGAAAATATATATTTCACAACCATTACAGAGAAGGGGTTTCCGAGGTGTTTCAAGCGATGCAAGAAACCTTAAATTTGGCGATACTATCAGGTGATAACGAGGGTGAAAAAGCCCGTTTAGAAGCGTTGTTACCGAAACTAACGCCTTTATACTTCAACCAAAAACCAAAGGATAAACTAAGCTTTATAGAATCGCTCCAGGCACAGGGAAAGAAAGTGATGATGGTAGGTGATGGGCTAAACGACGCCGGAGCCTTGGCACAAGCCGAAGTGGGTATCGCCATATCGGAAAATATCAATGTGTTTTCACCAGCATGTGACGGTATACTTGACGCTTCTAAGTTTACGGAACTCTATCATTATATCCTCGCATCCAAAAAGGCGATGCAGATTATTAAACTAAGTTTTATGTTGTCTTTAGGCTATAATGTAGTGGGACTTTATTTTGCTGTAACAGGACAATTAGAACCGGTAATAGCTGCGATATTAATGCCGTTAAGCTCTATTAGTGTGGTTGGTTTTACCACACTGATGACCAACTTTTTAGGGAAAAAATTAAAATAATTCGTAAACCTGACAAATGTCATATTTATTCCTAGTACATGAGGTTAGTTTTACGACAGAATTCAGGTAGGTATGAGTGTGATTTATATTTTATTAGCAATTAGTATAGCGGTAGCTGTACTATTTTTCATAGCCTTTATTGTGTCGGTACGAAGTGGTCAGTATGATGATTCATACACGCCATCTGTCCGTATGCTTTTTGAGGACGAGCTGGTAAAACCAAAAGAAAGCGAAGACCCATCTGAAACTGACCAACTAAAAAAATAAAATAAGGAATCAACTATGGAAGTACAACAGTTTTATTATGATAATAAAATCGTAAAAAATTTCATCTACGCTACGATGTTATGGGGGATAGTAGGAATGTCCGTCGGTCTTTTACTGGCATTTATGTTTATGTTTCCCAATTTAACCGACGGTATATCTTGGTTAAGTTTTGGGCGTTTAAGACCCTTGCATACTAATGCGGTCATTTTTGCATTTGTGGGTAACGCTATTTTTGCCGGTGTTTATTATTCGACACAACGGCTACTAAAAGCAAGAATGTTTAGCGATTTTCTCAGTAAGTTTAATTTCTGGGGTTGGCAATTGATTATTGTAGCAGCTGCCATAACTCTACCTTTAGGGTATTCTACATCTAAGGAATATGCTGAATTGGAATGGCCCATAGATATTGCCATTGCCTTGGTTTGGGTTGCTTTTGGGGTAAACCTAATAGGGACCATGATAAAAAGAAGACAGCGGCATTTATATGTAGCCATCTGGTTTTATGTGGCCACGTTCGTTACGGTTGCGGTACTCCATATCTTTAATAGTCTTGAACTTCCGGTAAGTGCCCTAAAAAGCTACTCTGTGTATGCTGGTGTGCAAGATGCCTTGGTGCAATGGTGGTATGGTCATAATGCAGTAGCCTTCTTTTTAACGACACCTTTCTTAGGACTGATGTACTATTTTGTGCCTAAAGCTGCGAATAGACCTATATATTCCTATAAATTATCTATTGTTCACTTCTGGTCATTGATCTTTATATATATCTGGGCGGGACCACACCACTTGTTGTATTCTGCATTACCTGATTGGGCGCAAAACTTAGGTGTTGCCTTCTCTGTTATGTTAATCGCTCCTTCTTGGGGTGGTATGATTAACGGTCTATTGACCTTACGTGGTGCTTGGGATAAAGTGCGTACCGATCCAACCTTGAAGTTTATGGTAGTTGCCATAACAGGCTATGGTATGGCCACCTTTGAAGGTCCTTTGTTATCCTTAAAGAATGTAAATGCCATTGCACACTTTAGCGATTGGATTATTGCCCACGTTCACGTTGGTGCATTAGCTTGGAACGGTTTTCTAACCTTTGGTATGATTTACTGGTTGGTTCCAAAAATGTTCAAAACGAAATTAGCATCGACCGGTTTGGCCAACTTCCACTTTTGGATAGGTACTTTGGGTATAATTCTTTATACGCTTCCTATGTATGTTGCAGGATTTACACAAGCCTTAATGTGGAAAGACTTTAACCCAGATGGCACCTTGGTCTACGGTAACTTCTTAGAGACGGTAAACGAGATCATGCCTATGTATTGGATGCGAGCAATTGGGGGTAGCCTGTACATTGTTGGTGCACTTGTTATGGTCTATAACGTAATCGTAACTATTAGAAGCGGACAGAAAGTAGAAGATGAGCTTGCAGAAGCAGCAGCACTAACGCGGGTTTCTAGCAAAAGAACTTCTGGTGAAACCTTCCATACCTGGTTGGAGCGTAAGCCAATTCAACTTACAATATTAGCTACGGTAGCCATCCTAATTGGTGGTATTATACAAATCGTTCCTACTATTTTGGTAAAATCCAACATCCCTACCATTACCAGTGTAAAACCATACACTCCTTTAGAATTGGAGGGAAGGGACCTTTATATACGTGAAGGTTGTGTAGGTTGTCACTCACAAATGGTACGACCGTTCCGTAGTGAGGTAGAGCGCTATGGCGAGTATGCTAAGGCAGGAGAGTTTGTGTACGATCACCCTTTCCTATGGGGAAGTAAACGTACCGGACCGGATTTATTGCGTGTTGGAGGGAAGTATTCAGATAACTGGCACTTTAACCATATGTACGATCCGCAAAGTACCTCATCAGGATCTATTATGCCATCGTATTCCTGGTTAATAAACGACGAGCACGATCGTAGCAATATACAAACCAAGATGGAAGCTATGATTACCCTAGGAGTGCCTTACACCGATGAGGAGGTGGCAAATGCCGAGGCACTTATGGATGATCAGGCGACCAAAATTGAGAAAAACCTCTATGCTGATCCCGACTTTGCAAATAGCTATGAAGCGTCTAAAAAATATGCCGCTGAGAACGGAACCGAGTTTGTAGAAATGCGAGATAGGGAGATTGTATCCATGATTGCTTACTTACAGCGATTAGGGACCGATATTAAAATAAAAGAAACGAACGAGTTGATCTCAGAAAATAAATAAAGCCATGCTAAAATTTGTAAAAGGATATATGGAAAGTATAGATGGGGTAGCTGCCTACCCCATGATATCACTTTTAATTTTCTTCATCTTTTTTGTAGTGCTTTTTGCTTGGGTGTTTACCGCATCAAAGGAGCACATAAAAGAAATGAGCGAAATTCCTCTAGATAATAACAACCAACAAAACATTGAGTTATGAAAAATATGTCTCCTTGGTGGATACGGATTCCACTACTCTTTTTTACCGTTTTTGGATTAATGGAGTATTTTATTGACTCTGGCGATCAACCGGCCTTTATTGCCTACCCAATAGCGTCGCTATTTCTAGTTTTTGTACTGTTGTTATTAATTGGAATAGAAGTCATTTTGGCTGCTATTGAAAATGTAATGTTCCAAACCCTTTCGGAAGAAGCAAAAGAGCGCTATATGGCTTCATCTTCCAAAAGATGGGAATGGACTTGGGGTAAAGAGTTTTATAACAAGCTCTTGGGTGCCAAGCCGATGGAAGTGGAAACCGAAATCATCTTGGACCATAATTATGACGGTATACGCGAACTGGATAATAAACTGCCGCCATGGTGGGTGTATATGTTCTACGCTACTATCGTATTCGGTATTGTCTATTTGGTCAGGTTCGAAGTAATGGGAGATTATGACCAAGACACGGAATACCTTACCGAAGTAGCTATAGCTCAGGCAGCAATAGAAGAATATAAAAAGAATGCTAAGGATTTGGTAGATGTGAATACGGTAGAACTATTGGCAGATGCATCGGATTTGAGTGCAGGAAAAACCATATTCGAAACGAACTGTGTGGTTTGTCATATGGCTGATGGTGGTGGAGGTATTGGCCCAAACCTTACCGATGCGAACTGGATTTTGGGCGGTGGTATTAAAAACGTTTTCAACACTATCTCCGAAGGTGGTAGGGACGGCAAAGGAATGGTAGCCTGGAAACAAAGCTTAAAGCCATTGGAAATGGCACAGGTATCTAGTTACGTGCTAACCTTTGAAGGAAAGACATCGGCCAATCCAAAAGCAGCGGAGGGTGATATTTGGATAAATCCAGATGCTCCTAATAATGATATGCCCGCAGTAGAAAAAGATTCAATAGTTATCGTTACCGATTCAACAACGGTTGCTTTGAATTAAAGGAAGCCTTAGAATTTGTTATCATATGCTATCAAAAGTATAGAACCAAAAAGAATACATATTAGTTTCCCTCCTACTAAGGAGGGATTAAGGGAGGTGTAAAATGTCACAAGACCAAGATAATTTTCGAGATTCTATCGGAACCATTAGAGAGGATGGAAAGCGTGCTTGGGTTTTTCCTAAAAAGCCGAGCGGTAAGTGGTACAACTATCGTAAATATGTTAGTTACTTCCTATTGGCATTCTTGCTCGCGGCACCCTTCGTTAAAATTGGTGGTAATCAATTTTTAATGTTCAACGTCTTAGAACGTCGTTTCAACATTTTTGGTTTTCCGTTTTGGCCACAAGATTTTCATCTATTTGTAATATCGATGATTATCGGTGTTATTTTTATTGCCTTATTTACAGTAGCCTTTGGTCGTATTTTTTGTGGATGGATGTGTCCTCAAACTATCTTTTTAGAAATGGTCTTCCGTAGGATTGAATATTGGATAGACGGTGACCGAGGCGCGCAGATAAAATTGGACCGCCTGCCTTGGAATGCTGAAAAAATTAGAAAAAGAGTACTCAAATGGATTATCTTTTTCATCATTTCCTTCATCATTGCCAATGTATTTTTAGCGTACCTAATAGGTAGCGATAAGCTAGTAGGTTATATTACGGATGGACCCTTACTGCACCTCAGCACCATGGTTTCTCTATTGATTTTTACTGCAGTATTTTTTTGGGTCTTTACCTGGTTTAGGGAACAAGTCTGTATTATTGCTTGCCCCTATGGTAGAATGCAAGGGGTGCTTTTGGACAACAAATCTATCGTTGTTGCCTACGACCATAAAAGAGGTGAAGCGGAAAACGGTAGAAAAAAATGGCGAAAGAACGAAGACAGAGAGGCCTTGGGAAATGGTGATTGTATCGATTGCTTCCAATGTGTAAACGTTTGTCCCACGGGAATTGATATTAGAAACGGAACGCAGCTAGAATGTGTAAACTGCACGGCATGTATAGATGAGTGTGACACCATCATGGAAAAAGTAAACCTACCAAAGGGACTAATACGTTATGCAAGTGAGGACGAAATAACAAAAAAGGAGAAATTTAAATTCACCCCTCGTCTTAAAGGATATACCGCTGTACTTATTATCCTTACTGGAATACTTATTGGCATGCTATTTCTTAGAAACGACCTCGAAGCCAATATTCTAAGATTGCCAGGGCAGTTATATGAACACAAGGAAGGTGATATTATTAGTAATGTGTACACCTTTAAGTTGCTAAATAAGACTACAGATACAGTATCTGATGTGAGTTTTAAACTGTTGTCCCATAAGGGCGAAATAAAGATGGTACGTAAGGAAGATTTCATCGTACCAGCACAAGGTAGAGCAGAAGGCACCCTGTTTATAGAGATTAAGAACGCTGCTATTAAGAGTGATAAGGAAAAAGTAAAGATAGGTGTGTATAGTGGTGATAGACTTATAGAAACCACCTTAACAGCGTTTTTGGCTCCTAGGAGTTATAACTAAAAATATTAAATATGAAAATTAACTGGGGAACTGGGGTAGTACTTGCCTTTGTAGCTTTTATCAGCTTTATACTATTCTTTGTAGTTCGAATGAACATGGATAGCAATGCCAACCATGATTTAGTGACCGAAGACTATTATAAGGACGCATTAAACCATCAAACCGAGCTAAATGCTGAACTAAATGCAAACAAGCACGAAAAAATTAAACTTGAAAAAACAGGGGAAGGCCTACTCCTGCATTTTCCCTCAACTATCGATTTTAAAAAAGCAGAAGGAACAGTGTCCTTTTATAGACCATCTAATAAACAATTGGATTTTGACTTACCTGTAAGTTTATCCAAAACAAATTTGCTCATACCTGACAAACGTTTATTGGATGGTCGTTGGGACATTAAAATAACCTGGTCCCATAACGGACAGGATTATTTACAAAAAGAAAAAATAACATATTGAAAATAAGAATTAATAGGTCATTGTGGGACACGAAGCAATCTGTTGAATTCGTGGTGCAAATTGACGGATTACTTCACTATGCTCACAAAGACAAATAAAAATGTTACTATCCGCACTATTACTCGGGTTTATGGGAAGTCTGCACTGCGTTGGTATGTGTGGTCCCATTGCTTTTATGCTTCCGGTAGATAGGAAAAATCCAGTAAAAAAGGCTGGACAAATCACGCTGTACCATTTGGGTAGACTAATAGCCTATGCAACTATTGGTGTAGTATTTGGTTTGTTGGGTAAAGGACTTTACGTCTTTGGTATGCAGCAAAAATTATCTATTGGCATAGGGGTTTTAATGATTGTACTGGTGCTGATTCCTGCAAAGACATTCGCTAAATACAACTTTTCTAAACCTGTTTATAAAATCATATCTAAAGTAAAGAGCAGATTAGGGCAAGAGCTAAAAAAGAAAACAGCAGATACATTTTTAACTATAGGCGTTCTGAACGGGTTTCTTCCTTGTGGCTTGGTATACATGGCACTGTTCGCGGCCATAGCCATGGGTGATGTGGCCAAAGGGAGCTTGTATATGATTTTATTTGGCTTGGGAACTATACCTTTAATGACCACTGCCGTATATTTTAGCGGCTTCTTAAAAAGTGGAGCAAAAAAACGTATCCAAAAATTAATTCCTGTATTCGTAATTGTTATGGGAGTGCTTTTTATACTCAGAGGTCTTGGTTTGGGCATCCCTTATGTGTCTCCCAGTCCGGTCTTAGAAGTGGTTTCCTCACAAATAGAATGTCATCCATGAAATAAGCTATGCAACTACTTCCAAATGATATCGTTCTACGTCCTAGATTCCAACTGCAACTAACTGGAAGAAAAGAGCCCTTATTGGAAGCTTTTAAAAAGGCAGAAAAGACACCCATTCTAGTCAAACGTATGGACGACCATCTGTTTATCAAGTTTGAGAAAAAAGAAACTAATTTCTGGTCACCGCAGTTACATTTAGAAATCAACGACATAGACGACAAAAATTCTAAATTATATGGACTCTTTGGGCCTAACCCAACATTATGGACCTTTTTTATATTTCTCCATTTTGGGGTAGCCACCCTGTTCATTGCCTTAGGAATATGGCTTTATGTGAGCGTGAGCTTAAACAAACCCTATTTTCTTCAAACAGTACTCATGGTGCTTTTAATACTAATGTGGCTAGCACTCTATATCTTTGGGCGGTTGGGCAAACGAAAAGGACGACCTCAAATGGAAGTCTTACATCAGTTTATGATGGATACGCTAATAAATAGCTAGCT
>JBLICT010000160.1:0-7455 GCA_047632415.1 Maribacter sp.
AGCAATATCGTCCGGTGCTACATCATTTAAGTTATCAAATGGCAAACCATCAACAATTATCAAAGGTGAATTCCCGTTGGGTGCAACCGAAACATTTCCCCTAATCACGATATTAGAAGCTCCACCAGGTCTTGCATCCCCGAGGTTCACTTGAACACCGGCAGCCCTACCCCGAAGCATTTCGGATACGTTCGTGGTTGGTACAGCGGTCGCCTCATTTACTTCAACGCTTACAACCGAGCCAACGACATTACTTTTTCGTTGCGTCCCATACCCTACAACAATAACCTCATCTAGCGCCTGAGTATCTTCTTCCATTGATACATTAATAGTATCCTGTTGTCCTACGACAATTTCGACCGTCTTGTATCCGAGATAACTAAAAACTAGTACCGCATCCGAGGTGATATTTGAGATTTGGTAATTGCCATCAAAATCGGTGACCACACCATTGGTTGTTCCTTTGGCTACGATATTTACACCTGGAATAAATCCTGACGCATCAGAAATAGTACCGGTTATCGTTTTAGTTTGGGAAAACCCTAAGGTTGTACACAGTAATACAATGATTGTTATGATTCCACATCTCATTTTCTAGTGAATTTTAATTACACCCAAATGTATGGACATTATGATTCCCTTAACGATTTACGCACCTATACAAAAATACTACATTGATAATTTTAGGTAAACATAATTAGGAATATGGTAAGTTTTAAGCAGAATAATCACCAAAATAGGGATTTCTAAAGAGGTAAATATCAAATACAATCATATAGCCTATTTGTTGGTGTAGTGGTAATGTTGTGGTTAAGATAAGAAGTGTATAGTTTAAAATGACAGTATATAATCCGTCAAACCCATTTCGTGTGCTAAATTCATCTTTTTACGCAAACGATATCTTTTAACTTCCACACTTTTTATTGATATGTTTAATAAAGGAGCTATCTCTTTAGAGGACAGATTTAGTCTTAGGTAAGCACATAATCTTAAATCGTTTGGCGTTAATTCTTTGTGTTTTTCCTGAAGTGTCCGTAGGAAATCCTTATCGGCATTATTGAAAGCTTCTTCGAAGAACTTCCAATCATCCTTATTAGTAAGGTTTCGGTCTATAGTTTTGATGACGGATTTTATCTGGGTTGGGTTGTCAGCTTTTACTAACTGTTGTTTTATGGTATTTAGAAATTCGTTACGCTTTATGGTGCTCATAGTCGAAATCGCTAATTCCCTATTTTTACTCTCAATTTCACCTTTTAGTTTTTCATTTTTAAGTTGCGCCAGTTGCTTTTCGGTTTTTAGCTTTTTACGTTTCAACCTTCTTTTTTCATCTGCTAAAACTCTTTGTTGCTTTGCAGTGTAGTGTCGTTTGTACGCTCTGTGCAGTACTAAAAAAAATGCAACAACAGTAAGACAATAAAAGACCAAAGCAGCGTAGGACAGATACCAAGGTCTATTAACCTTAAAACCATAACTAGCTGTATTCGTGGTAATCGTATTACCTATTTTCGCTCTTACCTCAAACACATAATCCCCATACGTAAGATTATTAAAGCTTGCAGTTGGCTCCAAACCCCAAGTACTCCAGTCTTCAAATAAACCTTGCAGCTGATATTGATAAGATACCTCAGAATACTTTTCATATTGTGGCACTGTATAAGAAAAAGATAGAGAATTAGCTTCAAAAGCTAATTCAGAATAGCTAGAAAGCGGCAGTAATAAAGCATCTTTGAGTTCTGAATGATTTTTAACTGATGAAATTTCTATGGTGTGTTTTAAATCTTTCCTTTTTTCTAAGTCTAGCGTAACAAGACCATTAGAAATACCCAATAAATATTTATCATCTGAAATCCTATTGATATTTTCAAAACCCACTACTCCTAAACTTCCTCGAAAGAAAGATGGAATAGGAATCGTAGTAATTGATAGGGCTTGAGAAAAAACTTCTGGGGAAATCATGGATAAGCCATTCTTAGTAAAATACCAAAGCTTATTTGCTCCTTTATCAGGAAGTGCAATACTAGTTATACCACCAGCTTCATTCAATAAGAGACGATTTAAAATGGAATCAGGCTTAAAGCTAAGAATACCACTTTCTTTAACAAAAGCTCCATTGACACTAGAATAAATAATTTTATTGTTATACTTCACTAAACTAGAGCCATAACCCATTTGGGAATGCGTTTCAATATTCTCAACTTTCCTAAAATCTTCATCAATCGTTAAACTATAAAGTCCTTTTATCTCATGGTTTACAAGTACCTTGTTGCTGTCTATAATTTCAAAAAAACGGGTTGAAATATCAAAACCCTCAAGTTTATTCCTATAGTTCCAATCCCCTCCTTTTTTTTCTAGAATTGAAATACCATTGTAATTACCTTGGAGAAATAAATTCGGTTGCCCTTCAATTCTTTTTATGCCCCAGGTACCGGGAAAAGTAGAAATTAAATCTGCATTACCATTTTTTATAAGGTACGTTCCATTGTTGTGTCCGCAAAGTAAATAACCATCAAAAGCATCCAAACTCCAAACCTGCCCTTCGGTACCTCCTACTAATTTAAATCCCTGTTTTGAGCCAAAATCTCTTACAAACAAGCCTTGATTTGTTCCTAAATACAATTTATTCTGGAAAAACTTAGAAGTATACACAGAGCCAAGTTGCCCACTATTGTCATTATATTCATTAAAAGGAGAATTCATATTGATAACACTAATCCCATTATCAAGTCCTAACCATAGGTTTTCATCAGTATCTTCAAAGACCGATAAAATTGTATTATTACTAAGCCCGTTTCCTCTATTTATACCTCGTATTAATTCTCCGTTTAAATCTATTTGGTAAGCACCATCAGAAATAGTTCCTAAGATATACGTACCATCCTTTAACTTTTCAGTAGCGTATACAACAATATCGCCTATTGGTTTCAACAACCTAACCTCTCTAGTTATAAGTTTTGTGTCGACTACTTGTAAAAATTTGGCATTATCTAGAATCAACACAAGCTTGCCTAGCTCTTCATACATCCCCACCACCTTTCTGTCCTGTAAGGACGCAGAATCTATGGTTAGTATAGGCTCCCCATTTTCAATTCGATAAATATCCTTATTCTGATTTTGATAATATACGGCGTCATTAACTTTAAAAATCTGCGCCTTTATTGATTTAGCTTCTATCCATTTAAACTCTTTAGATTTAATATTATAGCTATAAATTCTATCTAAAGATTGAAAAAGAACCCAATTTCCTAAAGTGACTATATTCCAAAATTCTTCATCCTCCACCATTGGAAATTCCATTTGGCTAGAAATAGATGTGTAAGCCAATTCTCCAAAAACATTGCTTTGCCAAAAACCAAACTCCATGTATTGCCCGGTCATAATCAAGTCGTCATTGGAATGTACAGACCTGATGATACTATTGTTGGGAGAGTAATATTTTCGCCAACTTACCCCATCATACTCCAAAAGGGAATGATTATTTGCAATGAAGATATGTTTATCCTCTCCTTGTGTTATGGCCCAATTTTGATTCTCACCATTGTAATCCAGCGGAGAAAAATTCTGAATAGGAGGTAGCTCTTGCGCGCTAAGGCCAAGAGATAGTAACAATAGAAAAAGGATTGATTTTCGCAACATAAATGACTTAATAATCCTGTTGCTTAAATATAGGAAAAGAAAACAACCTTAAAGCAGCTTATAATATTAGTATCTCAAATAATCTCAGCACTCAAACCTGCACTCAAAAGGCCACTACAACGTGGCTCCAAGTCTTTGTATTCTCCAGTTTTTACCGTGCATTTTCCTTTGTAGTGTACGATAAGGCTGCATTGCTCAGCCTGTTCGGGTGTATGATCACAAACGGAAATCAATGTTTCAATAACATGGTCAAACGTATTCACATCATCATTAAAAACAACGATTTCATTTTGTCTTACGGTCTCCTCTTCTATTAGAAGCTCCTCGGAAATTTGTTCTTTAGTGCTCATCAGTTCAATTTTACTATTAACTAAAATACGTATTTTGCTGCAACCCAATTATTTTTTTCGAGATTTTTCTCAAACCTTAACCCTTCATTTTTACATTTTTGAGTAATCAATTCTAAATCCTCTTTGTAATATCCACTCAACAACAGAACGCCATTTGGATTCAAACAACCTACATATTTTCCTATATCTTCCAGCAGTATGTTTCTATTGATATTCGCAATGATAACGTCGTATCGTTGTGCATCTAGAAGACCAGCGTCGCCTTATTAAACTTAAAAAAAATCGACACTATTGCGCTCCACGTTTTCTTTTGCATTAAGATAGCACCAGTTATCTATGTCTATCGCATCTACAGGTTTAGCGCCTCGCATGGCCGCCAAAATTGCCAATACTCCTGTACCACTTCCCATATCTAACAAGGCCTTGCCATCTAGCTGCAATTCTAAAAGATGCTGAAGCATCATGTGTGTGGTTTCGTGATGGCCAGTTCCAAAACTCATTTTTGGTTCAATCACAATATCATAGGTCACGTCCTTCTTTTCATGAAAAGGGGCGCGTATCATACAAATATCATCTACCACTATGGGTTGAAAATTTTGCTCCCAAGTAGCGTTCCAGTTCTCTTGCTCTATTTCTTTTCGAACAAAGGATATTTTAAAATTAGGATTGCCTAATATCCCTATAGCTTCCAAAATAGAGTCACTCCAATCAATCTTTTGTATATACGCTAAAACACCATGTTCTTCTTCTACAAAACTTTCAAAACCCGCAGCTCCCAATTCAGCAATGAGAATGTCAGAGGTTGGTTGGGGCGGATCAACGGTAAAATTGTATTCTACGTAAACTGTGTTACTCATTTAATTGAATTAAAAATAGAAAATACATGCTAAAGTCAAGAGGATAATCTGCTATACATTAGAGCAAGGTCGAGAACAAATCCATTACGGCTCAAATGCATCTCCACTGCGCTCGATGTGATAGTAAAATCAGCGTTGCGAAAACTCCTTTGAATTTATGAACGCTTAAATAGCTTTTATAATGGCCACAAAATCGTCTGCGACTAAAGAAGCTCCTCCAATAAGTCCGCCATCTACATCAGGCTTAGAAAAAATCTCTTCCGCATTACCTGGCTTAACACTCCCACCGTATAATATGGACACACCATTAGCTATTGCGGTATTGTAGGCTTCCGCTATCGTCTTTCTAATAAATGCATGCATTTCTTGAGCTTGCTCCGGAGAAGCAGTCTCCCCCGTTCCTATAGCCCAAACAGGCTCGTAAGCCAATATAATTTTTGACCAAGCAGCTGCATCCAAAGAAAATAAGGCATTCCTAAGTTGACTCTCCACTAATTTAAAATGATTTCCGGATTGACGGTCTTCTAATTCCTCACCAAAACAGAACATCACACGGATTCCTTTAGCCAAAGCAGCAACTACTTTTTTGGCCAAAATCTCATCGGTCTCACCAAAATAAGCCCTTCTCTCGGAATGTCCGATTATAGCAGTATCCACCCCTATATTCAAAAGCATATCGGCTGATATTTCTCCTGTGTAAGCACCACTCTCTGCAAAATGCATGTTCTGAGCAATGACCTCTATCTTCGAAGATTCCAAACTACGAACCGCTCCGGTTAGATTAACATAGGTTGGCGATACCATTACCTCGGCATCCGTATCTGGAAGTTTTGCGGAAAGTTCCGCTAAAAGTGTTTCCGTTTGCTCTAATGTTTTGTTCATTTTCCAGTTTCCTGCGACTATTTTACTTCTCATAACCTGCTAATTCTTTATGATTTATAACTATATTCTGTTTTAAACAATATGGGACTAATCGAATACTAATTCGTCCAAATCGTTGTAATGTACTTTCTGTGTTATCGTTCCTTTCTGCAATACCAGCACCCCAGGATTAGACCTTACGATAGTCTTTAGCGTAGTTTCGTCAGTGAAATAAAAACTAAAATCAAGTCCAAACTCGGTGACTAAGTCGTTGGTCTGATCAGCTCCGGAGGCCGACATCCCGATTACTCTGTAACCATTTACCATAGCGTTATCCGTTACTTTTTTTATTTCATTGAATACCGCTGTATTTGATTTTCTCAAATCGTAGGCAACGACCATGACCAATTTAGGCTCTTGTAATAAGGAAGCTGCAAAATCTTCCCCGTCTTGCTCTATGGTAAAATCATGTACAGGAGGTTCGTAGCCTTTTTGAATCTCGGTGGTTTCTACACCAATAAATTCTCCATCAACGGTTGGATAATCGCCCTTGGTTACTATAATCTTTTGCGCACCGTCTACCTTAAATTCCCACGCATAATCGTAAATAGCCTTAGCCGCACCTTCTGGCACTCCCATACCATCCTCAATATTTTTTCCAATTTCGTAAGGCCTAAAATCAATAACCGGTAGATGGTTTAACACATGATAGGCATATGCTGCACAAGCGATTAGAGACAAAGCCATAATACCCTTTTTGATTGATGGCGCAAAAAGTGGGGTCACATACTTTCTACCAAAAAATAGGATTACTATGAGCACTAACAATACAATATCCTTGGTGAAAGACTCCCATGGTGTTAGTTTTATCGCATCTCCAAAACAACCACAATCCGTTACTTTATTAAAATAGGCAGAATAAAAGGTTAAGAAGGTAAAGAAAACAATCATCCCCAATAGGCTCCAAAGTGTGAATTTTACCTTGTAGCCAATAAGTAACATTACCCCAAGAAGTACTTCTAAAATGACTACCAATATAGATATCGCCAAAGCGTATGGTATGAAAATGGCTAAATCTAAAACGCTAGGACTAAAATATTCTTCTAGCTTAAAGGAGAAACCAACGGGGTCGTTTAGTTTTATAAAACCACTGACAATAAAAAGCAACCCAACAAAAAACCTAACCAATCCTATAATATATCTCATAGCCTTATGTAATTTTGTTTGCTAACCCCAAATGTATCAAAGCGAATACCGCATAATTAATCATATCTTGATAATTAGCATCAATACCCTCGCTCACCAAGGTCTTGCCTTTATTATCCTCGATGGTCTTTACCCTTAATAATTTTTGCAGAATTAAATCTGTTAAAGAACTCACGCGCATATCGCGCCATGCTTCTCCATAATCATGATTTTTATTCAACATCAACTCTTTTGTTCCTGTACTGTATTTTTTATACAGCGCAATGGCTTTTTTAGGCTCTAAATCGGGCTGGTCTACCACACCAAGCTCCAATTGAATCAACGCCATTATAGAATAATTTATGATTCCTATAAATTCAGATTTTTCGTCTTCATCAATTTTATGTACCTCGTTTTCTTGCAGCCTTCTAATACGTTGGGCCTTTATGAAAATTTGGTCTGTTAACGATGGTAAGCGCAGAATACGCCAAGCACAGCCATAATCCAACATTTTCTTTTCATATAAATCGCGACAAATTTTGATGACCGCATCGTATTGTTCCGCTGTT
>JBLICT010000161.1:0-7437 GCA_047632415.1 Maribacter sp.
GTTCCTACACGGGAACTGGTGGTGCAGGTGGTGGAGGAAGTGGAGAAACTGGGTAAGTATGCATCCGTTCGTGTTTTAGGTGTTTACGGCGGTACCGGTATGAATAAGCAAAAAGAGGCTTTGGCCATGGGTACAGATATTGTAGTGGGAACCCCAGCTCGTTTATACGACCTCGTATTATCCCGAGCCTTACAGCTCAAGAGTATAAAAAAATTAGTGATTGATGAGGTAGACGTAATGTTGGATTTGGGTTTTCGGTTTCAGCTGATCAATATTTTTGAGCTGTTGCCAAAACGTAGGCAGAACATTATGTTTTCTGCAACCATGACGGATGATGTGGAATTACTTATAAACGATTTCTTTTCTGGTGTGGAGAAAATTTCGGTAGCCGTAAGCGGAACACCATTAGAAAACATTGCACAATCTACCTACGCCGTTCCTAATTTTTATACTAAGGTCAATTTATTGATACATCTGTTACAGGACACAGAAACCTTCCATAAGGTATTGGTCTTTGTTTCCAGTAAGCGAACCGCAGATTTACTCTTTCAGGAGTTAGCGGAATTTTTTAGCGAGGAGCTTTGTATTATTCATTCCAACAAGACGCAGAATTATAGAATGCGCTCTATTAAACAGTTCGATTCCGGTCAGAACCGAATTCTAGTCACGACGGATGTCATGGCCAGAGGTCTCGATTTAGAAGAGATTTCCCATGTAATCAACTTTGATACGCCAGCATATCCAGAGAATTACATGCACCGTATTGGTCGTACAGGAAGGGCAGAGAAGGAAGGTAAATCCATATTGCTGTACACTGAAAAAGAGCAAGAAGCCAAAGAGGCGATTGAAGCCCTTATGGTAACAGAAATTGAGGGTATAGCACTTCCAAAGGAAGTAGAAATAGCCAAACGCTTAACGCGTGATGAACAGCCCAAACACATAGAGCACGAAAACCCATTACGCGAAAACGAGGATGAAAGAGGCGCCAGCTTCCATGAAAAGTCTGAGAAGAATAGCAAACAGAATCAAGGAGGTTCCTATAAGTGGATCATTAAAAAGAAATATTCCAAACCTAAAACTAGAGGCGATAAGAACTTTGGTAAGAAGGGCAAAAAAAGATAACAGACTTCTAAGGTTTGTCTTGGTGTTCTTTGGTTGTGATTTTTTGTGTTTAAGTATTTCTTTTGAGTGTCGTTTTTAGCACCGCTGCTAGCTGTATAATAAAAAAGGGAAACCCATTGCCTTTAGGGCTGTAAAGGTAAATTCAGTGCAGTATTAGATGGTGTGGCATGTAGACCCCATTTGACGACAGTTAAAATTATTTTGCTATCAAACCATCCAACAACTTCCTAATCTTTGGACTATCCCAATCTACCGCTCCTGTTTCTTTTACAATAATTCTTCCTTTAGCATCAATGATATAGTTGGTGGGAATACTAGTTTCATAAAGTGCTTCTGGGGTTTCCATAATAGGGGAATACACCGGTAGCTCATAACCCTTCTTTTCTACAAAACGACGCACGACTGCGGGGTCTTCATTCGTGAGTAATATGAAATCCATTTTATCACCATAATCTACATATAGTTTTTGAATACTGGGCAGTTCGGCAATACAGGGAGGACACCACGTGGCCCAATAGCTAACGAATGTAACCCTTCCCTTCCCAATTTTTACCACATTTGAAGCGCCATTCAAATCTTTTACTTTATAGTTAAATGGCTGTAGCTGGGTTTGGTCATCTTCATCCATAGCGGATGGAGACAACACCAATATTTTCAATTTATTAACCGCAACCTGAATGGGTGTTCGTGTTTGGGGAATAAGTAATAAAGCTAAAAAGACAAGAAGAAGAATATTGCTAATGCTAAATTTTTTCTTTTTCATTATCGGCTAAATTATGACTTTTTTTGTTTTTGAAGTATATAATAGTTGTTTTTTGAGCGTAGTGAAATAGCGTTGTAGGAGCGAATTTCCATGGGTTTTCTTTACTTTGGACCAGCTATATCTGACTTTTGAATACTAAAAAATATCGATGAAAGACTATAGTTTTAAGCTGACCGGTTATGAGGTCTTTTCCGGTTTGTCGTCTCTTTTTTACGCTTTATCCAAGATACTTACACAGACCGAAAAAGACTGTATTTCAGCGGTATACAAAAGGAGTACGCTTAAATCGGGGTTATCTTTAAGTAACCCAAACGATTATTATGAAAGCTGTTTTAACCGTATTTCTACTTCTTTTTCTTAACGCTGCTGCGGCAGCACAACACGCAAAAACCAATGATAAAGTTAGCACTACTCAAATGGATGTTGTTTTGGTTACTGGCCTTCCTGTTTTTATCTCTATGGAGAAGGTTGGGATGGAAACGCAGAACAGTGTAGTACGTTTGTATCGTTACCAGAATTCTAGGGTGAAAAAGGCCTTATCTTTCAAAACAAAAAAGGATAGACCAAAGTTGGCCTAGTCTTTGCTTTAAAAGTATGAGAGTACAGTTTTGTACTTTCCTAAAAACGAGTTATATGATTTTATCTATTCTTTTAGTTCCCGTGACTTTAGTAGTTGTGTACAAGACTCTTTTTCCAAAAGCAAAAAAGGTACTTCGCCCTATTAAAGTTCGAAGCACCTCTAATAAATTCTAAATCTAGTAACCTTAGTCTTTCATTCCTGGTTGTTTAATAGTATAGTTGGCTTCGCTTTTCGCTTCGTCTACTTGTCTTTTAACATCTGCTAATAGGGCTTTTGCATCATATACAATACCATCTTTTATGGTGTATTTGACACCGCCAGCACGTATCACTTTATTATCATCAGTAAGTTTTATGGCGCCAGTTCCGTAAAGTACTTTTAGGTTTTTAAGTGGATTTTCTTCTACTACTACAAAATCTGCTAATTTTCCTATGGAAACAGAGCCAATTTTATCGGCCATTCCTAAAGCCTCCGCTCCATTTAAGGTAGCTGCTCTTATCACTTCTAAAGGATGAAAACCGGCTTCCCGTAGGAGTTCCAGTTCTCGTATGTAAGCAAAGCCATATAATTGAAATATAAATCCAGAGTCTGAGCCCGCAGTTACACGTCCGCCTCTGTTTTTATATTCGTTGATAAAGGTCATCCAAAGTTTATAGTTTTTTTTCCACGCCACTTCCTGTTCTGTACCCCAGTCGTGCCAGTACGAGCCATGTGATATTTTGCTGGGTTGGTAGAACTCCCATAAAGAAGGTAAGGTGTAGGTCTCGTGCCATTCAGCTCTTCTTGCACGCTGTAAATCTCTACTTGCTTCATAAATATTAAAAGTAGGGTCTATGGTAAAGTCTAGCTCCAATAGTTCGTTCATAACGGCATTCCAATGGTCGGAATAGGGTTCTGCTGCCTGTTCCCAAAGTTTGCCGGCATTTTCAAAACGGTGTTGCTCGTTTTGGTAGTTGTAATCTAGCGGGTAGTTTTGTACCGTTCTATCATCGAACAAGGCTTCTGGGAGACCGTACCAGTGTTCCATAGATGTCAGTCCAGCTCTTGCGGAATGTAGCACATTCCATCTCGCAACGCTCATTTGTGCATGGTGGCATGCAGAACCTAGCCCCAACTTTTTATTCTCGTCCAAAGCAGCAGCCATTATTTCGGGTTCGGCTCCAAAAAACTTGATGCCGTCCGCTCCTTTCTTTGCATTCGCTCGAACCCATTCCCTAGCTTGTTCCGTTGTAGCGATGGGAATATCGTTCAAGGGGTTGAATGTTTTACTTGTCTGTCCGAAACCGGTATATGATTGAATGCGTGGTGCTATTATTTCATTTTTTGCACTTTTTCTTTTTAAATCCAAAGCAAAATCGATGCCCCTACCGCTTGGTTCCCTCACTGTGGTAATACCATGTGCCATCCATAATTTAAATACATAGTCTGGTTCCGCTCCTTGCGATGTTCCACCAATATGGCCGTGCATATCAATAAACCCAGGCAATAGATACATGCCGTTGCAATCTAGTTCCTTACCGCCAGGTTTTAATTGTGGTCTTTTACTCTCATCTATGGGAACGCCGTCATATCCAACGACCTCAATTTTTTTAATGATATTATTTTCAACAACGATGTCGATAGGGCCTTGTGGTGGTGCACCATTACCGTTAATGAGCATAACACCTCTAATAATTAATTGGGAATGTGGCCCGTCTCCTTGTAGGGATTGCGCTATAAGCGTACCTATGGATAAAAGGGATAAGAGTAAGAATAATTGTAGTTTTTTCATCATGTTTGGTTTGAAATGAATGAGCATTAATCCGAAATTTTTAATCTTCTGAAGGGATATTTATTTTATCCCCAAGAAAAAGAGCATTTAAGAAAAGTCTATTAGTACCGTACCAAGAACCTCTAAAGTTTGGGTTGTCTGCAAAAAGCACTACTCTTCCGCTGCCCACTTTGCTTACGAGTAATGAAGCAGAGGTTTTGATATTTTCCTCCATGTTCTTTTTCGTGATGAAGCCGTCAATAAGCGGATTTTGAGTATATCTGGCCACTGTAGCATAGGAGTTTTTGCTAGGAGCTAGCCATACGGTATTGTTTTTATACACCGGAATAGTGGTGTCTCGGTATCCGTAGGCTAGGGGATGGGTTATATCCAAATCGACTTTTAGGATAATACCACCAACACTTTCTTTACCAATATTCTCACGGGCATCTACATAGGGTTTCCTTTCCGTGATTTTAGTAGAATCCTTTTCTGTTTTCGTGAGCTTTTCATCTACTATTTTTTTGTCGATAACCCATTTGCTTGCCGTTCCAATTGTAATCAAGGTATTGCCTTTACTCGTCCAGTCCTTTATTTTGGCTATTTGCTTTTCCGATAGGTCGTATCTACCCGAAACCATAACCAGACTAGTATACTTGTCCAAGTTTACCCTATTGAAATTACGCAGTGGAATTTTGGTGATTGGCATACCTACTCGTGTATCTAACAAATGCCAAACTTCTCCGGCCTCATAGGAACGTACACCATCTCCTATAAGCATAGCGACCTTGGTTTTTTTGATAGGACGAATGTTGCCACTTCCTAAATCAATGCCTTTAAGGTTAAGTCCTGTGTCTATTGCAAAAATGGGGACATCGAATTTATCCTGTGCTTCTATAATCGCCTTATGTACCGATGCTGCATCTTGTTTTTGAAGACTCACGCTAACCAACACTGCACCATAATTGAAGTTTTTTGCCTGTTTTCTAGTTTTAGCCGTAAACGGTTTAGCCGCTGAGGAAGCAACGATACCTTTTTGTTGTAAATAATGTAAGGCGGCCGGGGCATTGTAATCGTCCCAATCCATCACATAGGCATAATTTGATTTTTCAACCGGAGGTTGCTTAGCAAGATTTTCTACACTGGTAATTTTATCCCCAAGTTGAAGCGTATTCACCGACTTGTATTTCATATTATAGAAATTACCCAAAGACCATGCTGAAGCATCATAATATACGCTGTCCCTATATTTATCGTAGGTTTCAAACATGGTTTGTACCATTCTGTATTGTGGCTGATTTGTAGGAACCGTATACTTGTCTCCAGAACGGTACACCTCAATTTTATGTAACAACAATTTATCAATGAACGCCTTGGTCCGGTTTTGGTCATGCACATCGCCAAAAGTATAGCCCTTGATTTTACTCTTTGTAGCATTGGTCAGGCCACTTTTAAAGAACTGCTGCTGATATTTGCGCATATACGCTTTATTATTTACCGCAGTTTTCACTGTAGTAATACTTGACGTGTATTGATTCCTTATGGTAAATGCAAATGTGATTTCGCCAAAGGCGGTCGTTTGTCTATGTCCGCGAGAACTTGCTTGCTCAAATAACAATCCTAGACCTCCTTGTAGGTCTGGGTACGAAGACCCGTAGCCAGGATAGGTACCATCAAAAACCTCTTTTGTGAAATATAGCGAACCGATACTATCCAAAGCCTTAGCAAATTCGTTGCCAAAAAGCGTGTTTAGGTCCTCATAGTTTTCTTTGGGCATAATTGGATCCCAAGATGCGTTAGCTTTCATAGGTTCAAAAAAATAAGTGCTTTGGGTACCCATTTCATGAAAGTCCGTTACTACGTTTGGATACCATTGGTGGTACCAATTCAATTTGCCCCTACTTTCGGGGTTAATACCTAGTAGCCAATCTCGGTTGAGATCAAACCAATAGTGATTTGTTCTTCCTCCTGGCCAGTATTCGTTGTGTTCGGCATCTTGTGGGTCGGCCACCTCAGGAGTACCTTGATAGGTATTTGCCCATTGGCTATGGCGGTCACGACCGTCTGGATTAATGGTAGGGTCTATAAATATGACCGAGTTCTTTAGATAGCTCAGAATTTCTGGATTTTCCGAAGCCGCAAAGGTATATGCCGACAATAAAGCAGCTTCTGAGCTTGACGGTTCGTTTCCGTGTACGTTATATGCAAGATTGATGAAGATGGGTACCTCATCATAATTGGAAACGGATTTTGAAGGGTCAGTGAATGCTAAATGAGCTTCTTGTAGTTGCTCCAAGTTGTTACCATTTTCCGGAGCGGTAATGATAAGCATAACCAGTTTTCTACCCTCGTGCGTTTTTCCGTAGTACTGAATGCTAGCACGGTCAGATACTTCTGCTAATTTTTCAAAATAGGCAACAATAAGGTCATGCCTGGTATGGTGCTCCCCGATACCGTAGCCTAAAAAAGCTTCTGGAGATGGAATGTTCTCGTAAAAAGGTTTGAATTTTTGATAGAAATAATCTTGGGCGGATAAGGTACTCCCAAAGAGGACTACCAAGAGTAGTAATTTTTTTAACATGAAACGGTTTTTACGTTAACCGCTTAAATATACCTATTATCCCTTTAAAATGTAGTAGGGAGAAGTGATTTATCTTAAGTGATAGGAAGATAAAAACTAAAAGGAATTCTTAGTTTATACTGCTGGGTGTAAATGCTGTGTTATTTCGTGGAATCTGATGATGTAGTTGGTTCCTTTTTTACTATCGTCTCTTTGAATAGTACCCTTTAATTGTCGGGTGAGGTTGTGGATGAGTTTTAACCCTAAGGACTTGGAATTTTTATAGGTTATTGTTTCTGGGAAACCTTTACCGTTGTCACCAATATTAAGTACATATTGTTTGTCCAGTTCTTTCTTTAAGACAATATATATTTCACCTTCTTCTTCATCAGCAAAGCCATATTTTAAGGCATTAGTTACCGCTTCGTTAATCAAGAGCCCCAATGGTATAGCCGTATCTATGCCTAATTTTATATCTGGAATATCGATTTTCAATTGCACCTTACTATCCAGTCCTTTAATAGACCTTATGAGATATTCGCTCAGTTCCTGTACATAGGATTTGTACTCTATTTGAGTAATATCATTTCTCATGTAGAGCATTTCGTGAACCATTGCCATAGAAATAACCCTATTCTGTGTACTTTTAAGTAGGGTTTTCA
>JBLICT010000162.1:0-7428 GCA_047632415.1 Maribacter sp.
AAAGCAGGTGCAGACGATTATTTGAATAAACCTTTTGATTCTGAAGTGCTTTTAATGAAACTGAAAGCCATTCTGCAGCGTAAGGCATCCAATAGTTTAGCGGATAGCAAGAAGTTTGAATTTACCATAGGAGGCTTCCACTTAAATTCTAAACTAAGGTTTCTAAAATATAAAGACACCGAGTCGATTAAGTTATCTCCAAAAGAGAATGAACTTCTGCGTATGTTGGCGTTGCACGAAAATGATTTGATGCCAAGGGAATTGGCCTTGACTAAAATTTGGAGAGACGATAATTATTTTACGTCCAGAAGTATGGATGTTTATATCGCAAAGCTGCGTAAGTATTTAAAGGTAGATGATACGGTAGAGATATTAAATATTCACGGAGAAGGTTTCCGTTTGGTCATAAAGACAGAAGGAGAGTAGGTCTATGTTAAGTGCGTTTGGTTTATGGCTTTAGGCATAGGTAAACACGCTTTTGAAATCTAAATGAATTAAAAAATTCTTTGGGCACGGTATTCAAAAAGGTATTTTTTTACGAAGCAATTATTGTTTTTAGGAAGATACCTTTTTAATGAACTCACTTATAATTTCTATAGGGGTTTTCATGATGCTTATGCAAATTGCATTTTTAGGTTCTTCCAAGGTATCAAATTGGGATTGAAGAAGCGCTGTAGGCATAAAATGTGCTTTCCGCTTTGCAAGACGTTCACTAATAGCTTTTATACTGCCATGTAAATATAAAAACTCAAAATTGTTTTCCAAGTTCTTTTGAAGCTGAATCCTGTATTTCTCTTTTAATGCCGAACATACAATTACAGCGCCCTTTTCCTGATTTTCTTTTGCAATTTCGTTGAGAAGCTCCAGCCAGCCCATGCGGTCCGTATCATTTAGTGCTTCGCCCCCAGACATTTTGCGTAGGTTTGATTCGGGATGGTAATCATCACCATCAAAGAACTGATACCCTAAGCGTTTTGCCAGTAGGCTGCCAAC
The DNA here is from genome assembly GCA_047632415.1 of Maribacter sp. Taxonomy (GTDB): domain Bacteria; phylum Bacteroidota; class Bacteroidia; order Flavobacteriales; family Flavobacteriaceae; genus Maribacter. The sequence goes on from JBLICT010000162.1 coordinate 994, forward strand.
AGTAGATTTACCACTGCCTGAAACACCTATTACATATATAATGCGAGGTTTATTCATTTCTAAGTTTCTGCACCGCTACAGCCACGTTTTCTAATTTTCGTTCAGGGCTACTTTGGCCATCTAACCAAATGGTTTCTTCATTTCTTTTGAACCAAGTTAGTTGTCTTTTTGCGAACCGTCGTGTATTTTTTTTGATTTCGGATATCGCCGTTTCCAAGTCCCAGTTGCCCTCTAAATACTTAAATAGTTCTTTGTAGCCCACGGTTTGTAATGCATTTAAGTCTTTGTAGGGTAATACTGAACGTATCTCTTCCAAAAGACCTTCTGACATCATTATATCCACTCTGCGGTTGATATTGTCATATATCCATTCCCGCTCTGCCTGTATGCCGAAGGTTAAGGTACTAAAGTTTCTTTCTTTTTTTGGTTTTCCTAAAAAGCTGCTATATGGTTTTCCAGTGCCAATACATATTTCCAAAGCCCGTATCAACCTATGTGGATTGTTTAAATCAACCGTTTTGTAATACGCTTCGTCCAGGTTTTGTAGTTTTTTTTGAAGCTTTTCTAAACCTTGTACTTGAAGCTCTAGGTTGAGCTGTTCTCGTATTTGTGGGTCAACACTTGGAAATTCGTTTAAGCCCTTAGTTACGGCATCGACATATAAGCCGCTACCGCCTACCATGATGACGACTTCATTATGGTTGAAAAGCGTATCGAGTAGTCGAATTGCTTCCTTTTCAAAATCCCCTACAGAATAGGATTCAGAAATGCTTTTGTGTTGAATAAAGTGATGTTTGATAGCAGCTAGTTCCGTTTTGTTAGGGACTGCGGTACCAATAGACATTTCTTTATAAAATTGACGTGAATCTGCAGATATGATTACCGTTTGGTAGTGTTGTGCTAACGAGATTGCCAGTTTTGTCTTCCCTATGGCCGTGGGGCCCACTATGGAAATAAGTACCCTACTCATTTAAAATATTACCGCAGTTATAACAATGGCTTGCATCATCCCTATGTCCGTCCATAGAGCAATAAGGGCAGTGCTGAGTATTTAGATGCACTCCATGATTGTTTGGGGTAGTAGTGCTTTTATTCTTCTTTTCTTCACCCTTGCCTTGCCCCGCTGCAAATTCTGCGGTAACGATACCTGTAGGCACAGCGATAATCCCATAACCCAAAACCATAATTATAGTGGCGATGAACTGGCCCAAATTTGTTTGAGGGGCAATATCTCCATAGCCAACGGTAGTAAGCGTAACAATGGTCCAATAGATGCTTCTTGGAATGCTTGTAAAGCCTGCTTCTTTGCTTTCTATCAAATACATAATAGTGCCCATCATTACGGAGAGGATGAGCACCACATAAATAAACACAACAATCTTTGTTTTACTAGCCTTCATTGCCTGTTGTAACTGGGAAGCTTCACCAATAAATTTTACCAATTTTAAAATTCTAAAAATACGGAGCATTCTAAAGATTCTAAAGGCAAGTAATACTTGTGAACCGGCGAATAGATAAGATAAGTAGAGTGGAATGGTAGAGATAAAATCTATAATACCATAAAAACTAAAAATGTATTTAAATGGTCTTTTAATAGAAATGATACGAGCAATATATTCTATCGTAAAAAATATAGTCACTACCCATTCTAAAAATAAGAGTTCCTTATGATATTTTAAATCGATATCCTCAACACTTTCCAACATAATTAGGATAACGCTGAGAATAATAAGAATTATAAGTATTAAATCAAACCATTTACCAGTAGTCGTATCCGCTTCATAAATAAGTTCATGAAGTTTATTTTTCCAATTGGATTTTGATTTTTCCCCTTTTGAATTCACGTGTTGACAGGAATTGTTTTTAATATGCGTTTCTTTCTGAGATAAGCTTCTATGATGAAATTGGCATTTGCCGTACCGTTCATAGGTGTTATCAAAGTTTCTAAGATAGGCATATTATTTATTTGATGGTTAAGGTCATAATAGCCTAGGCCTACCAATGACCCTTTTTTAATCAAAATAACACTGTTTTCTCCAATTTCCCGCCCTTTATCTATTAAGAGGACATCTTTTCCCTTCAATGTGTATTTTGCTATTGCTTCTAACAAACGTTTATTGTAAGTCTCTGGTGTCTCTTTTTGGATGCAAGCTCCATTGCATTCACCATCCGAATAAGCTGCACAGTTGGTTCTGGCTTCGCTTATGCCATTGAGTTTATCGCAGAGCTTATATTCCTTGGTTATTTTATGCAAATGATTTTTGGCACTAAAAACCCCATTAAAAACTCCATTGGGATCTTTGCAATCTGATACCGGTACCGCTCTTAACTCCATATAACCAAACGCGTTGATTATGGAGCAAAGGGTATGGGTGAACATACGCTTTTTGGGTGAGGAATTATATTTAGGTTTATTCTTAAGCAATTCTTGGTGTTCCTTCAAAAGTGCGACTAATTCGCTTCCGGTGCGTTCAAAAGTTACTTTTTTGGTTTCCTTTATTAGTTTTCTAGAACGGTCCCCACTTTTTGTAAATAGCTGATTTACTCGCTTTTTGATGTCTGTACTTTTACTCAAATAAATGATGTCCCCATCCTTGTTATGCGTGTAAAATAATCCTGTTTCGCTGGGCATGTTCTTAACGATGTCCAATTGTTTTTCAGAAAGCTCGCCATGTGCTTCTTTACGAATAACGTCTTGTATGATAGTCTTTTCACTATCCTTAGCTAGCAGTAATTTGAAAAGCTTTATGGTAGCCAGTGCATCGCCATTGGCCCTGTGCCGATCAGTAACTGGAATTCCCAAGGAACGCACTAATTTTCCCAAACTATAGGATTCTGCGTCGGGAAGCAGGGTTTTCGATAGGTCTACGGTGCATAGCGTTTTTCGTTCAAAATTATATCCTAAGCGTCTAAATTCTGTTCTTAGAATACGATAATCGAACTGGGCATTATGCGCTACGATTACAGTGTCTTGCGTAATTTCTACAATACGTTTGGCAACCTCATGGAATTTTGGTGCGGTACGCAGCATTTTATTATTGATGCCCGTAAGGTTTACTACAAAGGGCTGGATGTCTTTTTCTGGATTTACTAAACTGATAAAACTGTCCACGACATCATGCCCATCAAATTTATGAATGGCAATCTCCGTGATACCTTCTTCATTATACTTTCCTCCCGTGGTCTCTATATCTAAAACTGCGTACATCTTCCTTCTCGGTATTAATAACTTTGTGGATTTGGGCTATGAATCTAAAGGTTCTAAGCACGTGCTCCAAAGATACTACTTCCTATACGCACCATAGTACTTCCTTCTTCCATCGCAATTTCGTAGTCCCCGCTCATTCCCATGGAAAGGGTTTCTATTGTGGGTAATTTTACCTTTATGGTCTCAAAAAGTGCTTTTAGCGTCTTGAATTCTCGCCGTATCTGGTCTTTATCGTCCGTAAAAGTGGCCATTCCCATGAGTCCGGCAACTTTTATATTCTCTAAATGGATGAACTCTGGATTTTGCGTTAAGGCGAGCAGTTCTTCTTCATTAAAACCAAATTTGGTGTCTTCTTCGGCTATATGTACTTGCAGTAAACAAGAAATTACACGATCATATTTTTTGGCCTGCTTGTCAATTTCTTTGAGCAGCTTTAAACTATCAACTCCATGGACGAGCGCCACATATTCTGCCATGTACTTGACCTTGTTCCGTTGCACGTGACCAATCATGTGCCATTGGATATCTTTAGGAAGTTCCTCCCATTTTTGAGTCATTTCCTGAATTTTGTTTTCGCCAAAAATACGTTGTCCAGCGTCGTATGCTTCCTGAAGGTCGGAAACGGGTTTGGTCTTAGATACCGCAACTAGGATAACTTCTTGCGAAATGGATTCACGTATGCTCGTTAAGCTTTTTTGTATCGACATGTGATAAAAGTATCTGTTAAAGTTAGGATATTCAAAATTCGTAAATAGCGATGCCGCTTCTCAGTTTGGGTTCTATATACGTACTTTTTGGAGGCATAACCAAACCATCATCGGCAATTTGTTTTAATTCCGAAATACCAATGGGAAGCATATTGAAGCCAACAGTAAAACGTCCGGCATCAATTTCGTTTTTCATCCGGATGCCATTTTGCTTGCCATAGCCATAGGCGATTCGCTTGTCGTTTCGTAAATCGGAGATGCCCAAGATAGGCTCCAGAACGGTTTTATATAGTATTTGGGTGTCCAGAGCGCTTAAGGTGTCGGTAAATGTATAGGCTGTTTTTCTTAAGTATAAGGAATAGAACTCGCCGTCCAGATACATACAAAAATGATGTTTTTTAGTGGGCTTGTACAGCATATTTCCTTTATTTTCTATTATGAAATACGTATCTAATCCAATTAAGAATTCTTCCTTGCTTAAACCGTTTAGATCTTTAATCATACGGTTGAACTCGTAGATGCGTATTTGAGATTCTGGAATGAGGTAACTCATAAAATAGTCCGTCGGCTTTTCTTCTGGCGCATTAGTGGATGGAAACATATTGGACAACAATTGAGATGAAGCACTTCTATGATGCCCATCGGCAATGTAGAGCTTATTTACGGTTGTAAATTGACGCTGTATACTATCTGTTATCTTTTTATCCGAAATAACCCAAAGGGTGTGGGTTACCCTGTCCGTAGTTGTAAAGTGGTAGGTGGGAATTCTTTCTTTTTCGATCTCTAGCAGTGCTTTTATTTCCACCTTGTCGGCATAGGTCATTAAAACAGGCTCTGCATTGAATCTTACGGTTTTCAAATAGTTTGCAAACAAGGTTTCCCTGCGTTTGATCGTATCCTCATGTTTTTTGATAAGATTGATATTATAATCTGTAACCGATGTAGCGCAAAAAAGCCCACAACATACCAAATCGTCCTGTTCAATTTGATAAAGATAAAAGCCAGAATCGGCATCTTTCTTCAAGATATCATCCTCTAAAAATTCAAGATACCGATTGCGTACCATTGAAAATCTTTTACTGCCCGTTACTTGTTTGTCAAATTTATAACCAGGATTGATGATGTGCAGAAACGAAAACGGGTTAAATTCTAAATTGGCGTTTAATTCCTTTTTAGAATAGGATTGATAAGAGCGAGAGATAACAAAGGGCGCTTTGTCCTGTGTTGGCCTAATAGCCTTGAAGGGTTTAACTGTTGCCATTTATCCTTTTAAAAACTGCTTGGAAACTGTTTCCGCCTTTCTATTCTCGCTGTAGTCATAAAATCCTTCGCCGGATTTAACACCTAGTTTACCTGCCGTAACCATATTAACTAACAGGGGAGAAGGAGCGTATTTTGGATTTTTAAATCCGTTGTGTAGTACATTCATTATAGAAAGACAAACGTCTAAACCAATAAAATCTGCCAACTGTAAAGGTCCCATAGGATGTGCCATTCCCAGTTTCATTACAGTATCTATTCCTTCAACTCCGGCTACGCCATGGTGAAGCGTTTCTATAGCTTCGTTAATCATGGGCATTAAAATACGGTTGGCTACAAATCCAGGATAATCATTGACTTCTGTTGGTGTCTTCCCCAATGTTTTTGAAAGGGCCATGATGGTGCTTGTGGTGTCATTAGAAGTACTATACCCTCGTATAATTTCAACCAATTGCATTATAGGCACAGGGTTCATAAAATGCATTCCAATCACCTTTTCGGGTCGGGAAGTTTCTGCGGCTATCTGGGTAATGGATATGGAAGATGTATTGGTGGCTAAAATTGTTTTTGGGTCGCAAATTGCGTCCAAATCTTTAAAAATTTTCAGTTTAAGATTGATATTTTCGGTAGCAGCTTCGACCACAAGATCCACGTTGACCACACCTTCTTTTAAATCAGAATACAAAGTAATTTGAGCTAACGTATTCGTTTTGTCCGTTTCTGTAATTTTTTCCTTTGCGACCATTCTGTCCAAATTTTTGGAAATGGTAGCAATGCCCTTCTCCAAGCTTTCTTGTGAAACATCTATCAACCGGACATTAAAGCCTGTTTGTGCAAAAACGTGAGCGATGCCATTACCCATAGTACCTGCACCTATTACCGCTATATTTTTCATTATTCTAATATTTTATTATCCTCAAAAGAAGCAATAATTTGTAAGGCTACTTTTAAAGCTTCGGTACCCTGCTTTAAAGAGACTACGGGAGAGGTACCATTATTTATAGCATTTGCAAAGCTTTCCAATTCGTCTAAAATGGCATTGTTGGGTGCAATGGAAGGGTTTTCAAAATATATCTGTTTTTTTACGCCTTCTGCATTTTGTAATACCATATCAAAATCACCTGGATTTTCGGATGCATCCTTCATTTTGACTACTTCTACCTTTTTTTCTAAAAAATCGACCGATATATAGGCATCTTTTTGGAAAAAACGGGATTTACGCATGTTCTTCAAGGAAATTCTGCTGGCTGTTAAATTGGC
>JBLICT010000163.1:0-7420 GCA_047632415.1 Maribacter sp.
GGTTTGACCGTCGGCAACAACTCTAAATTCTGCTCCTGTGGTAGCTGGAATAGTGCTGGCATCCAAATTAAATGTAGCTCCTGTCGCTACTTCAGTATAACAAGAACCGGTATTGGGGCAGTCTTCATTAATATCTGGTGTACATGAACCGCCCAAAATTTGCCAAGAAACGGCACTGTACGGTCCTCCTGAAAGACTAACAGAACGATCATCAAAATCGCCGCAAAGATTAAACCGAGCTACTGTAAATCCTTGAACACTACAACCCACTTCTTCATCTGCACCTTGTATGATAGTAGAGAACATCGGAGCCGTAAGCGCAGTGCTACCCGTAGAGCCTTTATTAAATTTATTGTGAGCAGTGACTGAAGTTGTAGTATTGTAGTCGGTAGTTTTAGAATCGAAGTCATTACCCCCAGCTACTTTTTCAAGTACATTGGCTGCTTCTTCAAAAATCACACGGACTTTAGAATTTGCAATAGCGGAGGAACCGATTGCCGATACTAGTATCAGCAACAAGGCATACAGCGTATACCACGGTTTTTTTGAGCGCATAGGTTACCTCGAGTTTTGGTGAGAACGTTATCGATTTGGGATCTTTAAGATTCTTTGGTGTAATTATTTATACTTATAGTTTCTGTTTATCTTTAAAAAATAATTGTAATACCTTATAACATAGTTCTAACGTTGGCTTATGAAAAATAGTATGCTTTCCTTGTATTTATTCGTTATAATGCTTAATTTATCTTGCGCTCAAGACCCTGAAAATAAAGCTATTACGCCAAATAATGTTCCTTTTACGGCTGAACTGTTCGTCGATGAGCTACAGATTCCATGGGGCTTTGCGTTCCTTCCAGACAGCAGTATTTTAATTACAGAAAAATCTGGTGAATTAATTCATTTTTCTAATGGAAAAAAGTCGATAATCGGTAATACACCTGAAGTTTATCAACGTGGGCAAGGCGGACTTTTGGATGTGAAATTACATCCTAATTATGATGAAAACGGATGGCTTTATCTCTCATATACCTCAGAGGAAGGAGATGCAAAAGGTGGCAATACAGCTATTATGCGAGCAAAACTGAAAGACAATGCTTTGGTTGAAAACCAATTGCTATATAAAGCGGGTCCAAATACCACCAAAGGTCAGCATTTTGGCTCAAGGATTACGTTTGATAGGGAAGGGTATCTCTATTTTTCCGTTGGTGATCGGGGCGCTAGAGACGATAATCCGCAAGATATTACCCGTGATTGCGGTAAAATTTATCGATTAATGGACGACGGCAGTGTACCAAAAGACAACCCCTTTGTTGGAATAGATGGTGCAAAAACCGCTATTTACAGCTACGGACATAGAAATCCTCAAGGATTGATTACACATCCAGAAACCGGAGAAATCTGGGACCATGAGCACGGCCCAAGAGGGGGTGATGAAATAAATATTATTAAAAAAGGTGCCAATTTCGGCTGGCCATTGATTACCTATGGCATTAACTACAGCGGAACACCTATTACCGAAAAGAAAGAAATGGAAGGGATGGAGCAACCTGTGCACTATTGGGTTCCTTCTATAGCCCCAAGTGGTATGGCTTTTGTGACCTCCGATAAATATACAGATTGGAAAGGCAGTTTATTAGTGGGATCGCTGGTGTTTCAATATTTGGAACGCTTGGTTATGGACGGCAATAAGGTAGTTTCTAGAGAAAAACTTATGGAAGGTGAAGGACGAGTGAGAGATGTAAGAGAAGGACCAGACGGACTTATTTACGTAGCTATAGAAGGTAAGGGCATTTATAAACTAGTGCCTAAAAACGACTAATATATGAAAATACTTATTCCTATTTACCTTATCGCTGTGGTTTTTACCAGCGTGTCTCTGTTTCAAGACTCTGAATTAAAGGAGAGCATGGAACGCGGTAGAGAAATCTACGCAGATTTTTGTGTAACCTGCCATTTACAAAAAGGGGAAGGTGTTGCACATACCTTTCCTCCATTGGCGAGTTCGGATTATCTTATGAAAAAAAGAGGAGAAAGCATAAGGGCTATAAAATACGGCTTGCAGGGTGAGATTACTGTAAACGGAATGAGCTACAACAATGCTATGGCTGGCCTTGGTCTAGAAGATGAGGAAGTGGCGGATGTGATGAACTATATATCCAACTCTTGGGGAAACACATCCGATAGCATCGTAACAGAAAAAGAAGTAGCTAGCATTCAGAAATAGTTTTAGTCAAACAAGCTACAAAATTAAGCCTACAAAAAAATCCTATCATCACATTTGATGATAGGATTTTTTTATAAGACAAGGAACGTAGTATCATTTACTTGCCGCCAGCCTCTAATGCATTTTTTACAGACCCGTGGGTTTTCAACAACTTTTCAGCTTTCTCATAATCAACCCCTAATCCTTCTACGATATAGCGGGTACCACGATCAACTAACTTATCATTGGTCAGTTGCATGTTTACCATTTTATTCCCTTTCACCTTCCCAATTTTAATCATTAAGGCGGTTGATATCATGTTTAAAACCAATTTTTGAGACGTCCCACTTTTCATTCTCGTACTTCCTGTCAAAAACTCCGGACCAACATTTACCGCAATGGCAATGTCTACCGCTTCGGTAACTGGGGAACCAGGATTATTGGTCACACATGCTGTGAGTATTTTTCTCTCTCTGGCCATTTTTAATCCACCTATAACATAAGGCGTAGTTCCTGATGCAGCTATACCAACAAGTACATCTGTAGTATTAATGTTATGCGCTTTTAAATCCAACCAAGCCTGTTTTGTATCGTCTTCGGCATTTTCTACCGCTTTTCGAATGGCAGTATCTCCCCCAGCAATAATTCCAACAACACGTTCGAGAGGCAAACCAAACGTAGGCGGAATTTCGGAGGCATCCAGAATACCCAATCGTCCGCTTGTTCCAGCACCTATATAGAATAATCGACCACCCTTTTCAAAACGCTCACTCAAAGCATCAACTAGTTTGGAGACTTGCGGTATCACTTTTTCAACGGCAAAGGCGACCTTCTTATCTTCATCGTTCATGGATTGTAAAATGGTCTTGGTGTCCATTTGATCCAAGTCGTTATAATGTGATGGGGTCTCCGTAATTTTGGTATACTTCATTTTATATTTATAAAATTTTTATATCATTATTTTTGAATGCGCTTAACAAGTCATTATTTGGGTCTAACTCCGTAATCATGGTATTTATAGTATTGATATCGCAGGTTTTATAGCGGTGTTGAGAGTTTAGTTTTTCTGAAATAGATAATAGAACCGTTTTTTTAGAAGCTTTAATTACCGCTTTTTTAATCTGTACAATATCCCAATCAAACTCTGTAAGCCCATACATGGCATCTACATAACCAGTACCTATAAAACTAAAATCTACCCTAATTTCCGCTAGATTATGAATGGTATTGGCACCAATGGCAATTTGAGACTCTTTTGCAATTTGTCCCCCAATCATAATTACAGTAACATTTGGCTTGTTGGACAATTCCATAGCTACGGGTAAACTAATGGTGAAACAGGTAAGGTCTATATTTTCCGGAATAAGCTGCGCCAATTCTAAACAAGTCGTACCTCCATCGATAAAAACGACTACGCCATCCTTAAGCATAGCTGCTGCTTTTTGGGCGATGACTCTTTTCTGATCTAATGCATAGATATTTTGGTTTCTAACACTATTAGTCGTAAATCCTAAAGAAATGGCACCTCCATGAACCTTTCTTAGTTTTTTATCCAGGTCCAGTTCTTTCACGTCCCGCCGAATAGTATCTATAGAGACATCTAGGGTTTCGGCAATATCGGTCAACAGAATCCTATTATGAAGCTCTACCTCACTTAAAATAGTCTGTTGTCTTTCCTCTTTTAACATGATGTATTCTAAATTTCAATCAAAGATACTAAAAATAATAAAATGCTGTTTTATTCTATAATGAGAAGTAAAAGTAGGTATATGTTTATATAAAATGCAAAAAACAGCAAAATAAATAGCAAAAAACAGCATTAAATAAAATTCTTGCTTATATTTGCGTGATTTCAGAATCCAAACGAAACATACCTTTTATGAAAATTACTACCGCCAAATCCCCTATTTCAATTGACTACAAACCTGTGGGTCAGTTCGAAGAAACGCGTTATGAAAAAATCCATAATGTTATCTTTGAAGATTCCAACCATGCTTCCATAAAGGTTGCAGAGGAAATTGTGGAATTAATACGAAAGAAACAATCCCAAAACAAGACCTGTGTACTTGGTTTGGCAACGGGCTCCTCTCCTATTCGTGTTTATGAGGAATTGGTGCGGCAGCACAAGGAAGAAGGTCTTAGCTTTAAAAACGTGATTACTTTTAATCTGGACGAGTATTTACCCATGGAAAAAAGTAACATTCAGAGTTACCACTATTTTATGCATGAACATTTGTTCAACCATGTTGATATCCCCGCAAAGAGCATACATATTCCAGATGGCACAGTAGCTCCTGAAGATACAGCAGCCTACTGTTTGGCCTATGATAAAAAAATAAAGGAATATGGAGGGTTGGATTTTCAGTTATTAGGAATTGGCCGCACTGGGCATGTCGGTTTTAATGAACCCGGATCACACTACAACTCTGGTACTCGTGTTATTACCTTGGATCATATTACCAGAGTAGATGCTGCACCATCCTTTTTAGGCATAGATAATGTTCCTAGAAAGGCAATTACTATGGGCATAGCTACCGTACGAAAATCTAAACGGATTGTTTTATTAGGTTGGGGACAAAATAAAGCGGACATCCTTAAACAGACTATAGAGGGCGAATTCACATCCCATGTACCCGCAACCTATCTGCAAAATCATGACAATTGCACTTTTGTTTTGGATACTGGTGCTGGAAGCGAACTTACACGCAATAAAACACCATGGCTCGTTGGTGCCTGCAAATGGACGGAGGAATTAAAGGCTAAAGCAATTATCTGGCTTTGTGATAATACAGGAAAGACAATTTTGAGTTTAACAGACAAAGATTATAATGATAATGGTATGGCAGAACTCCTACTGGAAGAGGATTCTTACGACCTTAACATTTCTATGTTTAACAAACTACAACATAGTATTACGGGTTGGCCTGGAGGGAAGCCAAATGCAGACGATACAAATAGACCGGAGCGTGCAACACCTGCGAAAAAACGAGTTATTATATTCAGTCCGCATCCTGATGATGATGTAATTTCTATGGGAGGAACCTTTGATAGGCTGGTAGAACAAGGACATGAAGTTCATATTGTTTATCAGACTTCTGGTAATATTGCCGTTTCTGATACGGATGCCAGAAAATATGCAGAAATAGCCATGCAGATAAACCCTTCCGACAAGGCAAAAGAAATTATAGATTCTATTGCGCAAAAAAGGGAAAGTGAAGTTGATTCCTTACCCGTACGAAAATTAAAAGGTAATATTAGAAGGGGAGAATCTTACGCAGCAACGCGGTATGTTGGATTAGAGGACACCAATGTTCACTTCTTGGACCTTCCGTTTTACGAAACCGGCACCATTAAAAAGAATAACCTTTCAGATGCTGATGTTGCTATTATGACTAAAGTCATCAAGGAAGTGAAACCTCATCAAATTTATGCAGCTGGTGATCTTGCAGATCCTCACGGCACCCATAAAGTATGTTTAGATGCTGTTTTTGCAGCTCTAGAAGAGTTAAAATCTGAACCGTTCTTAACCGATTGTTGGGTATGGTTATACCGAGGCGCATGGCACGAATGGGATATCCATGAAATTGAAATGTGTGTACCTATGAGCCCTGCTCAGGTGCTTAAAAAGAGGCATGCCATATTCGCCCATCAATCCCAAAAGGATGGCGTTATGTTTCAAGGAGACGATGCGCGAGAATTTTGGATGCGGGCGGAAGAAAGAAACAGAGACACCGCTAATAAATACAAGGCACTAGGAATGTCGGCTTATGCGGCAATGGAAGCTTTTGTAAGATACAAATTTAATTAAATTTCAATCTACCCAAAAAGGTCTATTTTAGTACTAAATAGACCTTTTTTTTGTTACCTATGCGACACTTTCTACTCCTTCTACTGGCCGTTTTATTGTGTAATTCATGCGGAATACTAAACACAAAGATACCCCAACCTAAAAGAGAATTTAGAGGCGTTTGGGTCGCTACTGTCGTCAATATTGATTGGCCAAAAAACGGAATGGACACCGAAGAAAAACAAAAAAAGGATTTTCTGGATATTCTGAATTTTTATGCCAATCTAAATTATAATGCGGTAATTGTTCAGTTACGTGCAGCAGGGGATGCTTTTTATAAATCTGAATTTTCTCCATGGTCGCGCTTTTTAACTGGGGAGGAAGGAAAACCTTCTGCCTGGGAAGAGGATAATCTAGATTGGATGATTAATGAAGCCCATAAAAGAGGAATGGAATTTCATGCTTGGTTAAATCCTTATAGAGCCACTTTCGATATGAATACCGATATCCTTAGTAATACGCATGATTACTGCACCAATCCGGATTGGATGGTGCAATACGGAAAAAAATACTACTATAATCCCGGACTTCCGGAGGTTAGGAAACGTTTTTCAAATGTGATTGAAGAGATTGTTGTAGGATACGACATAGACGCTATTCATTTTGACGATTACTTTTATCCCTATAAAATAAAAGATTTGGAATTTCAAGATTCCTTGGCATTTGACAACTATGCTAAGCCTAATCAATCTTTAGACGATTGGCGCAGAAGTAATATTGATTCTTTGGTTAAAAATGTACATCAAACTATTAAATCAAAAAAACCATGGGTGCAATTTGGTATTAGTCCGTTTGGGGTTTGGAAGAACAACTCCACCGATCCCCGTGGTTCGGATACCCGAGCGGGACAAACTACCTACGAAGACTTGTACGCAGACCCCTTACTTTGGATGCAAGAAGGCTGGATAAACTATTTGGCTCCGCAAGTGTACTGGAGCATGGACTTACCCGTAGCCTCGCACAGAAAGATAGTGGCCTGGTGGGCAAAAAATAATAATGACACCAACCTGTACATAGGCAATGGCGCCTATAAGGTGAGAAACAATACTGATGTGGCATGGGAACGTAAAAAAGAACTTCCAGAGCAAATGACATTGGCACGAAAGACTTCAAAAATACAAGGAAATATCCTTTTTAGTGCAAAATCATTGATGAACGATAATCCTGATGTTGTAAGCTACTTAAAAAGAAAATACTATAAACTACCTGCCCTACCACCTACAATTACTAACAATACCGGGGAACACTCAAAGGAAGTACAATTGGTTTCCAAAAATGGAACGGATAACTCGCTACAACTAACTTTTAAAGGTATTGATGACAAGCCTTACGCTTTGTTTTATACAGCTACAAAAAGAGCGAAATCCGAG
>JBLICT010000164.1:0-7305 GCA_047632415.1 Maribacter sp.
TATTAACAAGTTTAATAGCTAATGATGACTTAAGTGTCTTAAACGGGAACAAGGTTATGGAAATAAAGAGCAGCAACGTAAATAAAGGCAGAGCTGCCATGCGGGTGTATGCAGAACAAGACTATGATTTTGTGTTTGCTATAGGTGATGATTGGACAGACGAATTCATGTTCCAAGAATTACCAAACGATTCTGTCACCGTAAAAGTAGGTCGACAAAAAACACAGGCGAAATACTTTGTGGACAATACCAAAAACGTGCGAGATATTCTAGCACGCTTTGCGGAGAAACGTTAGAATACTGTCACTTAGCACATATACATATTGAATTATGAGATATTTTTCTTTTTGGATTGGATTACTTGTTTTCTCTCTACAAGCTGTTTCACAACAGTCTACAGAGATTTATTTAATGGATGTAACAAAGAAAACCGATTCCATTCGTCTTGCTACACCGTTGAATATTTCTAATAATGAAGGGTATGATAATCAACCCTCATTTTTAGACAACGACAATATTCTATTTGCGTCCACTAGAAACAATCAAACGGATATTGCGCTCTACAACATAAGCAAGGGTACCAAATCTTGGATTTCTAATACTGCACAAGGAAGCGAATACTCTCCCTTAAAAATTCCGAATAAAGAAGCAGTATCCGCTATTCGATTAGACTCGGATGGTTTACAACGGTTGTATCAGTATGATTTACGAACTGGAATATCAAAAGAACTTCTAAGAGATTTAAAAGTAGGCTATCATGTGTGGTATAATGACCATATTATAGTGTGTACTGTTCTTATAGAAAACCGGATGGATTTGGTAGTAGCCAATTTAAAAGAAGGAACAAATTTTACCGTGCAAAAAAATGTGGGTCGATCTCTGCATACCATTCCTAAGACACATCTGATAAGTTTTATCAGTAAAGAGGAGAAAACCCTAGAAATAAAGTCTTTAAACCCAATAAACGGAACAATAGAAAAAATTAATTTTATTTGGAACGGTAGGGAGGATATAACTTGGTTATCTGAAAATACAATCCTAGCAACTACCGAAAAAGCGATTGTACAAGTCCCAGCAGATACTACGGGTGTATGGCATCCATTTCATCAATTTGAACCCTTGGAAGTATACAAAATGTCCCGAATGGCGGTAAGTCCCAATGGTAAAAAATTGGCAATCGTAGCAGAACCCAGTCCCGACAAGATTATCCAAAAACAAGTGGAAAGCTTTAATGCAAGAGATTTAGATACTTTCGTCAACTGCTATACGAATACTGTTCTGGTTACCAATTACCCCTCGGACACCATTTCCGTGGGCAGACAACAAATGAAAGAAGGCTATAAGAAGTTTTATGAAAGAACGCCTAATGTAGAAGTGAAGGTTTCAAACAGAATCACTATTGGAGCTACGGTCATAGACCAAGAAGTAGTACGCATTAATGACAAACAAAATCTACAAGTAGCGATATATGAGGTAGACGGACGCATAAAGAGTATGCGTTTCATTAGAGACAAAAAAGTAGATAAAGACCCTGAAATCATCGTGCAAAAACAATTGGATGCCTATAATGCTAGAGATATAGAAGGTTTTTTAGCGACTTATGCTAGCGATATTAAGCTTTATAATTTTCCAAATACCCTTAGAACAGATGGCGTAGCGGCTATGCGAAAAGGATACGGTAGTTATTTCGAGAGTACACCAGACCTCCATGCCGAAATAAAGAATAGAATGGTAATTGGAAATACGGTAATTGATGAAGAAGAAGTAACCGCTAATGGTAACAAATTCAATGCAGTGGCTATTTACGAAATTGAAAACGGAAAGATTTCCAAGGTTACATTTGTTCGATAACTTCAGTATTGAAACAAAAATCCTACATACTTCCAGTAATTATCCTTTCTCAATTCGCTTGTACCTCACCATGGTTTGCCGGAAATACAATCATCGACGAACTTATTTCCAAAACAGGTCTTGGAACAGAACTCGTAGGGTATGTAATTTCATCTGTTCAATTTGGTTTTATAACAGGAACACTTGTTTTTGCACTATTAATGCTGGCCGATCGCTTCTCCCCTTCTAAAGTATTTCTAATCTGTGCGCTTCTAGCCGCATTGTGTAACCTGTATCTCTTATCTGACATTATGACTACTTGGGGCTTGTTGCTCGCGCGATTCGGTACAGGATTTTTCCTAGCTGGCATTTATCCCGTTGGGATGAAAATTGCAGCGGACTATTACGAAAAAGGCCTTGGAAAAGCTTTGGGGTTTCTGGTAGGTGCGCTTGTGCTAGGAACAGCCTTCCCTTTTGTGTTAAAGGGAACAAATTTAAATGAAAATCCAAATATCATTATTGGTGCCACTTCCATACTAACATCGCTGGGCGGGGCTTTTCTATTCTTTTTAGTACCCAATGGACCCTTTAGAAAAAAGAGCTCGCAGTTAAGGCTTACAGCCGGTTTTGGACTATTCAGAATAACTGATTTTAGAAAGGCTGCGTTTGGGTATTTTGGTCACATGTGGGAACTCTATGCCTTTTGGGCTTTTACGCCTTTCGCAATTCAGAGCTATAACAGCCTATCGGGCACAGCGATTTCTGTTCCGTTATGGACAGGAATCATAATTACCTTAGGCGCTGTTTCTTGTGCCCTTGGTGGACTACTTTCACAGCGATACGGCAGTAAGAGGGTAGCGTTTACAGCCCTTTTAGTTTCAGGGATATGCTGTCTTGCTTCTCCTCTTTTTTTTCAATCAAACACCCTTCTTTTCTTAGGCGGATGGTGTTTGTGGGGTATGGCGGTAACAGCAGATTCACCCCAATTTTCCAACCTTGTAGCAACAGCGGCACCATCCAAATTAAAAGGAACAGGGCTAACCTTGGTGAACTGTATCGGTTTTACCATTACGATTGGGAGTATTCAGCTATTGGCTAAATTTAGTCAGGCGATATCACCGGAATATACTTTCCTTGTTTTGGCCCTAGGTCCACTATTCGGATTATGGCAGTTATCCGGTCATAAAAACGATTAATTTTAATACATTGTACTATCAAATAAAAAAGAAAATGAAAAAAATACTTTTAGTCCTTTTATTACTTTCAGTCCTTCCCATGACTGGGCAAACTGACCAACGCATTTATGATATTATCGACGCGGTCTCTTCGGAACGTTTAGAAAATGATATTACCAAATTAGCCAATTTTGGAACTAGACATACACTTAGCGACACGGTGTCCCAAACCCGAGGTATAGGTGCAGCAAGGCGATGGATAAAATCTGAATTTGAAAAGACATCTGCTGCATGTAATAATTGCCTTGATGTTATGTATCAGAAAGATTTGGTCAAAAAAGGAGCGAACGCACGTATCATAAAAGACGTGGAAGTGGTGAATGTCTTGGCGATTCAGCGGGGTAGTACATACCCTAATCGCTTTATCATTATGAGTGGGGATATCGATTCTCGTGTGAGCAATCCTACGAATTATACGGACGATTCACCTGGTGCAAACGACAATGCTAGCGGAATGGCGGGCGCGATAGAAGCCGCGCGAGTTTTATCCAAATACAAGTTTGAGAACAGCATTATCTACATGGGACTTTCCGGAGAAGAGCAAGGTCTTTTTGGTGGTGGTGGTATTGCTGCTTATGCCAAAGAACAAGGCTGGGAAATCATTGGGATATTTAATAATGATATGATTGGAAATATAACTGGGGTTGACGGAATTACCAGCAGCACGGATTTTAGGATTTTCTCCGAACCCGTACCTCCAACGGAAACTGAAAAAGAACGCAATGCCAGACGTTTTTACGGTGGTGAAGTAGATGGTATATCTCGGCAATTGGCGAGATATGTGCATAAAACGACCAAAACGTACATGCCAGATATGAATCCCATGATGATTTACCGTTTGGACCGCTTTGGGCGTGGCGGACACCACAGACCCTTTAACGATGCCGGCTTTGCAGGTATTCGTATTATGGAAGCGCACGAAAATTACACGCAACAGCACCAAGATATTCGGATGGAAGATGGCATTGCCTATGGCGATGTACTGGAACATGTAGATTTTGAATATGCAGCCAAATTAACAGCCGTCAATGCTATTAATATGGCATCCTTGGCATGGGCACCACCGGCACCTAAAAAAGTAGAAATTGGTGGTATAGTGGAACCGTCCGCCAAATTCAAGTGGAGTAAAGTAGATGGTGCAACTGGCTATAAAATCTATTGGCGAGACACTACCTCCCCAACGTGGGACAACAGCAGATATGTAGGCGATGTGACCGAGTTTACCTTAAAAGGAATTGTCATAGATAACTATTTCTTTGGAGTTTCTACTGTTGGAGCAGATGGGTTTGAGAGTCAAGTTGTGTTTCCTAATGCGATTTTCAGATAATCATCTCGTAAATCATATATTGTAAGTCCGGCAGTACATCAACATTAAGCAACCAAACTATGAACAAGTCAATACTATTTATTCTCTTCCCCTTTCTGTTTTTGTCAAGTAGCTTAGCAGGACAGTTACAGCAGGAAAAAGGAGCGTTCACAGAACAAGACACCCTTAGGGGCAGTATTACTCCAGAACGTGCTTGGTGGGACCTCAATTACTACCATTTAGATATTGAGGTAAAACCGGATGAAAAATATATTGGTGGAAAAAATACGATTCGCTACAAGGTTTTGGAAAGTCAACAAGTATTACAAGTAGACTTACAACCACCCCTGAAAATTGAAAAAGTAACTCAGGATGGACTGCCTTTATCGGTCAAGTCCAACGGCAATGCTCATTTTGTAACACTAACAAAGCAACAGAAGGCCGGAGATTTCAATGAAGTTGTGGTTCATTATTCAGGAAATCCAAAGGAGGCAATACGCGCCCCTTGGGACGGTGGCTTTTCTTGGAAACGGGATAACAACGGCAAACACTTTGTGGCCACATCATGTCAAGGTTTGGGTGCCAGTGTCTGGTGGCCCAACAAAGACCATATGTACGACGAGGTAGATAGTATGCTGATTAGCGTAAAAGTGCCTAAAGGACTAACCAATGTCTCGAACGGCAGGCTACGAAAACTAGACACCCTAACAAACACCTCACATTGGTTTGTATCCAACCCTATAAATAATTATGGCGTAAACGTAAACATTGCGGATTATGTCCATTTTGGGGAAAGATATGATGGAGAAAAAGGAGTCCTCGATATGGATTATTGGGTATTGCGAGACGATCTGGAAAAAGCTAAAGAACACTTTAAGGACGCACCTAAAATGATGGCTGCTTTTGAACACTGGTTTGGCCCCTATCCCTTTTACGAAGACAGTTTTAAACTGGTGCAAGTCCCTTATTTGGGTATGGAACATCAAAGTTCCATCACCTACGGCAATCAATGGAAGAAAGGCTATCTGGGCAAGGATTTGTCTGGTACCGGTTGGGGATTGAAGTTCGATTTTCTGCTCATTCACGAATCTGGTCACGAATGGTTCGCTAATAACATCACATACAAGGATATTGCAGATATGTGGGTGCATGAGGGCTTTACCTCCTACTCAGAGAATTTATTCTTGGACTATCATTACGGAAAAGAAGCTTCCGAAGCCTACGTTCAGGGTTTACGACAAAATATTAAAAATGACAGACCTGTAATTGGCACCTATGGCGTAAACGCGGAAGGATCCGGAGATATGTACTACAAAGGCTCCAACCTGTTGCATACCATACGACAATTGGTAGACGATGATGAAAAATGGCGACAGGTGCTACGGGGATTAAACAAAGACTTTTACCACCAAACGGTCACCACGGCACAGATAGAGAGCTATATTTCCAAAAAATCAGATTTGAAATTAGAATCCGTTTTTGACCAGTATTTAAGAACTACGATGATACCGGTTTTAGAATACACTATAGATGGAAAAAAATTAAAATACAGATATACCAATGTAGTTGATGGATTACATATGCCCATACGCGTATTCATAAATGACATAGCAGTCTGGATCAACCCTACGACAACATGGAAAAGGGCACCCAAGTACCGAAGAGAAGCAACTTTTAAAGTTGATTCTAATTTTTATATTGATGTAAAGGAGATGTAGTTGAGTATAAAATTTTAAAAGTTTATGATGCTATTAGAAAAAATAGATACACCCATTCGTTACTATACACAACCATTACGAGTAAGATAAATTAAATCCAAACATGAAAATAAGGTCTCTATGTTTTATAACATTATCTTGTTTCTTATGCTATTCATTGGTAAGTTTTGCTAAGCAAAAACCGCAACCGAATGTGATAATAATAATGACCGATGATCAAGGTTACGGAGATTTTGGTATCACAGGTAATCCACATGTACGCACACCAAATATTGACGGGTTTGCAACAGAGAGTACACGCTTCAATAACTTTTTCGTATCCCCTGTCTGTGCTCCAACCCGCGCAAGTCTTATGACTGGCCGCTATTCGTTGCGCACAGGCATAAGAGATACGTATAACGGTGGCGCAATAATGGCTTCAACTGAAGTTACCATTGCTGAAATGCTTAAACAAGCAGATTATAAAAGTGGGATTTTTGGTAAATGGCATTTAGGCGATAATTACCCGAGCAGACCAATGGATCAGGGATTTGATGAATCAGTGATACATCTTTCTGGAGGAATGGGTCAGGTTGGTGATATTACCACGTATTTTAAAGGCGATAGAAGTTATTTTGACCCCGTTCTTTGGCACAACAATAAAAAAGAGGCTTACACAGGGTATTGCTCGGATATTTTTACTGAGCAGGCTATAAATTTTATAGACAAGAATAAAGATTCGCCCTTTTTGTGCTACCTCGCTTTTAATGCGCCACATACACCATTACAGGTTCCTAAAAAGTACTATGAACAATACAAGGATATTGACCCCGATTCTGGCTTTGAAAATGATTCCAGACCCCGTAAATCAATGACGGAAAAGGATAAGGAAGATGCCAGAAAAGTATATGCCATGGTAACCAACATTGATGATAATTTTGGTAAGCTCCTTAAAAAACTAGATGACTTAGATATTGCTGATAACACCTTAATTATTTTCATGACAGATAATGGCCCACAGCAAACCAGATACGTAGGAGGACTGCGAGGCCGCAAAGGTGATGTGTACCAAGGCGGTGTTCGGGTACCCTTTTATATTAGATATCCTTCAGGTTTTGAAAAGAATACCGATATTGAAACAAGGGCTGCTCATATTGATATCTTACCAACAGTAGCGCAAATTTGTAATGTTGAATTGCCTAAAGAAACGCTCATTGATGGTAAAAGCTTGGTACCG
>JBLICT010000165.1:0-7291 GCA_047632415.1 Maribacter sp.
GAAATGAGGAAACCTCCGAAGCGATATTTCCCTTTACGGCCCAAACTATTAGTATTGGAGATTCCAAACTGCCCCAAGTAAGTCTTTTACGTTATGATTCTGTTACTTCAAATTTATATATTGGAGATTTCAAAAGCCTTTTTGTGCTCGATAATACAGGTAGTGTCGTTAATACGTATACCTTGGATAGTCCTGCTTCGCATTTAGATTTTGATGCCGATGGAAATCCATTACTGCTCACTTTAGGAAAACTTTCGCCATCGGATCAGTCTTTGGGAAATCTATACCGCATGGGGGCAACGTTCGGAGTAGATACGAAGACACTATTTTCTAGCTTAAAACGCCCAGTAAATTTTGTTACAGAAGACCTTAATGCCGATGGGAAAATGGACTTGGTACTTTGCAATTTTGGGCATTATGGTGGTACTCTTTCATGGTTCGATAATTTTGACAGTTCAAAAGAACAGGTGCTGAACACCTTGCCTGGCACAAGAAAAGTTGAAATATCGGACTTCAATAAAGATGGGAAACCGGATATTATGGCCCTAATGACTCAAGCAAGGGAGCAAATAATTATTTACTACAATATTGGGAATAATAATTTTGAGGAAAGAACAGTATTAAGTTTTGATGCTGTAAACGGAACAAGTTATTTTGAATTGGCAGATTTTAATGCGGATGGTTATCAAGACATTATGGTAACCAATGGGGATAACAGGGACTATTCTGCGATAGACAAGCCATATCATGGGATTCGAATTTTTCTTAATGACGGGAATGATGTATTTGAAGAATCGTTCTTTTATCCTATGTATGATTGCGGCAAAGCCATGGTGCGGGATTTTGATATGGACGGGGATTTAGACATCATCGGTGCTTCACTCTATTCGGAATATACCGATAACCGCAATGCAAAGGAGAGTATTGTTTATTTGGAAAACAACGGAAATTTAGATTTTACCCCGTCGTATATGGAAGTGCCTATTCATGGAAATTGGCTTACCATGGAAGTAGGAGATTTTAACAACGACAATCGGTTGGATGTAATGCTTGGGACTTTTATATACAATATTCAGGAGATGATGTCCATTTCCATGAATACCGGGGTTACGGCCTTTCCTCAGGTTTTATTGTTAACGAATACAGCACCTTAGACCTCGGTTAAACTCCAAAAATTGCTTCCTGTCCGCTAGGGATATTTTATTTAGTAATTTTGCTGCTTTTGAAATTTATATTTTCCAAATACTATGAAGTACACGCACCTTCCCCATACCAATATTGAAGTAAGTAAAATCTGCCTAGGCAGTATGACTTGGGGCAAGCAAAATACAGAGGAGGAAGGACAAGCACAAATGAATTATGCCTTGGAACAAGGGGTTAATTTTTTTGATACGGCAGAGTTATATCCCGTTCCTGCTCATACTGATCGGTACGGTCACACAGAAAAAATCATAGGAAGTTGGTTTAAAAAGACCGGAAACCGTGATAAGATTGTTTTGGCATCAAAAATTGCAGGAAATGGCGATTATACCAAATTTATACGCACCACTGGTTTTTCTCGAGATTCTATCATCGATGCCGTAGAAGGTAGTTTGGAACGTTTACAAACCGATTATATTGATCTATATCAATTGCATTGGCCAGAAAGGAATACCAATTATTTTGGTAAACGTGGTTATGAGCATGATATTTCGGATCATTGGGAGGATAATTTTCATCAAGTTCTGGAGACTTTGCGCGATTTAATTCGTGAGGGTAAGATACGGCAAGTGGGTATTTCTAATGAAACACCTTGGGGTACCATGCGCTATTTAGAGGAGAGTAAAGTACATGCGACCTTACCCAGAACCATAACCATCCAAAATCCTTACAGTCTTCTGAATCGTCTTTTTGAAGTGGGTCTTTCTGAGATTGCAATACGTGAAAAAATAGGATTATTGGCTTACTCTCCTTTAGGTTTTGGAGCTTTGAGTGGTAAATATTTGGAAGGAAGATTGCCAGAAGGATCACGGATTTCCTTATTCCCTAACTTTAGCAGATATGTTGGTGAAGTAGCCACCCAAGCTACTCAAAAATACTATGAGTTGGCCCAAGCAAACGACTTGTCATTGGCTCAAATGTCACTTGCTTTTGTAAATACAAGACCGTTTATAACCAGTAATATCATTGGGGCTACTTCCATAAAGCAGCTGAAGGAAAATATTTCTAGTATAGAAGTAGAACTTTCGGACGAAGTCTTAAAAGGTATTGATGCCATTCACAATCAAATTCCTAATCCTGCACCTTAAAATGATGAATCTAGGGTTTTTACAAATGGGATTTGGTCAAATAGTTTTGATTATTGCTGTAATCATTATTATTCTGGTCATGGCCAGAATAATGAGAGATAAACGTTAACCAAATAAATTTTGGACAATATCTTCAATTTTTGAAGCAAGCAGCACCTTTATTTTTGTTTTTTTAAGCCCTATTTTATTGCTTTTTGATACAATAATGGTATGGTAGCCTAGTTTTTCGGCCTCTAAGATACGCTGGTCTACTCGCTGTACAGGTCTCACTTCGCCCGCAAGACCAACTTCTGCAGCAAAACAGATGCCTTTTTCTATAGGAATATCCTCATTACTGGATAAAATTGCGGCAATTACGGCCAAATCAATAGCAGGGTCATCTACCGAAATACCACCTGTAATATTCAGGAATACATCTTTTGCACCC
Source organism: Maribacter sp. (assembly GCA_047632415.1). Taxonomy (GTDB): domain Bacteria; phylum Bacteroidota; class Bacteroidia; order Flavobacteriales; family Flavobacteriaceae; genus Maribacter. Next base: position 2,716 of record JBLICT010000165.1, read on the forward strand.
AGTTTAAAACCAGCTCTTTTTTCCAGTACAGCTAAAAGCATATTCAGACGTTTGGCGTTATAGCCCGTAGTAGAGCGCTGAGGAGTTCCGTAAACTGCCGTACTTACCAATGCCTGTATTTCTATTAGTAAAGGGCGCATACCTTCTACAGTAGAAGCAATAGCGGTACCACTTAGACCTTCATCGTTTTTAGAAATAAGCACTTCGGATGGATTGTTAACTTCACGTAGTCCGCTTCCTTGCATTTCGTAGATACCCAATTCTGCAGTAGAACCAAAGCGATTCTTTAAAGACCTAAGAATACGGTACACATAATTCCTATCCCCTTCAAATTGCAAAACGGTATCTACCATATGTTCTAAAATCTTGGGTCCGGCGATGGATCCATCTTTCGTAATGTGGCCGATTAAAATGACTGGAGTGTTAGTTTCCTTAGCAAATTTGATGAGTTCGGCGGTACATTCTCGTATTTGAGATATACTGCCCGCGGCCGACTCAATGTGATCGGAGTGTAACGTCTGTATAGAATCGATGACCACGATATCTGGTTCAGTCGCTTCTATTTGTTTGAAAATGTTTTGGGTTTTAGTTTCGGTAAGAATAAAACAGGTTTGGCTATTGGGGTGAATGCGATCGGCGCGCATTTTAATTTGCTTTTGGCTTTCTTCCCCAGATACATAAAGTGTTCTGTAAGGTAATTTGAGGGCAATCTGTAAAAGCAAGGTGCTTTTTCCAACGCCTGGTTCACCACCGATTAGCACAAGTGCACCCGGAACCAATCCACCACCAAGAACGCGGTTAAATTCTAGGTTATACGTATCTAAACGTAGTTCTTTTTCTGTACTTATTTCGTTTACCAGTAGTGGTGTAGAAACCCTTTTCGCAGTATTTGTGGGTGTTTTCCAACTTACTTTTTCCTCTTTTTGGACAACTTCTTCTACCACCGTGTTCCATGCTTTACACGCTGCGCACTGCCCTACCCATTTGGCGTATTGAGTACCGCAATTTTGGCAAAAAAATGCCGTTTTTGTCTTGGCCATCTTTAGTATCTCCCGTTTGGGCTAAAGGTAGCAAGAAGTTTGAATATGGCAATTATAGGTTACTTACAAAGGCGTCCTATTTTTTGCTACTGCTATTGTTCATTTCGCTGAAGGCTATAAAAAATGAGGCCCATGCCATCAGAAGAGATAACCCGTTATAGACCAATACAAATTCTCCTCTGAGTCCAAAATAAGTAAATAGGATTCCCGAGACGATGAAGTACTTGGAGTCGATTTTTATCATAAGCGGTAGGTATTAAGATTTGGGATGTAAGCATAAGTAGGTTTAGAAACCGAAATCAGCTTTAAGTGCGTCCATTTTTTCAAGGGCTAATTCTTTGGTCAGAAAATCAATCTCTTCCATCAAAAAGGCTTTTTCAAAAGTTTTAAGGGCTTTTTTGGGCTCGCCCATCTGTTCGTAATATTCACCTTCAAAATAGAAACCAAGCATAGTTTCCGGATATTGTTTTTTGCATAGGTCCGAGAGCGGTTTTAGAGAATCAAAATCCTCTTTTTTTCTACTAGCGGCATAAATTGCCATAATATCGTTAAGTGCCACGGGTTTGCTAAAGCCAAATAGGTCTTCTATCCCCTTATATTTAGCTTCTAAGTAATTAAATACAGGTTCCTCTGAAGTAAGTATTTGCGTTCTATATTCGGTTGGACTAATAGGTTTGAACATACTAAATATGTTATCAAACGCTTTTCCAATGCCGTAGGTGGCTACTGAGATATGATCGGCATCTTCATAGGTATCGAAGAAATAGTGTAAGCTCTCCTTGTTAATCGCCTTTATACCTTTGTCCATGGCTAGTATAGCGTCTGTACTCTTGGTTTTTTCTCCTTCTAAGATAAGCTGATAAAAGATTTGCTTGTCAAAACTACCCAGACGGCTTGGTACGCGGGTTTCCATTTCTGGTGCTAAGGTTGGCGAGATGCTTACGTAGGCGTTAAAAAGTGAGTTGTCTTTAAACAACCAGTAATTTTGAAAATTAGCACTGATATCGTAACCTACCACAATCTTAAACGGAGCCGTGTTGTAGTTAAGGTCTAGGTAAGGAATGATTTCCATTCCTAAAAATTCAAAGAATTTTTTTGATTTTTCTTGGGGAAGTCCTGTTTCTGAATCAAAGGCGCAATCCTCAAATCGAATGTCATTTTTGCCTTGATTTATTCCTACTACGATACTTTCTGGTGCACCATGAAAACGGCTATAAAATTTTGATGTGGCTACTACTTGCTCAAAAAGGTATTCCGCATCTAGTACTAGAATTAATGGATATTTTTTGGTATCGTCAAGTTCTTCCGGAAAATAATAGTGAACATCTCGTCGCTCCTGAAGTTTAAAGGATTCAAATATTTCTTGCGTTGTTTGGGCGCTGGAAACAAGGCCTAAAAAAAAGATGGTGAGGAATAAAATGTGGCGCATTTTGTGTTTTTCAACAGTATGGCTACTGTTTGTTTCTGTTCCATAACGGTAATAGCAGAAAAGATATTGCACCAAAAACAACGATCATCAAGGTTTGTGAAATCCATATGATCCATCCAAAGGCATCTCCGGCAACAGCGCTAATGCCAAAAATAGCTAAAGCGTTACTAACCGCTATAGGGTATAGGCCTATGCCCCCATTCGTAGTGGCCATCGCAAAAGCACCTGCAACAAAGGCTACCAATAGCTGACTGAACGTTAGTTCCACGGTTTCCGGAACTGTAAATTTTATGACCCAGAGCATGCCAATATAGCATCCCCAGATGAATAGGGTATGAAACACAAAGGACCATTTCCGCTTCATCTTAAAAATGCTAAAAACACCATCCAATAATCCTTTTACAAAAGACTTTATTTTTATCGCGATACTGTTGGATGATTTTTTGATGAAAAGGATAAAAACAGCCCCAGCAACTAAAGCAGCTCCTAAAAGCAATAATATACCTTTTATGTCTAACCCTTTTTTCTGTAAAACATCCATGATTACATCAGTTTGTAAAACCAATGCCAGAAGCACGATGAATAACAACATAATTACATCAATTACCCTTTCTGTTACAATGGTACCAAAGCCTTTTTCGAATGGTACGTCTTCGTATGTAGTAAGGGCTGTTGCCCGTAGCACCTCTCCTGTTCTTGGTATACCAAGATTAGCAAAGTAGGACATTAGGATGATCAGTAAATTATTTTTTAGTTTGGGCTGGTATCCCAGTGGTTCTAATAAATAATTCCAACGAATAGCGCGTGAGAGGTGGCCTAAGATACCCAGTAGTACAGATAAAGAGACCCAGAGCACATCCGCCTCTTTTATATAAAAAAGGATTTGCTTACGATCTTCGGGACTTGTAGCGTTATAGGAGTACCAAACCAAAAAAACTCCCAGAGCAATCGGGAGTATAGTTTTTAGATTTTTTTTTAAAGTGTTTGTCAAAATTAGTTTAACAAGTTAGTTTCCTCGTTAGGGAACACAAGTGAGGGGTTAAATTTCTTTGCCTGTTCAATATCCATTCTGCCATAGCATATCAATATTAAAACATCACCAACGGCAACTTTTCTAGAGGCAGCACCATTTAAGGTAATTTCTCCACTGCCACGTGGCCCAGGTATAGCGTAGGTTTCTAGTCGTTCACCATTGTTATTGTTGACTATTTGCACCTTTTCTCCTCTAATAATATTGGCAGCGTCCATCAAATCTTCATCAATGGTAATGCTTCCAATGTAATTTAAGTCAGCCCCTGTGACCTTTACTCGGTGTATTTTTGATTTTACTACTTCTATTTGCATGGTTCAAAAGTAATTAATTGAGCGCTATATTGTCTATAAGTCTAACGTCATCTGCAAAAACGGCAATGAAGGCTCTATATTTTGTGTTCTTTATTTTTTGTTGAATGGGGGTCAACGTAGCAACATCCGTTATTTCAAAATATTCTAGTTTAAAATCGGTATGCTTTTTAAATCTATTTTCTACCCATTCCTTTACTTTAGGGGCATTTTCCGTGCCAAATTTTTGTTTGGCAGTTTGCAGTGTTTTGTATATAAAACTAGCTTTTTGTCTTAGCCGGGAATTCAACCTTTCATTCCTGGAACTCATGGCTAAGCCATGGGGTTCACGAACTATAGGGCAGCCTATAACAGCAACACGTATTTTCTGTATTTCAGTCAGTTTTTGGATGATACGCAATTGTTGAAAATCCTTTTCGCCAAAGTAAGCTCTTGTGGGCTCAATTAAGTTGAACAGAGCTTCTACTATGGTTCCCACACCATTAAAATGTCCTGTTCTAAAGGCTCCTTCCATAACCTTCTCCAAACCATTGAAGGCATAGGATTTTGATACGGTTGCTTTATCGTATATTTCGGTTATTGTTGGAGCAAAAACTATAATCTCAGACGATATCGCTTTTATAAGTGCCATATCCTCATCTAGTGTTTTTGGATATTTTACAAGGTCTTCTTGGTTATTAAATTGTGTAGGATTAACAAAAATGCTTACTACTACCTCGTCATTCTCAGAAAGGGCTCTTTTTATAAGGGAGGCATGGCCCAAGTG
>JBLICT010000166.1:0-7275 GCA_047632415.1 Maribacter sp.
TGTTGGATGGTGGTGCCGATTTGCTTTTAGTTGAAACTATTTTTGACACCTTAAATGCCAAGGCTGCCTTATTTGCCATTGAAGAAGTAAAGGAGGAGCGGAATATTGATGTTCCCATTATGGTAAGTGGCACCATTACAGATGCCTCTGGAAGAACCCTTTCAGGACAAACGGCTGAAGCTTTCCTTATATCCATTTCCCATATTCCAATTTTAACCGTAGGATTTAACTGTGCCTTGGGTGCCAGCCAACTTGTACCACATTTAGAAGTATTAGCTAGCAGAACCTCTTTCGGAGTTTCTGCACACCCTAATGCCGGTCTGCCCAATGCATTTGGAGAGTATGATGAAACACCGGAACAGATGGCAGAACAAATAAAAGAATATGTAGAAAAAGGCTTGATAAATATTGTTGGCGGATGTTGTGGAACTACGCCGGAACATATTGCTGCAATTGCAGAGTTGGTTGAGGCATATGAGCCTAGGAAGTTCTTAGATAACGTTAGCATATGATTTTGGAAGTGGCCATATTGAATATAAAAACAGGAAAGCAGGATGCATTTGAGCAAAATTTTGAACATGCGTCCAAAATAATTTCTGCTATGAAAGGATATATTAACCATGAGTTGAAGAAGTGTATCGAACAGGAAAATCAATATATTCTGTTGGTAAATTGGAAAACTTTGGAAGATCATGAACTTGGTTTTCGAAAATCTCCTAAATATCAACAATGGAAAAAATTATTACACCATTTTTATGAACCTTTTCCTCAAGTATTACACTATACCTAATGTCTGAAACTAAACCAAAATACTTAAAATTAAGTGGTCTTGAACCACTTGTGGTAACCCCAGAAACAAATTTTGTTAATGTTGGGGAACGTACCAACGTAGCGGGTTCCAAAAAGTTTTTAAGGCTTATTAAGGAAGAAAAATTTGAGGAAGCACTTGCTGTTGCACGTGATCAGGTAGAAGGAGGGGCACAGATCATCGATATTAATATGGATGACGGTCTTATTGATGGTAAAGAAGCTATGGTCAAGTTTTTAAACCTTGTCATTGCAGAGCCCGATATTTCACGAGTACCTATTATGATAGATAGCTCTAAATGGGAAATAATAGAAGCTGGTTTACAAGTAGTGCAAGGTAAATGCGTAGTCAACTCCATCAGTCTAAAAGAAGGGGAGGCCGAGTTTATACATCAAGCAAAATTAGTTAAGCGCTACGGTGCAGCCGTTATTGTGATGGCTTTTGACGAAGTAGGACAGGCGGATAATTATGATAGACGAATAGAAATAGCCAAGCGTTCCTATAACGTGCTGGTACAAAAAGTAGGCTTTGCTCCTGAGGATATCATTTTTGATCTTAATATTTTTCCTGTTGCTACGGGTATGGATGAGCATAAGTTAAATGCGCTCGATTTTATACGCGCTACAAAATGGGTTCGGGAAAATCTTCCCTATTGTAGTGTAAGTGGAGGTGTGAGTAATGTTTCCTTTTCGTTTAGAGGAAATAATCCCGTACGGGAGGCAATGCATTCCGTCTTTTTATATCATGCTATTAAAGCTGGTATGAATATGGGTATTGTGAATCCGACCATGTTGGAAATTTATGATGACATCCCCAAAGATTTGTTAGCGCATGTAGAAGATGTAATGCTCAATCGCCGTGATGATGCTACAGAAAGACTGCTAGATTTTGCAGAATCTGTTGTTGGTAAAACCAAAGAAAATAAGAAAGACTTATCCTGGCGAGAAGAACCGGTTCAAAGCAGGATTACAAGGGCATTGGTTAAAGGAATAGACCAATATATTGTTGAAGATGTAGAGGAAGCAAGGCAGGGAGCGGAGAAGCCTATTGAAGTTATTGAGGTGAATTTGATGACAGGAATGAATGTGGTGGGAGATCTTTTTGGAAGTGGAAAAATGTTTTTGCCACAAGTGGTAAAATCTGCTCGTGTGATGAAAAAGGCGGTAGCATATTTGTTGCCTTATATTGAAGAAGAGAAATTATTAAATCCTCAAGAAGGAGACAACGACGGTGCTGGAAAAATTTTGATGGCAACTGTAAAGGGTGATGTACACGATATAGGAAAAAATATTGTGAGTGTGGTCTTAGCTTGCAACAACTATGAGATAGTTGACTTAGGTGTGATGGTGCCGCCAGAAAAAATCATAGATGAGGCCATAAAACATAACGTTGATATTATTGGGTTAAGTGGTTTGATTACACCTTCCTTGGACGAAATGGTGCATTTAGCAAAGGAGATGGAACGTAAAAATTTCAAGGTGCCATTGTTAATAGGTGGAGCAACAACAAGTAAAGCACATACTGCTGTAAAAATAGACCCACAATACAGTCAGGCTGTAGTGCATGTCAATGATGCTTCTCGCGCGGTTACCGTCGTTGGTGACTTACTTAAAAAAGAGACTTCCGATGGGTATAAGAAAGCCATAAAGGAGGACTACGATATATTTCGAGATAAATTTTTGAAACGTTCTGTCAAGAAAGAATACAAATCCATAGAAAAAGCTAGGGAAAACAAGTATAAAGTAGATTGGGATACTTCAGAAATTGTAAAACCAAACAAACTTGGAATCCAGATTATTGAAGATATGGATTTAGAGAAATTGGTCTCATTTATAGATTGGACACCCTTTTTTCGAAGTTGGGAACTCCATGGAAAATATCCGGACATATTAACGGATAATGTAATCGGGGAACAGGCTACAGATTTGTTTGCAGATGCCCAGAAAATGTTAACGGAAATAGTAACAGAGAAAAAATTGAAGGCGAAAGCTGTTTTTGGACTGTTCCCTGCCAATACAATCGATTCTGATGATATTATGCTCAGCACATCGGAGAATTCGGAGGAAAGGGTTGCTGGTAAAAAAGTTGAAGCTGAAACCTACACCTTCCGAACCCTACGTCAACAATTACAAAGGCGTGAAGGTGTTCCTGACTACGCCTTGGCAGATTTCATCGCTCCTAAGGAAAGTGGTAAACAAGATTACATGGGTTGTTTTTGTGTGTCTACCGGTTTTGGTACTGCGGAATTAGCAGCGCAATACGAGAAGGATTTAGATGATTACAGTTCCATAATGATAAAAGCATTGGCTGACCGTTTGGCGGAAGCTTTCGCAGAATATTTGCACAAAGAAGTACGAACCAAACATTGGGGTTATGCTTCGAACGAAGATTTAGCTAACGAAGAATTAATCAACGAAAAGTATAAGGGCATACGCCCTGCACCTGGGTACCCTGCATGCCCGGACCATTTAGAGAAATTAACCATTTGGAAAATATTACTAGTAGAAGAAAAAATTGGCGTAACCCTGACGGAAAGTTTGGCGATGTGGCCAGCGTCATCTGTTAGTGGGTATTATTTTGGAAACCCTGAGGCCAGATATTTTGGTCTGGGCAAGATTAAGGGGGATCAAGTAGAAGATTTTGCTAATAGAAAGGAAATAGAATTGGAGAAAGCTAAAAAATGGCTAGCACCTAATATTGCCGAGGATTAAGGATTATTTGTTGTAGAAAGCAAGGGTACTGGAAGCGTGGATGAGGTGAATGAAAATTAACCTGTACTAACCTATTCAAGTTTTCTTAAGGAGCGCCTAGATAAAATGATGCGTTAGGGATTGAAGCGACATCTTTTTTGAGTCTTTTTACTCAAAACAATATAGCGAAAAGCCCGCCCGCCATTTGGTGGAAACGCCCAAATAAAATGAGTAATTAAGTATTAATTAAAAGAACCCGAATAAAAGTCCCCCTTAGGGGACTAGGGGGCCATTATGAAAGTAACAGACCACATTAAAGAAGCGAAAGGGAAAACATTATTTTCGTTTGAAATTATTCCACCGGTAAAAGGACGTAATATTCAAGAGTTGTATGGTAATATAGACCCGTTGATGGAGTTTAAGCCTCCCTTTATTGATGTGACGACTTCTCGTGAAGAATTCATCTACATTGATAGGGACGGTCTTTTGGATAAGAAACTTACGCGTATGCGTCCGGGTACTGTTGGGATATGCGCATCTATCAAGCATAAATACGATGTGGATACCGTACCACATGTGCTTTGTGGTGGATTTACCAAGGAGGAAACGGAGTACTTATTGGTAGATTGTCATTACTTGGGTATAGATAATGTGATGGCGCTCCGTGGCGATGCTATGCGAGAGGAAAAGTATTTTGAGGCAACAAAAGGAGGACACCCTTATGCTACAGGTTTGGTAAAACAGATTCAGGATTTGAACTGTGGAAAGTACCTGCACGAGGTTATTGAAACGGATGACTGTGCGGATTTTTGCATTGGTGTTGCTGGGTATCCCGAAAAGCATTTGGAAGCACCTTCTTTGACATCAGACTTAAAGCGTTTAAAAGAAAAGGTTGATGCTGGTGCCGATTATGTGGTTACCCAAATGTTTTTTGATAATCAAAAGTATTTTGAGTTTGTGGAAGCTGCCAAAGCCATGGGAATAAATGTCCCTATTGTTCCTGGGATTAAACCGATTGCCGTAAAACGACATTTACAATTATTGCCACAGGTGTTTCGAATAGATTTACCACAAGATTTGATTGAGGCGGTGGATGATTGTAAAAATAATAAGGAAGTTAGACAAGTAGGCATTGAATGGGCTATTCAACAGTCTAAGGAACTTAAAGAAGCTGGCGTGCCAGTTTTACATTACTACTCGATGGGAAAATCGGATAATATTAAATCAATTGCTAAAGCTGTTTTTTAGCTGTTAGTCTATGGCGTGTTGTTTCAGGTTTTAGTAGTTGATAAAGTAGCGCAGGGAAGTTTTTTGAAAATAAAAACGAATACAGTTCTTTTTACGGCGTTGCCAATGAAATCCCTAGAGTTGAAGTGTTCAGCGATAGTTGTAGCTACGTACTAATATGATGAAAACAGTGGGTAGTTCGTTCTGTATGGATAGTAAGTTTTGCATTTGAGTTTGTATTTGAAACATCATACGACAATCACCACGCATCTAGCCAACATTTTTCCCATTGTCCATTTCTAATTTCCCACTTGCATTACAGAACTCCTTACCTTTGCGCCCCATGAGGCAGATTTTTATTTTTTGTGCTTTATTATCCTTTGCTTTTTGCGTATCTCAAGATAGCGAGGAAATAAAAAAACACACTATAGATGCGAGTCAGTTCTATGGGTCTGTGATGCTGCATAATCCAGATATTTCCCATTTGATTTCCAATCATCCTGCTGGTTTTATTCTAAGCTATAACAGAAAAACCTATGGTTCGCGTGAATGGGAAGCTTTGTACAAGTATCCTGATTATGGCGCCTCGTTCATTTATCAAAACATGAACAACGAGACTTTAGGGAATAATTTTGGGGTGTATGCCCACTATAATTTTTACTTTTTTAAGCGAAATATCCAGTTTAGAATAGGCCAAGGTCTTTCTTATAATACCAATCCCTACGACAAGAATACTAATTTTAGGAACAATGCCTATGGCTCCGATTTTATGAGCTCTACCTACTTGATGCTTAACTACCATAAAGAGAATGTTTTTAAAGGTTTAGGGTTCAAAGCCGGGATATCGGTGATACATTATTCTAATGCCAATGTGCGGGCACCAAATACTTCTACCAATACCTTTGCGTTCAATGCAGGTTTGGTCTATGACCTAGACGGTGGGACCGAGTTGGAATATATTCCTGCCGGACCTAAGGAAAAAGTTACTGAGCCGGTACGTTACAACTTAGCCTTACGGAGTGGTATTAACGAGAGTGATATTATAGGTTCCGGACAGTATGGGTTTGTTGTTTTATCTGGTTATGCAGACAAACGCTTAGGTAGAAAAAGCGCTATTCAGCTAGGGGCTGATGTATTTTTCTCTAATTTTTTAAAGGAGTTGATACGTTTTCAAGGCACCTCTTTTCCTGAGATGGACGTAAATATTGACGACGATTACAGAAGGGTAGGCCTTTTTGTAGGTCATGAATTGTTCATTAATAAAACGAGTATTGTAACGCAGTTAGGCTATTATGTATATTATCCTTTTGATTTTGAAGGTAGAGTGTATAATCGGGTAGGGATGAAACGCTATTTTGGTGATAAGGTTTTTGGTGCTGTAACCCTTAAATCGCATGGAGCTGCGGCCGAAGCGGTTGAATTTGGAATAGGAGTTAGATTTTGAAAAATAGAGTTTAGATGTTGGACCTTGGAGTAATAGTACGGAGAAAATCATTTAGTTTCGGGATGCAGGGGTATATTGTAGGGCTTATCATTTGCTGCTTCTTATTTTCATGTAATTCTGAAAATGCGCCGGATTGTCTTCAAAACCAGGGTGAACTGGTTAGACAGGAAGTTACTTTACCCAGTTTTGATAAGATTACCGTTTTTGAGAAAGTAGCTCTTGTCCTAAAAGAGGGTCCTTTGCAAAAAGTAGAAATTGAGACTGGAGAATTTTTAATAAACGAAGTAACTGCAACTATAGATGGAGATAGATTGATCGTGAGAAATAAGAACGGCTGTAATCTTTTCCGGGACTATGGGGTTACCACGGTTTATGTTACCTCGCCAAATATAACCAACATTCGCAGCAGCACTGGATTATTGATTCGTAGTGATGGTGTCTTGAACTATCCTAGTCTAAGCCTACTTTCTGAAAGCTTTACCAATCCGGAGAATGAAACAACTGATGGTTCTTTCGATTTGGAGGTAAGTTCCACAACGGTTAGCATAACTACAAACGGTATTGCTTATTTTAAGTTATCAGGAACCACTACGGATTTTATTGTGACCATTGCAGCTGGCGATTCTAGAATTGAAGCTGAAAATTTAATGGCCCAGAATGTAGTGCTGAACCATAGGGGAACCAACGATATTTTGACAAATCCCCAAGAATCGGTACGGGGGATTATTCGTGGCACTGGGGATGTGATTTGTTTTAATCGCCCACCAACCGTTGAGGTGGAGGAAATATTTAATGGCCGCCTTTTGTTCAATTAATTTTCTGATGTATTCTTAATGGCGAATCCTATCCTAACCTATCTAAAAAATATATTTACTTCTAAAAGGATTATAGGGGATGACAACAACTTGAATGCTTTAGTAAAGGCCGATAGTTTGTTGCAAGGCTTGGTGAATGAAAAGCGAGTACCAGGACTTTCTATTACGGTGCTAAAAGACGGAAATCCTATCGTACAAAAAGGATATGGATATGCCGATTTAGAGGAAAAACGTAATATTAATCCCAAGAAAACCCGCTTCCGAACCGCTAGTGTTTCTAAACCTATTGCT